>JAFLCC010000003.1 GCA_017302835.1 Deltaproteobacteria bacterium | reverse complement strand
TTTAACAAATATCACTGCGACAGATGCGACGAAATTACCCTTGGCTGGTGGTACGATGACTGGGCCTCTGGTGAATAATTCAAACTCTGCTTCGACAGCTCTAGCAGTGACTCAGGCTGGTGCTGGGTATGCGGCAAGCTTTATGGGTGGGAATGTAGGGATTGGGACCTCCAGTCCCGCAGGAACCCTCGATGTCCAAGGCGGAACAGCGGCGGCTTCAACGAGCGGAACAAGTATAAATATTGTAGCTCAGAATGGCGGAACAGGGGGAAATTTCAATGGTGGGTCCGTGAGTATCACTGGGGGAAACTCGAACCTTAGTGGCTTAAGCGGTGACATCAATATCACTTCAGGAGGAAGCGCAGTCCAAAGCAAAGTTGGAAATATCAATATTACCACGCCTAGCCAGGGCTCAGATAATTCATCAACAGGCATTATAACCCTTAGCGCTGCCGGATACGGCGGCACTAATCATGGAGGATACCTTCAATTGCAGGGCAATTCAGCTTCGAACACAGGAGGTGATGTTGTGTTGAGGAGTGGAAATGGGGTGATGTCAAGTGGCAACCCAGGCAAAGTCTCAATCAGTGGCGGAAGCTCGTGGTATAATACAGGTGGAGCGGTGGAAATTACTGGTGGAGCGGGTGGCAATACCACAGGCATTGGTGGCAATGTAGTGATAGCTGGTGGTGCAAAGCAAGGAGCGGGCACTGTTGGAAATGTGATTTTGGCTGCAAGTGGTGGGAACGTCGGTATAGGAACTACAACGCCACAAACAACTCTCCAAGTTGCGGGAATTATCTCGCCAGCCGTAGACAACACCACGACTCTTGGTAGCGCAACATATCGATTCACAACAGTCTATGCGACAAATGGTACGATCAATACTTCTGATCGCCGTGAGAAAAAAGATATCTATGACACCGATTTGGGATTAGATTTTATTAACAAATTGCGCCCTGTTTCCTATCGTTGGAACACAGGAATTGATAACGATGTTCACTATGGCCTGATTGCCCAAGAAGCAGAACAGGTCATAGATGAGATTGGTAAAGGGGGAAAGACCTCTATTGTCACTCACGACGAAACAACAGATCGTTTCGGTGTTCGGTACTCAGAACTCATTTCGCCGCTGATAAAGGCCGTTCAGGAGATTTATAGGAAGTTTCTAGGGGTCGATCGCGAGATCGCCTCTGTGAAGGCTGAAGCAAATGCCAAGACTGCTAAACTCGAAGCGGAAAATGCTGAACTTAAAGCGCGCCTTGACCAACAAGAAACAGAATTAGCGGCTATCAAAAAAAAGCTCGGATTATAAAAAAAGAAACTACTTAAACAACGATAAAAAAACCATTTTCTCCAATTGTGAGTGGTCACCACCAAAAATTGGTCCTCTAAATTTCTATCAAAATCTACCGGTAAGCGGGAATCCCCGTAATGTACTCACCGAGGACTAAACGATGAATATCCTCAGTGCCTTCGTAAGTGTTGACGCTTTCGAGGTTCATCATGTGCCGGCCACACTGGTATTCGAAAGTGATTCCACTGGCGCCTAAAATATCTCGGGTCATGCGCGCATGCTTCAGTGCCTTTGCAACATTATTCATTTTGGCCATTGAAATATGTTGAGGGAGAATCTTACCTTGATCTTTGGTTCTTCCCAATTGCAGGCTCAGTAATTGGCTCAGAGTGATGTCCGTGTACATTTCAACTAATTTAGCTTGTACCAATTGATAACTAGCAATGGGCTTATCAAACTGGATCCGTGTTTTTGCGTAATTGAGGGCCTCGTCATAACAGGCCATCGAGGCGCCGACGGCCCCCCAAGCAATCCCATAACGAGCGTGATTTAGGCAGGCGAAGGGACCTCGCAGTCCTTGGACTTGAAGCTGTTGACTGACGGGAACTCGGCAGTTTTCAAAAATAAGCTCGCTGGTAATAGAGGCCTTGAGGGAGTATTTTTTCTCGATATTCCTTACGGAAAATCCTTTGGTGTCCCTGTCGACAATCAGACCAATAATTTTACCCTCGTCATTTTTGGCCCAGACGATGGCTAAATCAGCCATCCCGCCATTGGTGATCCACATTTTAGAGCCATTTAAGATATAATGATCACCTTCTTTTTTCGCTTTGGTGAGCATGCCGCCGGGGTTGCTCCCGAAGTCAGCTTCGGTCAGACCAAAGCAACCAATCAGCTCGCCTTTAGCCATTTTTGGTAGGTATTTTTTCTTGTGTTCCTCTGTCCCGAACTCAGCAATAGGACTCATGCACAGAGCTCCCTGAACGCTTACAAAAGAACGAATGCCGCTGTCCCCACGTTCTAGTTCTTGCATGATCAAACCATAGGCGGTGTAGCTCACGCCGGCGCAGCCATAACCTTTGATGGTAGCTCCTAGCGTTCCCATTTCAGCCAACAAAGGAATCAATCTTTTTGGAAAAACACCTTGTTCGAAATCATCGGCAATTGAAGGCATGATCTCTTTGGTGACAAATTGACGGAGACTATCTCTAATGAGAATTTCTTCCTCAGTGAGTTGTGACTCTATATTAAAAAAATCAGGCGCTGTAAATGGCTTCATAGATTACCTCTTTAATTCAGTTTTATCCTAGATATTATTGAATAAGATCCATCCTAATATTTCCATGGAACTTTATTCATCAAATATCTCTACTGACCTAGTGTGTTATGCTCAGATGGCCTTTAAATAAAATCTGCCTCAAGAAAAAAAGTATGATAGCAGTTGGAGCCTATGAATGTGAATAAGTCTATTAATAAAAATAATTTTGTCATCACCATTGCCACCGTAAATGGAAGTGGTTCTCAATCTGCAAATAATATTTTACTCAAAACCTTGTTTCGCATGGGCGTGCCTGTTGGCGGTAAAAATGTATTTCCTTCAAATATTGCCGGTTTGCCCACATGGTTTTGGATACGGGCCGAAGAGAATGGATACGTAGCGAGAAGAGCGAAAGCGGATATATTCGTTGGAATGAATCCGCAGACTCTCTTAGAGGACTTAAAAACCCTAAGATCTGGTGGTTTTTTTATTTATAACTCGGACTTAGGAACCCAATTGCAATCAGACCTGGCTCAAACCATTGTCAAAGAGGCTTCGATTCAATTGATACCCATTTCATTCAAGCCTTTAGTTGATCAGAGCACAGATTCAATTAAAGTGAAAAAACTAGTGATCAACATGATCTATGTGGGGGTTCTTGCCAAACTTTTAAACTTGGATTTGGAAGTTCTCAATCTTTCTATTGCCGACCAATTTGAAAATAAGGACTCCGTCATTACGGTCAATAAAAAAGCGGCGGAGTTAGGCTATCACTATGCAGAGACCACTCTCAAAGATATTCCTTTCCCTTACCAAGCAATAACCACTGAAAAAAACAAAAACAAAGTTTTGATGGAAGGGAATACTGCGGCAGCCCTCGGTTGGCTGTTTGGCGGCTGCACCTTTACCGCGTGGTACCCCATCACGCCCTCAAGCTCCATTGTCGAAAAATATATTCAGCTCGCTCAAAAATATCGAAAAACCAGTGAAGGTAAAAACAAATTTGCCGTCATTCAGGCCGAAGATGAGCTGTCCTCCATTTGTATGGTGCTAGGTGCAGGATGGGCTGGCGCTCGCAGCGTGACGGCCACTTCTGGCCCTGGGCTGAGCCTGATGGCAGAGGCCGCAGGGTTTTCCTATTTTACCGAAATTCCCTCCGTTATTTGGGACGTTCAAAGAGTCGGGCCTTCTACGGGAATGCCTACGAGAACAGCCCAAGGAGACTTGCTGTCTGCCGTTCATCTTTCCCATGGGGATACCAAAAATCCCTGTTTACTACCTGGAAATATTCAAGAATGTTTCGAGTTTGGTCAAACAGCTTTTGACTTAGCCGAAAGACTTCAACAGTTAGTTATTGTTTTAAGTGATCTCGATTTAGGAATGAATCTGTGGATGGAAAATAAACTGACCTATCCTGAAAAGCCTTTCGATAGAGGAAAAGTTTTAAATGCAGAAGATTTGGAAAAAATAGGCCAATTTGAAAGATACGGAGATCCTGATAAAGATGGAATTCCTTACCGAACCCTTCCAGGAACTTGGCACGAGAAAGCTTCTTATTTCACTCGTGGAAGTGGGCATAATGCTAAAGCCGCTTACACGGAAAAAAGTGATGAGTACCAATTTATCGTCGATCGCCTTGCTAAGAAGTGGGAAACAGCAAAAACGATGGTGCCAGCTCCTGTCTATTTACAAAGTGATCCAAATTTAGCTTCCAAAGATCAAGCCTCCAAAACTCAAGGCGGCAAGGTTCAAACGAAAGCTCAAATTGGTATCATCGCCTATGGCTCTAGCGACCTTGCGGTTAAAGAAGCCATGCATTTGTTAAAAGAAAAAAATATAGAAACACATTACTGCCGCATCCGAGCCGTTCCGCTGACTCCCGATATTTTAGATTTTATCCAACAACATGAGGTAAACTTCGTGGTGGATCAAAATCGCGATGGGCAAATGTGTGAACTGCTTAAATCAGAGTTCAATCAGGTTTTTCACTTAATCGAGTCTATTAGGCACTATGATGGCACGCCCATCACTGCTGAAAGTATTCTCGAGCCTATTGTTAAATTCTTGGTAAACATGGCTGAAAGGAGAAATTAAAATGACAGTAACACCTAAAACACCTCCTGCAAATGCTCCCGTTACAGCTCCTGCAAATAAAAACAAAGTGAATTTGGAAAAAAAAGATTATTCTGGTTCCGCCTCTACCCTTTGCACAGGTTGCGGTCATGACAGCATTACGGCTCATATAATTACAGCCACCTATCAAAATGGAATTCATCCCTATCAAATTGCCAAGATGTCTGGAATCGGCTGCAGCTCAAAGACTCCGGCTTACTTCATGTCTAAATCTTTTGGTTTTAATTCCATGCATGGACGTATGGCCCCGGTCACTACAGGCGCCAAAGTCGTTAATGGAAGTTTACACATGATTGGAATGAGTGGTGACGGTGATACCGCTAGTATTGGAGTGGGTGGCTTTACTCATTTAATACGAAGAAATGTACAAATGTGTTATATCGTTGCTAACAATGGCGTATATGGATTAACTAAAGGGCAATTTAGTGCTACCGCAGATAAGGGTGCTAAACAAAAAAGTGGTGCCTACAATCCATTTGACACCATTGATATTTGCTCCTTGGCACTCACTTTGGGATGCACCTTTGTGGCGAGATCTTTTTCTGGTGATGCCAAACAATTAGTTCCCTTGCTTCAAGCTGCTCAAAAACACCGAGGTACAGCTCTTATCGATGTGATTTCACCCTGTATCACTTTTAATAACCATGATGGTTCTACAAAAAGTTATACCTACGTTCGTGAACACGATGTCAGTCTGCAAGAGTTGGGACTGGTACAGCCCATGGAGGAAATCAAAGTAGATTACCGTGAGGGATCCACGCAAAGGGTTCAAATGCCTGATGGGAGCGAGTTGATTTTAAAAAAATTAGGAGCCAATGAACATTCTGTGAGTGATAAAATAAACGCGCTTAAGCTGCTCCAAGAGAGCGCCAATGCCGGTCAGATTTTAACAGGATTATTTTATATTAACGAATCGTCGCCAAGCCTTAATGAAGAGCTAAACCTGGTTTCTGAAGGTCTCTTTGAGTTAAATGAATCTCAACTTAAACCCTCAAAAACCCAATTTGAAGAAATCTTGGCAGACTTTTTATAACCTGATTATTAGCATTTCACGACTGCCACACGAAACTATTTCATGAGGATCTTCACGTTGTTTTGTGACAAAATATCGCCATCGACTTTTAAAGTACCTCTGAAGTTTTCAAGATGATCAATTTGGCCTTTCACTTTCAAGGTACCTCTGAAATTGGATATTCTTTTCACATTTCCAGAAATTTCTAGAATGCCACGATAGTTTGAAATCTCTTCGATGCTTGGGGAGTCCAAACACAACAAGCCTCTAAAACTGTGAATTGATGAAACAACATCGGCTCTCATTATAGAGAGCGACCTGACATTATTCACAAGACCAATGTTATCTGCCTCTGCAAGCAAAAACAGTGCTTTGATATTATTGAGTCTGAAAATATTTTTAATGTTGAAAAGAAAAAGCAAACCGTGATGATTGTTTATACTCACATCATCTTGAGCCGAAATTTTTAAGTTCCCCACCGTGTTATTTACAGAAGTAGCATCAGTTTTTTTCACAAACCCGCTAGTTAACATCATCAGTCTATTTAACCCTGCACAGGATATTTTATATCCAGATTTAATGCTTCCATTATCTTCATCAATGTCATAATCAAGATACTCTTTGGCAACATCTATAGAGTCGTCTTTATCATCATCATCCTTTATGGCTCCATGAGAGACTGTTGGTGACCCGGCAGTTGGTGACCCGGCAGTTGGTGACCCGGCAGTCGGTGGCACCATCGTCGGTGGAGCGTTCACTGTAGAGGGCGGCGGAGCGGAAGGAGGGATTACCGATGCAACTGGCGGAGGTGGCATCGTTGGCGATGCTGTAGGCTGCGTTGGAGCGGCCGTAGGTGGCGGCGTTGGAGGAACTCCGACAATTCTATCTGGATCAACTATAGTTATCGGATCTTCTAATGCTGGATCAGAACTACTAACAGGACTGGGTAAATTAGGTTGGTCGGTATTATTGGCATCCATTTTGGCCACCCCAGATTGGCTCTGCATGCTGATATTTCCTGACTGGCCGCAGTTTTGAAATGAAACAATAATTAATACTGACAAAAAACTTAACAACAATCTGCTCGTAAATTTCATTAGAGCCCCCTGATAAATAGAAGGTGCAAAATCAAAACCTATTCAGCTTCATCGTGATCAATTTAAGTGAGTTGATTTTAAACATTGAATAAATTGATAACATATGTTTCAAATTCTCTTTTTGACACAAAGAACTGTTAAGTCAATAGTGTCTCAATTCGATCAAGAAACTCAGAATAAGAGATAACGAGAACATTCTTATCTTTTAGTTTTGTTGATCCTCTATTGATGAGCCTTTCTGTTTCTATGCTCTGGTACCGTTTATCAGGCACGTCAGATAGTAATTCTTCTGCAAGAAAAACGATGCCTCTAAAGTCTGATAATACATCAGGCACAAGTTTATCCAATACCGATTTAGACATTATAAAGAATTGGATTTTAAACTCTGAATTTAAAATGTAAGATAAAAATTAATATTTAGTCCTGGCACACCCACGAAACCTTTTTCACCAATAAATTCTAAATAAGGGGTCACACGGTAATCAAGAATCTTACGATAAATGATCTCACTCCACGAAACGGATAAATTGTAGCCAAGAAGGTGATAATCAGGCCTGTTATTATAATCACAAAAAATATTATAGGATATGCTTTTTTTGGAATTCAGATGTTGTCCCAGTGATAAACCATGACTCACTCCTAAAACATGATTTTTTTCCTGATACTCGCCTTCATTAATCCAGGTTAAAGAAAAAAACCTATTTAGAGGAAAATCAAAATTATAGGCATTGAAAATTCCCACTCCCTTATCAGGATGGGCAAATAATTCAAGTTTAGGGTTTACGTGGAAAGTATTTACACTGATAAGACTTTCAAATGTAAATGAATGAGATACTTTTAATGGGTCTTGAAGTTCAATACGAGGCTGAAAAGAAGTTCGTATTTTTCCCAAATTTTGAAACCACCCAATAGTGGCTCCATAATTTTGATCTTTGGGGGCCTGTTTAACGTATTTATTTTTAGCCCCCCGTTTATCTTCAACTTCATCATATGAAGTTAACTGTAACTGCCAATACTTTTCAAGATTTGGAAGCCTCAATACAATTCGAAATCCAGTCGTGTTATTAAAAGTTTCACGCTCTTTGACAAAACTGGAATTCTCAATCCTAAATGTAGTTTCATTTTTTTTTGTTGTTAACTTTTGACCTACCAAAAACAAATCAATCGCTTCGGCCTGGCTATCAAACCATTCTGATAACTCTTTATTATTCCGAATAAGAAACTCCTCAAATGTCTCTTCTGTTTTCTCATTTGGAGTCAAGGAAAGAACTCTAACTGGCAAGAAAAAAATCGTGCTATAAAAAAATAAGAATAGAAAGTTTCGAGAATAGAAAAGCTGGCATCCTGAATAAAAGGAGCCAAAAATAAAAAGTCGTTGGACAATAGGATACATTGATTTTAATCTTCCTCTATGTTGAAGATTATGACGTTTATCTTATTATCGGTAAAGAGTTTTGCATACAGCCCTGCACCAGGAAATGGTTATATCAGCGTTGGACCTCTACTCTCTAAAACGAACTTTTCAAATACAAACTCTGGCGCCCAATCGCCATTTCAGCCTGGATTTGGAGTTGTAGGCTTGGGAGATATCAGCAGTTACTCATCCATTGAAGTCATGATGTTCTATACCAATAAATTTTTTTTTCGCGAACATGATTCCCAGATTCTTAGTGAGAAGACGGAACTTCTTCAAATTTCCATGGGCTATCGTAGATATTTTTCAGAATTTGTGAGTACTGCTATAGATTTTTATTCCTCCTACTCTATTGGAGATCCACAAATAATTCACAGTGACTTTCTCTCTGGAACAGACATGAACACCTCCGCAAGAGATTTCACTGAATATGGATTTGATTTTTCATTACAATTCGAGCTATGGAGAGAAAAGAAGTCAGCATTCATTCTTGATAATAGGTATTCACTTTCTGTTACCAACAAAAATCAAGAGTATGGGAATAGTTATTTATTTTTCTTAGCCTATCAACAGCAGATTAAGTAGATTAGTAGCTCTCTAAAAATAAGGCTCTTAATGTGATTCTAGCGGTTTAAAATCAACTCTGATTCCATCATCTGATTTTGGAATAGCCGTTCCATTAAATCTAATTAAATTAAGTTCTTTAATATAGGTCCATCCATTTTTTTCATCTTGATCTATCAATTGGCTGTTTAAATAGACTTTTATAGAAGAAATTTCTGGTACCTCTTTAAGTTTGTAGTCTGTAAGAACCTGTATGACCCTGGCTTTGATTCCAGACAAGGCATTATAAATATTGCTCCCACATATAGATCCTGAAAAACCGGAGCTGTACTTAACCAAGTCTAAGAATTTGACACCTGGACTTTTGTAAAAACTCCAATCACCACTTGGGCACTGGTCATTCAAGGAAAGAACACCAAAGAAATTAAATGACCATGCTTTGGAGCCATCCTCATAATTGGGTTTTAGTTTGTTTAAAAAATCAGCATAATAAGTCCATTCAAAACGGCTTTCATCATCTTCATTGCTCAGAGCAATAACACTTAAATAGGCGTCCTTTCTTATAAAATTTTTTCCTTCTCCGTTAAGATACTCGTCTGAAAAAACACTCACCATAGCATCTAAACCTTGTTCAATTGTAGCCCCATCCACACCAACCAGGATTTTCTTGGCCAGCTCCTCATTTATATTTTTACTAGAGGAATCAATAAATTTAGGATTTCCAAATAGCTTTCCACTGTAATCAAAGTGACTGTTCATTGTGGTTGTGACAACACCAATATGAAAATCCATTCTTAATTCATTGAAAGAATTAATAAGAAACGGCAATTGATCAGCCACATACTTTTGTACCACATTCATTGAAGAGGTATTATCAACAATAAATAAAAAGTCGACTTTGTTGTTATACTTAATATCTTGTGCGAAATTTTGGCTTGCTTGCGGCAAATCAAAATTAACACTGTTCGAACAACTCACTAAAAAAAAATAAATTATTAATATAAATTTCTTCATGATGCCTTCTTTTTGCCTTTACCCTCTGATTCCGCAAATTCTTGAATTTTCTGTTTAATATTTTGACTAATGCTTGTAAATCTAACTCCATACTTGAATTCTAAATTTTGACCCTGCTGGTGACTATTAAATTGCTTACTTACTATAGTACAAATGGCATTAAATGGTGGAACGCCATCCCCTGGTTGAAAATGTAAAAATAAATTTTGGCCGTTCCTCAAGTCATTCGTATCTACGAAAATCCCTGCCCCTCCAGAGCTTAATTCAATACTTCTTCCCTTATAAATTTTTTTATTATCATGAACAACCAAACTGCATCCATAGTTGACTCTAATATTTCTGCGCCTAAAAAAATATTCCTGAATTTCAGGATTTCCACTTTTTAATAAATTTTGAATATTTTCAGAAGCGAAATCAGGGGTTTCTGCAACCCGCTTCCAATTTTCAAATTTTTCATGCCATATGAAATCATATTCAGACAATATTTTTGATTGTAACATCTGAATTATTTCAGTGATAAAAAAAGGACCATAATTGTTGTTTTCCTTCAATAAATACCAAGCTTTTCCCTCAATTTGCTGATCTTCAATCGTTTTAGTTTTCTTATTTTTTTGTTTAGCTAGGGGATCCTCGCTTGGACCTCGTAAAACACTTTCTGTAAATAATTTATTGAACTTTGGATGTTCCATTATTAGGATCCAATCTCTTTTTGAATTTTCAAAAATATAGTCCATCCAACTTATTTCTTTTAATTTAATCTTTTTAAGAATCTGATCTTCAGTTAAAGGACCTAACTGTTTTTCATTTTTACTTATAAAGTAGATATTCTTCATGATTCGTCCTTAGCCATATGGACCTTATTCGGGAAAAATCGATTTAGACTTTAAGGAAGTTATTAAAATGAAAAACTTTATTTAATCTATTTTGTAAATATTTTTGACGTTATGAGCTCTTTGCCGAAAAAACTGGACCTTTGTCTACACTTAGACCTTCATCATCCATATATTCTCTGGGGGTAGCCATATATGGTGTATTTGAATATCCCACCCTTAAAAAAATGGACGCCTTTTTAAAGTCCAAGGGGGTTTTATCTGTTATCATTGTTTCTAGTTCATTCAAAATTGATTGATGCTTAATAGAAAATGAAAAATACTTTTTTTGATAGAAATAATTTGCCAAAATTAAGGGTCCGCCATATGGGTGAAGATGAATGCCATTCTCTGTCAGAGTCATCCAAATATCCATCATTTTTTTTCCTAAGGCAATCCAATGAATCTGCTCAATTCCAACTTCGGAGAGGTGCCAAATTTCTGGGGAAGATTTCAACGGCCTCGTAACACTTTCATAATTTGGCCATAGGTGAAATAAATCATAGGGTATCGTTAGAGGAAATGATTTTATCATTACCATCAATTTTTCTAAAAAATAACTGAGACCTAGATTTTTAATTGGAATTCCACGATTTTCTGAGTTAACTGTTAGCTCTTGTAACAATTCATGAAACAACTGATCATTTTGAAAACGTATTAAGGACAATTTTTTTAATACATTAATGACCCTTTGACGATCTTTGCTCGTTTCAAAAGAAACAATACCCGAGACCCTATTAAAAAGATCCGACTTAATCTCATTAGGGATTTTTTTGGATAAAAAAAGGTTTCTGTCTGTAAATCTTTTTCGAAAATACTCTTGTTTTTTTTGAGTTAAATCATTAAGTAGACCAAAATCTTTCTGCAATTTAAAAATAATTTTTGAGTCAAATGGGTTTTGATCCAGATTTTCGGTAATAGATAAAACTTTAATCCCGAAACTGGGCGCCAAATAATTCACACTATAAGTCATAATACCAAGACCAATTAAGCTTCCAAAATAAAATGGATCTGCATAGGTATGAGTATTTTTATTTTTTTCTATTCGAAGAGTTAGCGTGTAGTTTATTTCACTCTCTTCCAACATAAGTCTGCAGGGTTGCTGGTTACCACCAGAAGGACAATATTTCAATAGCTTAATCATTTCGTGGATCATATTAGAATCATACAGAATCAAGCTAAAACCAATCTATAGGCTAATTTGACTTATTTTCGATTTCTGCTTGAGTCTTACTTTCTAGTCGCCTATGTTTTACTGAGATAGGCTTTACATGAAAAAAATTAGGTCCCAAACCTACTCAAGCAGTATTTTGTCTCTTAAAAAAAATGAAGCCATTATTTTAAGACGTCATCGCTATCAAGAAGAGAAAATGGTTTTAGATATTCATTCAAAATTCTGGAGTCTTGGCTATGGTGATTTTCCCGAAAATAGCCTCTATTTCTGGTCAAATAAAAAGTGGAATGAGGTCAAAGGTCAGATTTTACTTTATCTGAGCCCCTTTTCTATTATTAAATGGAAAATTCGAAAGGGTAATCTAAAGTGGATTTATCTTTTAAGTCAAACTAACTTGGAAAAAGCAACTCAAATCGAATCAAAAATAATTTCGCCTTTTCAATCTCACTTTCTGCCTTTGATTAAATCTTCTTCATCGTTATTGGCTTTTATCGAAAAACAACATGGCATTCATCCAAATCTAAAAAGTGAGAGCCATGTTGAAGGCTTATTAAGGAAAACCATTCAGAAGAGATTTATGATTTCAGAAAACATTAAATCACTAGTTAAAGAGAACTATAACTATTCCTATGTCAGCAGACAATTTAAAAAATCTTACGACATTTCACCAGTAAAATATCGTAATCAATTAAGACTGATTCAGGCATCACATGAATTGCTATTTAGTGATGAATCGATATTAGAAATAGCCAACAAGATTGGACTAACTGATTCAAAGTTTTTTTATAATCAATTTAAAACTATTTTAGGAACAAATCCATCAAAATTCTTAATTCATAAAAAGAAATTCACAAAACCTGCTTGATCTGATTCCCCGGCAAATCTATGTTCTTGCGTTTACCGGGGAGTTGATCTACTCTGTGAATTCCCCGGCAAATCTATGTTCTTGCGTTTACCGGGGAGTTGAACCCAAAACCTCGGAGGGGATATGTTTATTGGACGTCGCCAAGAGCTGGCTCAACTGCAAAAACTCACGAAAAAGGGAACTGCCAGCCTTGTTTGTCTGATGGGCCGACGACGAATCGGCAAAAGCACTCTTATTTCTGAGTTTGGAAAGACATTCCCTCGGTTTGTGTCCATTCAAGGTCTGGGACCCGACGAACGAGTCACGCTCCAAGATCAATTGGACCATTTTTCTGAGAAAATCAGCGACATCTTCAATACTAAAAAACAATATTTCGACAGTTGGACAGAAGCCTTGAGCACTCTGGCGAAGCAGACCTCCATGGGACCATGCTTGATCCTGCTGGATGAGATCTCTTGGATGTCCAAAGGAGATCCCTTATTTCCCTTGAGAGTAAAGGACGTCTGGGACACTCAATTTAAAAAAAATAACGATTTGATCTTGGTTCTGTGCGGCTCAGTCTCTGCCTGGATCGAGGACAACATTCTAAAAAATGCAAGTTTTGAAGGTAGGATTTCCCTGGAGCTCGCTCTTGAAGAACTCAGACTTCCCGAAATCAGAGAACTTCTGGCACAGAGAAAATTTCAGATGGGGATGTTTGAAGTGTTGCAAATTCTGGCGGTTACAGGGGGGGTTCCCAAGTACCTCGAGGAGATCCTACCGAAACAAACCGCTGAACAAAATCTGATACGCCTTTGCTATGACAAAAATGGAATTTTGTTCAATGATTTTGATAAAATTTTCGTGGATATTTTCGGAAGAAAATCAAAGAGTCTCGAAAAAATTGTAAGAATTTGTTTGGAAAAAAAACTCACCCCCAACCAATTGGCTTTGGAGCTCAAGTCAGATCAAAATAGTGATTTGACAGAAGCGATTCATATTCTAGAACTGTCTGGATTTCTCAGTCGGGATTTTTATTTTCAACCCTCAGGCAAAACTTCAAAGCTGAGTCACCTCCGAATAAAAGATAACTATTTGCGCTTTTATTTGAAGTTCATTGAGCCTAAAAAGAAGCCGATCCTCAAAGGGGGAAAGGTCATCACGTCTTTCATGGACCTCAAAGGTTGGACCTCCATCATGGGTTTGCAATTTGAAAATATCGTTCTTCAAAACAAAGATTTGATCTTGAAAAATCTTGCCATTGAAAATTCGCAATTGATTTCAGCAGCTCCTTATGTGCAGCGCAAAAAAAGCACAAACAAAGGGGCCTGCCAAATCGATCTTTTGATCCATACCAATTTAGATGTTTTTTATCTTTGTGAGATCAAATGCAGAAAGGAAATTGATTCCAGCGTGATCGAGGAAGTCAAAAGAAAGACTTCTGTTTTGCAATTGCCCAGGCGTTCCTCACTCAAAACTGTCTTTATCTATGAGGGTGAGATGTCAAACAAAACTCTGGATCTCATCACTGAGTATTTCTATCAAGTGATTCCTTTTGAAAAACTTTTTTTGTCTTGACTGAGGGGCCGTCCAAAAATTATCTGGGTAAAGCTAAGGATATGCCAATGAATAGGAATTGGTATACTCTATTTAAATTTAAACTTAGACGGAGTTGTTTGGGTAATTTTCTTAAACTGTTTGTTAAATCGACTTAGATCTGAAAAACCAGTTTGAAAAGCAATATCAATAACACTTAAATCTTTCACATCCGTTAATAACGTAAACATCGAATTAAAGACCCTAATTTTTGTTCGGTATTCAACAGGTGTCAGTGTAAATGTTTTTTGAAAAATCTTTGTTACTTGCGAATTCGTTAAATTAAACCGAGAGGAAATATCCTTTATATCCATCTTTTCTGAGTAATTTTCATCTAGATAGTCTTTAATATCATTAGCTAACTTATGAGGGCCGTTGATAACATTTTTTGGAATTTGATATTTAATTTTCCCATAATTAATAATTTCAAAAAAATCAATAAGACTCTTTGGTTTATTAACTTCGTTTTCAAAAAGGGTGATCTGATCAGATTGAATACGATCATGTTTTTTAGTAATATAGGCTTCCCATTTTAAATGATTGGTGAGCATTTTCCAATGAACCAACGTATATTTAGGAATAAAAATGACGACAGGTCCAGATAATTCTATGGAGGAATCATAACTCTTTAAAATCAAAAACTTTTCCTTCAGATCAGCAAAGGCAAGAATCGAGAAATCTCCGTAGGTATCAATAGCTTCATAGCCTAATGGGTAATAATGTTCTCGCCTTAGTAACATTAAACTTGAATCAATTTTTACGAATTCACTCTGATAAGAAGGGGTTGAAATATGCAAATTTTTATTTTTCATATTTTAGATCCATGGAAAAAAACGCCTAGATTACTCCTATTAACTCTATAATATTTAAACAAGTAAAGGAAAATATGAATCAATTTATACCCTTATTATTATTAAAAGAATTTTTTTCATCACAAAAACTAGTTCGAATTCCTGAAGTGATGGTGATGAGGAGTGAAAATCAAACTAATGAATTTAATCAAAGCGGATTTGAGGATTCAGCACTTAAAGCTTCTTACTTATTTCATGCTTATTGGGCATCAAGAACTATAAATAAATCTACTAAAGTTTTAGATTTAGGAGTCGGGCCTGGAAACCAACTATCCTATATCGCGTTAATGAATCCAAACATTCAGTTTTTTGGGGTAGATTTATCTGAAAACATGCTAAAGCTCGCCCAGGAGAATTTCAAGAAACTGAATATAAAAAATGTTGAACTTATCTGTGATGATATTAGCACTTTAAAAAATTTAAATTCGAATGAGTTCGATGGTGTCATTAGTAGCGTCGCACTTCACCATTTAAATAGTTTTAACGATCTAGAAAATACTTTCAAAAGTTTAAAAAGGGTCCTTACAAAAGAATTTTCAATGTATATCACTGACTTCCTCTTATTTAAAAACCCAGAGAGTGTCGATCAACTGATAGCTCTCAGTAAAGATCAGTCACCTGAATTTCTCTTGGACTACAAAAATTCTTTAAAAGCCGCATTTAATAAAAAAGATTTTCTCAGCATTAGGAATTCACTTTTTCCTCAGGTTAAAGTCCATCTCTCTTTTATTGCTGAGTTTTTGATCATACTAAAAACTGCCTCTCATCCTATAAATAAAACAGCAAAAATGTTTATTGAAAATGAATTAGATCAACTCGGTAAAGAAAGTAAAAAAATATATAAAGATATCTGCTACTTGTTTATACCCTCTGGATTGTTTTAGGGCTCTAGGAATAAATAGAGTGCCACTTTTTGCTCTTTTGTTTAATTCCCTACAGTGGATGTTCCAACTAATATAAGCTATATTTTAAGACAATGAGACACCTAGTTTTTCTTATCTTTTATTTCGCCTTTTTTCTCTTTCAAGCTAAAGGGTTTGCCTCCCAAGCTTGCTTAACTAAATATATTTCTTCGACCTTCTCGATTCGAATACCCATGAATGACTCAGAAGAATTTATTAAAGCACAACAGGGGATTCAGACACTTCATTCAAATGGGTTGATTTTTAAGTTCATCACTCTCAAAGGATTAAGTCAGAATCATCCTTTATATCAAGTAGCCAAAAACTATCTTTTACGTGACTATCCAAATTCCCTGAAGAAAAATGATTCATTTATTGAAAGATTGAACGAAACAACCTTGATCTTATGGGAAAATATTCATTTACTTTTAATGTTTGACAACAAGAGTTTGAATATCCCCATTGCTGGGGCAGCTTTTTTTGTTGGTAAAACAAATTCTGGTCCTTTGGCTCCTTTTATAACAGCTCCTTTACCCATGGAGCTGGAAAAGGGTATTCACTTGAAGAGCAAACAAAAAAATCCTCATATTCCTATGGTCGAAATTGGGCGTTTGAGTTTGAGTGAAAAGGCACAAAATAGAAGAAACAAACTAAAAACCTTATTAAACGTTTTACATCAAATAACCTCAAACTCGGAACCTTTATCTGAGTATTTTACTTATACCTCAAAAAAATTGTTACAATTTTATAGATTCTCGGGATACAGATTTCTAAATTTCCCTGAGTACGAGAATCACGGATTGATTTCTCATGAAGATGTTATTTCTCAGCTTATTTTAGAGCTTCCCTGATATAACTACTACCCTGATCTAATAACCAGACCACAATAGCGATTACAAAAAAGATACAGCCCATTTCACGCCACATAGCTTGTCCTTGATAAGCAATCAATAATTTACCAATTCCGCCCCCGCCTACGAAGCCTACGATGGTTGCCATGCGCACATTGATATCCCAACGATAGACCGTAAATGAAATGTAGGGCAGGACCACCTGGGGAACGATGGCATACCAAATAGTTTGTAGTTTGGAGGCTCCGGTGGATTGAATACCTTCAATGGGACCATCTGAAACCGTCTCAACGATTTCAGAGTATTGTTTAGCAAGGGACGCAATCGAATGAATCATCAATGCTAGCATCCCAGCGCCCGCACCAATGCCTACCCAAACTGAAAAAATAATAGCCCACATGAAAGCCTCTACGGAACGAATAATATTTAGCATCGTTCTTAGAAATAAATAAACCAAAAAAGCAAGGGGATGCCTCATGATGTTTTTTGCTGCTAAAAAACTGAGTACAAAAGCTATGGGTATCGCAAAGGCTGTTGCAAGAAAAGCCATGAAGAAAGTTTCAAACATTCGTAAAACAGCATGGGGTAAAAGTTGAAAATTTGGATTTAACAGCTCAGCAAAAATTCTTTTGACGCCCTTATAACCATCTATATCTAATAATTTAAATACTGAAAAATCGGTCACTTTGATACCCACGGCAAAAAGTGTGAATAATAAGATAAATAGATGCCAATGAGAAAATGATACATACCAAGGTACTTCTTGAGAATTCACTTTTTTATAGGCTGGTTCAAACAACGTTTCACCCAATGTCTTAATTGATTTTTTATTCAAAAAATTACTAATAACAATGGAAACAAAGAAAAAACCAACAACAATTAACGAGTTTTTTGATAAATTCAACCACTCTTCATCAGTTGGCTTGGTCATAGCAATCAAAACCACACAGAGTAAAAAACCGAAAGTTAAACCGTCAAATACAGATCTTCTAATTGAAAATGAATTCATTTTACTTCCTTAGTTTATATGGACTTCTTTGGAACCCTCACCATAAATTTTTTCAAACCAGGCTTCGTCGATTTCACTGGGACTTCCTTCATAAACCAGTTCTCCATTTTTCAGGGCAATCACCCGAGTGGCATACTGACGAACCAAACTTAAAAAATGGAGATTACAAATAATGGTGATCCCTAATTCTTGATTTACTTTTTTTAAATAATCCATGACGACATGGCAAGTAGCAGGGTCGAGTGAGGCCACAGGCTCATCAGCCAAAAGCAACTGAGGATTTTGTGTTAACGCTCTGGCAATAGCCACTCTCTGTTGTTGCCCACCAGAAAGTTGGTCAGCTCTGATTTTGGCCTTTTCAGCAATACCAACAAGATTTAAATATTTTAAAGCCTGCTCCCTATCCTCTTTTGAAAACAAACCAAAAATTGACTTCCACGTTGACATTTGACCTAATTTTCCCATGAGTACATTGGACATCACTGAATGCCTTGGAATTAAATTAAAATGTTGAAATATCATTCCAATTTTAGTTCTGATTTTTTTAATTTCAGCTCCCTGTGCCTTTGCAATATCTAGAGGCTTATCTTTTTCACTATGAAGGTGACTATCAATACTTCCTTTAAATATAATTTCCCCAGAAGTGGGATCATGAAGTCTATTTATACATCGAAGTAAGGTAGATTTCCCGGAACCGCTAAGTCCAATCACCACAAGAAACTCGCCTTTTTTGACATCAAAGGAAATTCCTTTTAGCGCGCGCACTCCATTTGGGTATGTTTTTTCCAAAGCCCTTATACTTAAAATATTATCTGCCATAATTTATTTTACCAATAACTCTTGGGCTGACTTCCCAATGGATGAAAGCATATTTCTTACCGATTCATAGTCTTTGTCCGTGGTCACTTTTAAATCGGTGACTCCATACATTTCCTTAAAAGCATTTTTTCCCTCTTCCGTAGCAACAAATTTTAATAAAACCTCTGTAATTTTTTTCTTCATCTCTTCATCCATTTCCTTGCGAAAGACAATAGGGTCATTGGGAATAGGTTCAGATAGCTCCAAAATTCTCACCTTAGATTCAACATCTGGATATTGGGTCAGCACCAATCTCCTTGCGTCTTCCATTTTTCCCTCACTCGGTGGAGAATAAAAAGTAGCGCCGGCGTCGACTTCTCCTAGATAAACCTTGGTGATTACCGAATCATGTTTCATGGAAAAAATGGTTTCCTTTGGAACAATTTTCTTATCTTTAAGCGTCTTCATGGGTAACAAATAACCAGAGGTTGAAGAAGGATCGACAAAAGAAATCACCTTCCCATTTAAGTCTTCAAGTTTTTTAATTGCACTATCTTTTTTTACCACAAACTGCGATTGATATGTTGCTGATCCATGGCGAAGAACGACAAGCCTAGCTTCAGCTCCATATTTCTCGTGGGCCAGTAAATATCCAAAGGAATTTAGAGCAGCAATGTCAGCCTTTTTAGTTCCAAAAGACTCTACGACCGCCACATAAGATTGAGGAACTGAAATTTCATATTTATAAGGAGTCTGAGATTCTAAATATTTTTTGAATACCTTAGAATTTGCTTCCAAAACTTTGGCATCAATGGAAGGTGTAAAATAGAATTTAATTGGGTTTTCACTACTCCCTAACTCTGCTTTTTGACTGGTGCAACCAATACTGAATAAAACAAAAAGCATCAAACCTAAAGAAATATATTTCATATTATGAACTTCTCCGTATAGTTTGGACGGAAGCTACCAAAAAAAAATGTAAAATCCAACAAAACTCTTTGCTTTTATTTATCTTCCATGGCTGAATCCAAAATCATTTAATCAAATGAAACGAATATATGACGCACAATCAAAATAAAATACTTTCTCCAAGACAAATCCTACTTCAAATTAAAAATCTTTCCTTGAATAGTCCACGGAAGCCTCTGGTTGTATTTGATTTAGACTCGACCTTATTTGATGTCTCTCCTCGGATGGAAAAGGTATTAATTGAAATCTCTCAAACTCCTGAATTTATTAGGCGATTCCCTGAGGTTAACTCTTATTTCAGAAATATTAAAACTCTTCGAAATGACTGGGGCTTTATTAAAGTTCTTCAACGAGCTGGGGTCGATCATGACCACTATGAACTTTTTGATTATGTCAGATCTGCTTGGATTGATAAATTCTTTTCTAATGAATTCGTTCATTATGATGTTCCCTATGAGGGAGCCTCCTTTTTCGTCAACCAGCTTTATCATTTAGAAATACCCATTGCCTATTTAACAGGACGTGATGTGGCAAGAATGGAAAAAGGCTCCAAGGAGGTTCTGCTAAAATGGGATTTCCCTTTAAATGATGATTCTGCCACCTTGATTCTGAAGCCTTTCAAAGAAATGGACGATGCCCAGTTTAAATGTGATTGGTTTAAAACTTTAGATAAAGATAAATTTTCAAAAATTTACTTATTTGAGAATGAGCCCGTGAATATCAATTTAATTAAAAAAGAGCTTCCTGAAATTGAGATTGTCTTTTTTGAAAGCACCCATTCAGGAAAAGAGCCTCCTCCTTCTGAGGTAGCCACGATTATCAATTACTTATTAGAAGAAGGATAAATGCTATATCTTATTGCCACCCCCATTGGGGACTTCAATGAAATCAGCTTAAAATCTTTAGATATACTTAGAAAAGCTGAATATATTATTTGCGAGTCGACGAAGGAAACCTCCACTTTATTGAAATTTCACCAAATTACAGGAAAAAAATATGAACTCCTGAATGAACACTCCACACCAGATGATGTGAAAAGGCTCTGCGAGTTGTGCTCATCTCATCTCGTTGCTTTAGTCTCAGACTGTGGTACACCAGGATTTTGTGATCCAGGAAGTGACTTGGTTTCTTTATGTCGAAATAAAGAAATTGAAATTAAAAATTGCTTAGGGCCTTCTAGTTTAATGGGCCTCATCAGTTTATCTGGTTTAAGATTAACTGAGTTTTTATTTCGCGGCTTTTTAAGTCAAGATACTGAAACCAGAGATTCTCAATGGCAAGATTTGGTTCATGACATGAATAAAAACAAAAGACCCATTGTGGTCATGGACACTCCTTATCGATTACATAGAACCTTGTCTGATTTGGAAAAATATTTTCCACAAAATATTATTATTCTCGCATTGAATCTAGCAACGGAAGAGGAAATGGTGTTCAGAGGAACACCGGCTCAAATTAAGTTTAATACTTTACCAAAAAAGGCTGAATTTATTTTACTTTTAACTCCAACAAAACATTAGGGCATCCTATGGAAACGCTTCCTATTGATAGCCACTTGGTTCCTATCAGTGAACTCATAACCCAGTTTCAAAACATAGTGATCAAAGCAAGTCCAGGTTCTGGAAAAACCACTCGCATTCCTCCTTACTTAAATAAGTTTTTTAAAAAAATCGTCGTTCTTGAACCACGTCGAATTGCTGCGATAAGCGCAAGCCACAGAATTGCCGCTGAACAAGAATGGGTATTGGGTAAAAAAATTGGTTACCACGTACGATTTGATAAAAAATATGACTCCCAAACTGAAATCATTTTTTTAACTGAAGCTTTACTCGCAAGAAAACTGCTCGCCGAAGAAGACTTAAATAAAATTGATTTGATTATTCTGGATGAGTTCCATGAGCGAAATCTTTGGACGGATCTGTGTTTAGGAATTATCAAAGAATGGCAGGAATTAGGCTCCCCTATCAAACTTATGATTTTATCAGCAACCTTAGATACCGATAAGATTAAAACTTATTTACCAAATTGCCAAATTTATCAACTTGAACTTCCGAAATACCCACTTGAAACAATCTATTCAAAAACACCGTTTAAACTGGCTTTCGATAACCTTTGCGTAAATAAGATTATCGAGTCGGTAAAAACAGCTGTCACAAAACAGAGTCATCAAATTTTAGTCTTTTTGCCGGGACAAGGTGAAATTAATAAAATCAAAAACCAACTCTTAATTCAAGCTTGGGCCCAAGATTATCATATTGAGGTCTTACATGGGAATCTCTCTTTATCTGAACAAAGTCGGATCATAGAAAATAATTCTTATGAAAAAAATATAATCCTCTCAACAAATATCGCAGAGTCCTCGATCACTATTCAGAACCTCAATACAGTCATTGATTCTGGATTAATTAAAATTTCAGATTATGACTTTAAGACGTCGACTCAAGAACTGAATTTAAGAAAAATATCATTGGCTTCAGCAGAACAGCGCCAAGGTAGAGCCCATCGTCAGGGACCGGGAACGGTTTATAAACTTTGGATGCCAATGGATGAAAAATCGATGGCAGAGTATTCCGTACCAGAAATTTTAAGATCTGATTTAACTTTGCCTCTTTTGTTTTTAAGCCATTTAGGAGTTAGTAGCGATCATTATTTCAGTCAGTTTTCCTGGTTTGATTTCCCTTCAAAAGAAGTTTTGCAAAATACAACAGAAGAGCTAATTTCCAAAAAATTAATCTCGAGTTATAAACCAACTTCATTGGGGCTTTTACTTTTAAATTTAAATATCGAATATCATTTTGGCCTCATCCTTTTATTTGGGAACAATTTTAATATTCTGTATGAAGCTTGTGTGTTAGTAGCGTTACTTCAAGAAAAAGATATTTTGCCTGACTCACAAAAAGAAATGGTTGATTCTGTTCCTGATTATTTTTTTTCAGATTTAATACTTAGGTTTGAAATATTTTCTCGAAAACCACATTTATATAAGACCATTGAATCTGTAGCCAAATCTCTAAAACAAAATTTTTTGTATCAATTAAATTCTAATATGAATCTAAAAAATATGAAAAATATTTTTGATATTTTGGATCCAGGATTTAAAGTCACCTCTGTTCTTGAACAGATAAGATTTATAATCGATTATGTGTTTATTGAAAATCTTCAGAAAAGAAGAAAAGAGGGCAAAAATAAAGATCTTTCCTTTTTGAATACTGCTGTAAATAAATTTGGAACCGAGAGTGCTATTTATGAAACTCAATTTAAATCTCTATTTTACTCCAAAAATGAATATTTTTTAAGTTTGAAAAACTTTAAAACGCCCAAAGGAGAATTAGTTTCTAGCTGGGTCCATTTTATATCCTATGAAAGAATAGAACTTCTATTAAAATCTCAGATTCAGATAACAGAATCTTTTGACTTAAATAAAGAAACACAGAAAGTTTTCAAAACTAAAAATATCCTTTTTAAAAATTTAATATTAAAATCAATCGAAGGCTTGGAGGTTGGACTTGAAGATAAAGGAAAGGTTTTCCAGTCCGTTATCCTCAAGGACTTTGAAACATTTAAACAAAAAATCCCTAGCCTCAATTTATTTTTTCGTCGCCTCAGTTTTTTAATGAGCATTCAAAAAATTTCAGCAACCACGAGTTTTAACTGGCACTCCATCGTTGCCGATGTTTGTCTTGGAGAACAAAGCTTAGAGGATGTCATCAATAAAGATTGGTTCTATTTCATCACAAATCATTTGCCTATGGATTTGGTTGAAATTTATACTATCGACGCTCCTTTGGTTTGGGAAGATAAAATTTGTAAAAAGAGTTTTCGTATTAATTATGAAAATAATGAGGCACAACTGGAAAGTAAGTTACAACATTTTTTTGGGATTAAAATTCATCCTTCTATTGGTCGAACCAAATATAACTTAAAAATTATTCTCCTTGGCCCCAATGGAAGACCCATACAAATTACCAAAGACCTCATTGGTTTTTGGAAATCATCCTACCCTGAAATTCGTAAAGAAATGCGCGGAAGATACCCTCGACACGCTTGGCCTGAGGACCCTACTGTGGAAATCAATTGACTTCAATTCCTTGGCTTATTTATATGGCCCCATGGAAACGATTAAAATTAAATCCCTAAGAGTTTCTAAAAAATTTAAGCGTCTTTTTAAGCGAGTTACTTATACTTTGATAGGACGATTTAAAAAAAAATATGAACATCGTCCAGTTGAAAATCTCATCGAACCTGTTCCCAAGGATGTCTTAATTGAAAATATAAGGAAGATGACGCTTATCTATTCTTCTCCTAATGGCAAAACAAATATTGGAGTCTACATGGCTCAAGGATATCAAATACCTGACATGATGCTAGAGATTGGTCGACTCAGAGAAAAGGTCTTTAGAACTGTCAACGAAGGCACCGGAAAAGCATGTGACATTGATGAATTTGATTCCTTCTATCATCATATCGTTGCGATTGAAGAAGACACCAAGAGAGTGCTGGGCGCCTACCGCGTTGGACTGATAGACAAAATTATGAATACCATTGGAATAGATGGATTATATACCCACTCCCTATTTAAATATGAAGGACTTATACATTCTCATTTAATGGATTCCATGGAAATGGGTCGCTCTTTTGTTGATGAAGAGGCTGGCCGTGCCGCTCTTAGAGCCTTGGACTCTATCTGGAAGGGTATTGGATCCTTTCTCGCTAAAAACCCACATTATCGCTATTTAATGGGCCCTGTGAGCATTTCAAATAGTTACTCTACTAACTCAAAATTACTCATGATTTATTTTCTAAATCATAACTATAAATCTGAATTAAGCTCCTTCGTCAGGGCCAGAAAGCCTGTAAAGCTAAAGTCTTCATTTGATAAGGACTTAAAAAATACGGCTGAAAGTTTAAAGAGTTTTTCGGAATTAGATGAGTGGGTAAAAAAATATGACCAAATGGTTATTCCTTCACTCTTAAAAAGCTATGCCAAATTCAACACCAAATACCTCAGCTTTAATTTCGATCCTGATTTCAACACTATTGACGGCCTTATTATAACTGATTTTCTGACTTCCCCCAAAGAGGAAGTGATCAAGCACATGGGGGAAGAGTCTTATATGAAATATCTAAACTATTACTCAGGAAACTATCTTCACTGAGGCTTTCCTAATTCCAAACATGAGGATATTTTTTAAAGCGTTAAAACATTCTTTGTTAAATGGCTGCCCCAAATCGTTTTCAATATAAAAAATGGCCTCTTCTGGGCTTCGAACAAGGGGATTCTGAGTTCCCGCGATTGAAACCTCACAGAAAGTGTCTGCCAAGGCAACTACCTTCGAAAAAGGATGTAACCGTACATCCCTCAAAGCCCGTGGATACCCCTGCCCAATCGCATTTTCATGATGTTCATAAACAATGGCCATGACTTCTTGAGGGATATTTTCAACCGTTCTTAAAATTTCGACCCCACGAAAAGGATGCTTTTGATAATATTCCAAATCCTCTGCCGTATACTCAACTCTCGGCTTATCGAGAAAGCTTTTAGGATACTCCTTCAGGCCAACATCGTGTAATATACCTCCCAAGGACATTTTTTCTAATATTGATGGATTATTCCAGTTCTTAGATTGGGCAATCATGACTGAGACCAAACTCGTAGCCATGGAATGCTTTACTAAATCCTCGGAGATGCCATTTAAAACATTCATTAATGATGACAATCTGGGAGTCTGTTCAATAAGCTTAATGATCGAATTAGCAACAAATTTAGAATGTCCAAGAGCCTCATGATTAAATCCTAAATGATTTATAGAAGTAAAAATACTGTTCAATGTTTTTGACAAGACATTCATTTTAGCTTCAGTGGAAACTTTGTCATTTTTCATAATTTCATTTGAAGAAAGGACCCGCAAAGAAGTAAATTTTCTTAAGTCTAGTTTTTTTACAAATACTTCTGGGCTCACTTTGATTTTATCATAAAAATGAAGCTCTTTGAATTGCTCTTTAGAGCCCTCTCTGCCAATGATGACAAAATTGTTCTCTCCCAGTTTTAAATACACATCACCAGGTAGAGTGACATTTTGGACAATGTCCTCAATGCTTATAGAAACTAAACCTTCCACATGATTCTTCATAAATAGCTTTATCGGCGGAATGTACGAAACCTTTAATGTTTTGTTATGAGACGGTCCCAGCCAACAATGACCTCGTTCTCATTTACATCCTTTGTAACGACACTGTTGGCACCTATTTTGGCATTATTTCCAATAGAAATAGGGCCAAGAATTTTAGCTCCAGTTCCAACTAAAACATTATTTCCCAAGGTTGGATGACGTTTAATGGGTTCAAATTTAGCTCCACCGAGAGTGACTCCGTGAAACAATATGCAATCATCACCAATCACTGCCGTTTCACCGATGACCAAACCCATACCATGATCAATTACTAATCTTTTTCCAATTTTGGCCCCCGGATGAATTTCAATTCCTGACAGAAATCTAGAGATCTCACAAATAAATCTGGCTAAAAAGAAAAAACCTAAATTATAAAATGGATGGGCGATTCTGTGAAAAAATAAGGCTCTTGGGCCAGGGTAAAGAAAAAATATTTCACAAATACTTTTAGCTGCAGGGTCGTATCTTTTATAAGCATATAAAAAATCTAACATGTTTAGCTCTGAGTCCTATCTTCAAGCATAAAATATCTTTCAAAAGATTCATTAAATCTGGACCATTTCTCACCACTTGCTTTTTCTGACTCGATAAAAGTGTGGATTTGGTTAACTTTACTATCGAGATCATCTATATAAGCAACTAAAAAAGCTTCTAAAAATTTAGGTCGTTTGGGAGAGCCGTATTCTAATCTCCCGTGGTGACTTAAAACAATGTGTTTTAAAATGTCCTTTAAATCATTTGGAAAACCTAAAATCTTTGCACACTTTTTATCAATTAATTCACAAGCTATTTCCATATGACCAATGAGCCGGCCACGATCTGTATAACCAAATGACTCCTCATAGTGTAATTCCCAAAGTTTTCCAATATCATGAAAAATAGCACCAAAATAGAGATAATCTCGATTCATAAATGAATAGTGTTCAGCAAGCGGTTTTAAAATTTTCAAAATTGAAACAATATGTTCGAGTAACCCCCCATACCAGGCATGATGTATTGTTTTTGCGGCTGGGGCTTTGTAGAGCATGGTTTTGATTTCTGGATCTTCCAAAACAGAAAAAATTAATTGTTTGATCGGCTCACTTTTTACATCCTTTGCAAAACCTAAAACCTCAAGATACATATCTTCAGATGAAAAACTCGACTTCATAATAAAATCGCCAAGATTAAACTCTTTTTCATCCACCCTATTTATTTTTGCAATGATGAATTGTTTTCTGTTCTGAAATAACTGAACGTGACCCTTCACTTGAATAAGATTTCCTACTTCGCATTCTTTGCTAAACTCATCTACCTGCCCCCACACTCGAGCATCCATAGTTCCACTATTATCACCCAATAAAATTGTCATAAATGGCTTGCCATTTTTTCCTAAAGCCATATTCTTCTCTTTAACCAAAAATATACTCGTTACCTGATCTTTATCTTTTAAGTCTTTAATTTGAATTCTATCCATTTTATTCCTGACAAAAATATTCTGTTTTAGTTGAATCGAAAAAAGAAACTTGGCTGAGGTAAATTTTCCCTTGATTTTTTCTTGCTAGGATAAATCTTCCCCCAATAACTGACAAATGTCTATTTTCAGTTATATTAACCTTTATCCCCTCTTTGGAATTTATACTAATAAATTTTTTAGTTACGTCAAAAAAAACATTGCACCCTGAACCAAAAACATCTCCATCAATTTTTCTTTTTAAGGATCGACTATAAAAATAAACTTTAAAATCACTTAGATCTTGAAACTCCTCCAAAAGAAATTTTATATAAAAAGACCCTTTCTGTCCCTTAACAAAATGATTAAGGTCAATCTCCCCACCACCCATTGAAAAAGAAATTTCTGAATTTAAATTATTCAAAATCCCTTCTACTGGTGCTGAAAGCTTTACACTCATAGGAAGCCAGACAACAATAGGAATCTCTTTATTTAAAGAGTTATCACTGCGCGACTCTGGGTTTAAAAGCAAATCCCAAAGCTTTGTGGGAATTTTAAAATCTTTTGCCGATCTACTTATCTCTATTTTATCAATTACGACGTCCTTATTAGCACTTACAAAAAGGGAGTAGCACAGTACAATATATAGAAGGATTTTCATTCTTTATTCTCGAAAAGGGACCGCTCCAACAAAAGGGGTAAAAACATAGGTTCCTTGCGACTTCCCTCATATATATTTTGTTTTGAGGTTTTATTGTCTGCTAAATACAAACCCAATTGGGCTAAAAATCCCCAATTTGAAAAACTATTCAACAGATTTGTGAAAGCTTCCTTAGCACAAGTATTATTTTTATTATTTAAACAATGCATTCCTCGATAATAATGAGTCACCGCAAAGTTACTTAAATCTGTCTTTTTTAGCAGGCTATCAATTTTGATCGTCTCACCTTTGATAAAAGCCAGATGTAATTGCATCAAATCATGATGATTGCTCCCTTTGGCAAGCAGCAATGATTTACTTAATAAGGTTTCGACCTTTTCATATTGACCAGCTTCAAGAGAGCAGTAGGCTTTGAATAGCAATGGCATTAATTGATTTTCCTGACCCACTATTTTATCACATAAATCTTCCAAAAAGCTCCAATCTGTTAAGCTCCAATTGACGGAAGGATTTCTTGCAAATTTTTTCCCTTGTTTTGGCAGTGACTCAATAAGCTCAATGTAATCATTATCAGTGAGGGATCCCTCAGATTTTTTTAAACCAATACTGACAACCTGAATTTCATTTTTTAAAAAAGATGACTTATTTTTAATAGCAAAAAGTTCATTTACATTTATCGAAATTTCTTCTTTTAAATCTTCCTTTAATTCTAAATTAAACAAGGCTTTTAAAAATTGAAAGTAATTAATGTTTTCAAAATTTTCTGGCCTCACATCGGCTAAGTGCTTATAAAAATTTAAAGCATTTTTTTTAGTTTGATTGTATTTAACAAAATCTTTATTTTTTAAAATTTCTAAGCCTAAGGAATTCAACACCGCTGATTCATTGTTTGGGTCTTGAATAGCCGAGTTTTGATAAAATTCAGCAGCTTTAAAAAAATCACCTTCAAATTGATAACTCAATCCCACCAAGCTTAAAAGTTCGCCTTTCTTCTTAATATCTGAAATTTTGTCAAGTGACTTAAGAACTTGATTTCTGACTTGTGAGGATTCTTTACCGAAAGTAATTCGGGCAGCATTTATTTGGCTTTTTATTTCATTCGATAACTCATTATTTTCTTTAAGCTCTTCATAAATACGAAAGGCATCTTCATATAGTTTTAAATTGTATAATCTGGATATCTGATTTATTTTTTCTTTTACCTTCCCCACTTCCTGATACTTCTGAAGTCCTTTAAAACCCACCATGATAAAAACAATGGCTAGACTAAAAAAGATAACTTTTGACTTCATTTTTTTGTGGTTCGTAGACATCTGTGATTTTACATTTTCATCTTCCAAAGAACCAAATGACTTACCTGACGTCACAGAGATTGTTTTTCCTTTGGGTGAAAAACTAAATGGTGTTTCTTTTAAGGGTTCAATATCTTTAATCTCATCAAAATTGACTTCTATCACCTTACTGGGAAGTCCTGCATTGGAAGCTGTTTGCGTGATTTGAGTTGAAGTTGTTACGGGATTCGTTTTCGTCTGCTCATTGTTAATAGCATCCCTTTTTGATTTAATTATTTCGACAAGATAAGGGTACTCTCTTATAAAATTCCACCGAGACTTGGGCCTGCGAATCTCATCCACAAAAGAAATTTGATTAAACATTAATAACTGAACAATATCATCTAAACTATATGGACCTTGAATCTTTGTTGAAGCTCTTACCAACCACATTTTCTCTTTAGGATTTACATCTCTTACTTCATTCGCCATAATGACTCTAGTTTAATGTCTAAAATGTCTTTTGCCACTAAAAATTAATTGAACATCCAGTTCCCTGGCTCTTTCAATGACTTCATTATCCTTAATACTTCCACCAGGTTGCAAGACCCATTTAATTTTGTTTTTTGCGATCAGCTCGATTGAATCCTTAAAAGGAAAAAAGGCATCAGAAATTAATACCGTATTTTCTGTGATTTGATGGTATTTTAGGGCTCGACCAATGGCTTGCTCAACGGCATCAATTCTATTTACTTGCCCCATTCCCAGACCAATTGTTTTACCTGAATCAACTAAGGCAATGCTATTGGACTTTAAAAAACCACAAACTTTTTCTCCAAACAACATATCCTGAGCCAACTTTGCTTCTGGCTTCTGACCGAAAAACTGCCAGGAAGCAGTTTCCGCGAGATAACTATCTTCATCTTGAATTAAAATCCCACCTAAAATGGATTTTATATTTTTTTGATGCCACTTAACTGTTTTTATAAAATCCATATTAAATCGAATGAGCCTTAAATTCTTTTTTTTCTCAAAAACAGCTAGGGATTCTGGACTAAAGCAAGGGGCAATAATGCATTCTAAAAATATTTCATTCAATTTTTCAGCATGAGATTTGCCTATTTCGAAATTGCAGGCCACAATTCCCCCAAAAATACTCACGGGATCTGTTTTAACTAAATTCTGAATAATTTGGTCGCTGTTTATTCCATAAGTGACACCACAAGGATTATTATGTTTAACGGCAACAGCATTCAATCCTCCAATTTCTAAACACAATTTAAATGCAGAGTCTAAATCTAATAAATTATTATAGGATAATTCCTTTCCTTGAATCATCTCATAATCCTGAAAACCGCCTCGGGTATTTATATTTTGATACCAATAGGCTTCTTGCGATGGGTTTTCTCCATACCTCAGTTTTTTAACCAATCTTCCCGAGACAATTAAAAAATCTTTATTTTCTGGATCTAAATAGGAAGCAATTAATGAATCATACTGACTTGTATGATAGAAAACCTTAGCTGCTAATTTTTTTTTGAATTCAAGATCCTGAGAACTTTTTGCTAAAACTTCTGAATAGTCTTTTGGATCACAAACCACAGAAATGCGTGAAAAATTTTTTGCTGCAGATCGCAACATGGAGGGACCACCAATATCTATTTTTTCAATCATTTCTATTGAAGATAGATTTTTCTTTAGTGACTCTTCAAAGGGATATAAGTTAACGATGACGAGATCAAACATTTCAACATTAAATTTTTTTAAAATTTGCAAGTCCTCTGGATTATCACCTCTTGCTAGTAACCCCATATGCACATTTGGATGAAGAGTTTTTACCCGCCCATCCATCACTTCTGGAAAATGAGTCACCTCTGAAACATCCGTTACTTTAAATCCATTTTCTGTTAAAAATTTGGCGGTTCCACCCGTTGAAACTAGGCTCAGACCTTGCTTTACTAAAGGTTTTAAGAGATCAACAAGACCCTCTTTGTTGGAAACACTAACTAATGCTCTTTTGTACATACCTACCTCGAAAAATGGTTTATCTTTTCTAAACTATAAAAGCATTAGTAAATTTATTTTTGTCTTTGCGCGACGCTGACTGCTAACCGTCTTTTAAAAAGGAGATTTTGTTAAAAGCAGCTTTAAATCATCATTAGTAAGAAACAATCCAGCACCAAGATAGGAGGATTGTTGATTATCCTTATTTAAAAGATCTTGCTGGCCAGCAATGAGGTAAAGGCCATGGAATAAATTATACCGAGCCGAAACTCTTAGGTTTGCCTTTTCTAAATTAAAGGCCTCAAAGCTAAATCTTAGTTTTTTATTTAGAAAATGATAATCAAAACCAAAACCACCAGCATTTTCAATTAAACCTGCCTTCAACGTAAAATCGTAAAAGTTTTTAGCAAATAATGCTGAAAACTTTGTTTTATTTTTATATCTCTTTACCGTACTCGTATCAGAAATCACACTTCCACCGCTGGAAACAGTGGCTTCTTCTCTATCTACAACACCGGCCGGATCATCGATAATTCCCAAATAATAGTATCTATCAAGACCTGGTTGTATCACAATACCAATATTTGATTTTGTTGATCCCACATTTGAAAGATAGTCAGCGTGATAATCAAAGCCAGTTTGAATACGGCCGGCGGTATCAAACAATCCACTCACCCCTTGAATGGCGGTGTTTAGCTCTTCAACTGTTGTTTCATCATTAATGAGTTTACCAATAGTCCCTTCACCTTTATTAATTTTAGCGGAAATTTCATCAATATTTTTCATGGCGCTATCTAAGCGAACCAGTGTTTTCTTCCAGGTTTTCTTTAACCCTTCATCCGTTTCGTCATTAATCAACTCATCAAGAGTCCTCGTCACATCATTAACTTGATCGACAATTTCACCAATTTGTTCTTTATTTTCAGATGTGATCTCGCTGATATCCACCGTGATTTTTTCAATATTTTTTACAATTCGACCCAAAACATGTTTTTGAGTTCCGTCGTCAGATATGGACTCTTTAAGAACAACAGCAACGTCTTTTAAAGACCCTGCAATATCACCGACCTGGGCCATCACATTATCCAAAGAACCCTTGTCCTTAACAATAAGAATTTGCCCAGAATCAGCAAGGGGGGTATCTGATGGAGAGCCAGGGAAAACTTCCACATGTTTATCACCAAGTATTCCAATTGATTTAATTTCAACAGATGCCGACGTGGTTAAAGGAATATCCGATCGGATACTAATATCCACTCGCGCTTTGCCGTCTTGTAATTTAATATCCTTAACAATTCCTATGGGAATCCCTGCTGTTTTAACTCCTGAATTTTTAATCAATCCCGCCGCATTATCTAAAAGAAACCAAGCTTTTCTGGATCTTCCCATAAAACTAGGATCATCACTCACTTGCATCGACATGACCCCGATGAGTCCTCCGACGAAAACAACCAAAGCCCCTACTTTAAATTCTGAGGTACTCCAAAACTTCATTGATGTTTCATTCCTTTAGCTACAAATTTTTTCACCAGTTCAATTTCGCTCTTATAAAAATCTTCGGGTTTTCCAAATAATAAAACACGTCCAGCATCTAACATGGCGACATAATCGGCAATTCGAAAAGCTGCAAAAAGATCATGACTCACCATTATAGATGTGGTTCCTTTGATATGTTTATGCGTTTCTAGTATTAGATTATCAACCATTTCAGTAAGAATGGGATCTAAACCTGTTGTTGGTTCATCATAAACTAATATTTCTGGATCTAGGGCTAAAGCCCGCGCCAGACCCGTTCGTTTTTGCATGCCTCCGCTTATCTGACTTGGTAGTTTTTGAAAATGTTTCGTATCCAACCCAACTAATCTTAATTTTTCCTCTGCAATTTCAAGCACTCTCTTCATGGGAATTTCTCGTTTGTGTTCAATTAATGGAAAACAAACATTTTCTAAAACCGTCATGTCATCAAACAAGGCCGCCGACTGAAACAAAACACCAAAATGACACCGAAATTTGGTTAATTGATCAGGATTTAATGTTGAAATATCTGTTCCAAGAACCTCAATTTTTCCAGAACTGGGTTTAAATAATCCCAATATATGTTTTAACATGACTGACTTTCCCGTTCCTGAAAAACCGATAATAGCCGTCAAAGAACCCTTAGGTATCTCAAGACTCATTCCTTTTAAAACATAATCATGACCATCAAAGGTTTTTTTCACATCGGATAACCTAACGGCTGATTCCATCAACCTACCCCTTGAATTATATAGTAGAGCCTAATAATATTTGTTAAGAAGTAATCTAAAACAATGATCAATACCATACTCATAACAACTCCACGATTGGTTGCCTCGCCAACACCCTTCGCTCCCCCCGTTGTATAAAATCCCCTAAAGGTGCAAATTAAACCAAAGACTAAACCAAATACAGCTGATTTAATTAGACCTTCCATAATATGTCTCATTTCTAGAGTTTCACGAATCTTTTGCAAAAAAATGGCTTCATCAAGCTCAACTAAATGAACCACTAGAAAATAACTTCCAACCATCGCAATAAAATCAAAAATTGCCGTTAACATGGGCATGCAAAGAATCGCCGCAGCAATACGCGGAGCAATCAGGTATTGTCTGGTATTAATGCCCATGACATCTAAGGCGTCAATTTGTTCATTCACCCGCATCGTTCCCAATCTCGCGGCCATAGCTCCACCAGCTCTAGCCGCGACGATCAAACCAGTCAGAACAGGGCCTAACTCACGAGTGATTCCAAGAGCTACAGTTGGCCCTACCATATTAACAGCGTTTATAATTTTAAATCCAAGATAGACTTGAAAAGATAGAGCTAACCCCGTAAAAAGCGAAGTTAATGAAATAATTCCTACAGATTTATTTCCAATAAATTCCATGTGTTTGATAACTTCAGAGAATCTATTTGGTTTAACAAATAATAACCGCAATGATGAAGATAAAAACATCATCATCATTCCCGTTTCTGTTATAAAATCTTTGAATGCGTTTACCATTAGGATTATAATATTAACCAATCTCTATTTTGACAACTGATGTCTGAAGGACGAGACTTCACAACGTCCGTCCTTCATGGCCTTAAATAACAAGTCGAGGAACTCTTATTCCTATGCTGGTCAAAATTTCCCAGGTAATCGTCTGTGCCTTAGCCGCTACTTCTTGGGCTCCAATAAATAATTTACGATCCTCGCTTTGCCCCAGCAAAATAACCGTCTCATTTTTACGAACCGGCTGTATTTGCGAAATCTCCGTCAGATCAACCATCAGATAGTCCATACAAATGTTTCCTATAATTGGAGCTTTATAATTCTTAACAATCACTTCCCCCCTATTGGAAAGTAAGCGATGAACCCCATCTGCATAGCCGATGGGAATGATCCCAATAATTGAGTCTTTTGTAGCCTTCCAAGTATGGGAGTAAGAAATGCCTTGCCCCTTTGAAATCATCTTAATATCGCTGACATGAGATTTGAGACTCATCACTGGTTTTAAAAAATCAAAAGGCTGTGAGTGATTTAACATTGGCGCTGCATAGCCATAAATTAAAAGGCCAGGTCGCAATCCAAAAGTATGGAATTCTGGTTGAGGTTTTAAATAAGCTCCCACAATCCCTGCAGTGTTAAACACATGAAGAACTGGATTATAGCACTTAAAGATTTTAGCAATTCCCATGATAGCCTTGATTTGACGTTGTGAATGACCTTCTTCAACTAAAAAGTCTTCGCCAAAATAAAGATGAGTTAAAATGCCTTTTAATCTTAATTTTTTGTTCTTCCATAACCGATCAAAAATTTTTTTAGCGTCCTTTTCTGAAAAACCCAGACGATTCATCCCCGTATCAAATTTAAGATGAATTAAAATCGACTTATCCTTGATGTTATTCTCCAGATACTCTAATTGTTCCCACTGACTTACAATAGGGATAAAGTCATTAGCAATAATTTCTTTTGCCCCTTCATTATCAAAACCTCTGAAAACAACCAAGGGCGTTTCAATTCCGGCTCGCTTCAGCCACAAAGCTTCTTCAATCAAGCAAACCCCTAAATAGGGAATGCCCATCCCACTTAAAGACTTAGCAATAATATAATCACCATGACCGTAAGCATTTCCTTTTACCATTGGGCAAAAAAAAGAATTTTTTGGAAATTGATCCTTAATCCAATTTATATTATTTTCAAGGGCCTGAAGATCAATCTCAGCAAATGTTTTTCGAAACAAATCCATGGTGTTCCCTAGCTCTCTTCAATATTAAATTCAGGCACAAAATCCGCAGGAACTTTATAAAGACAAATTCTATTTCCACCCTTAGATAGGATAAAGTTTCTAGCCTTTTCAGCCGTATCGTTTAAAGTCGCCACATTGTGAGATAAGGTAGGATACTCGCTGACTCCAAGACTTGCTGTAATTTTTAAACCACTATCAAGCATCGATTGATTTTCAATCAATCGTCTTAATCTTTCAGCTCTGAGTGTCGCCCCCTTCTTTCCACAATGGGGCAGAATGATCGAAAATTCATTCTCAGACGTTCGACAGGTGAGGTCATTAGTTCTGCTTGTTTTATTAAGCACGCCGGCAATTGATTTAATTAATTGATCGCGGCTGCTTAAACCAAGGGATTTTTCAATCTCAGCATAGTCATCAATAGATATTTTAATTAAAGACAAGCCTTGTTTTAATCTTTTGGCCCTCTCAAATTCGTCATAAATCTTTTTATCATAAAATCTTTTATTATAAACTTCTGTTAATGGATCCAGAGTTTCAATAAATTCCAATTTTTTATCTAAGGAAAAATATGAGTAATACAGCGCTGTCACGCTGAGGTAATTTCGTAAGAGAAAAAGTTTATCCTTCTTCAAATTGTTTTCTTGAGACTCTTCGTTGCCGAAATCTAGGTCATAAACAAAAATACCATCCAAATTTTCTTTATCGAAATTTAATTGAATTCCTATCTTTTGAAATTTGAACATCTTTTCAATCAAGTTATTCAAAGTGGGAGGTATAATATTCAATATTAACTCGGGAATCAGATCTTTTGTCTCTTCCTGAGGAAGAGCACATCCAACTCCTTCTGTTGTCAACTCCGATTGAGGTGATACATTTGTTAAAACAAAAGAGTTTAGACTCGAGAGAAACTTAAAATACAAACATGAAAAAGATCTTAAATTTTGAAATAAAATCTGTATCACATCGTCTTTACTTTCCGACTTTTTAAGATTCTCTATTAATTCAAAACAGGGTTTGTAATCATTAAAATCACTCATTATTGTCAATTGACTTAAGGATTTTTTCTGATCTTCTTTCGCTAAAGTTAATTCTGAAAAAATTTGTTCATTTTTGTAAGTTAAGTAAAGCATCTCACAACAGCGATCCACAGCCCACAAAACACGGCTATCCAACTGAGGTAAATTAAGCGCTAAGATATCATAAACATTAAATTCTGAATACCCAGAGAGAACTTGAAACTGTTCACTATTTGAGATAAAAATAATTTTGATCTCCGAATTCATTGTATTGATTTTTTCAATAAGCGCATTCAATAGAGTCTGAATCGAATTCAGATCAAGAATGACCACATGAGGCTGGGCCTCTGATATTGTTTGTAATAAATTATTTTCATTTTCTAAATAAAAAACTTCATATCCAGCTCTGCCTAGATTGACTTTGATGGAAGAACCAAGGTTCATATCTTTAGTAAAAACCAGGGTACAAAACTGAGAACTAAATTCACGAATTTTCATGAGTTTCCACCTTTGGGTTTTCTAATTTGAACTTTGAAACTATCGCTCTCTTTTTCTAAAGATTTCTTAGGCGACACCTGCGGAGGGACAATAAATTGAGGAACTAAAACAGGTTCTGAAGAAGGCGGCGGCTCTTCAATAAGTGGATTTGGTTCTTCTTGCATCTCGAACATCTCATCCACATTGACATTTAAATCCAACGGTTTAATAGGTTCAATATCTAAAAGCAATGGTTCCTTAGGCAACACGATGGCCTTTAATTCTTTGACCTCAAGAACTGGTGGTTCTTTGGGTGGTACTTCTTTATTCTCCGATTTGACCAAAGCAATTTTACTATGATTCACGGATTCCTTACTTTGCTGCTGAGTCAGCTGCGGAAATTCTATTTTCACTGTTGTACCAGCCCCTTTTACGGACTCGACAACGACACTTCCCTGGTGATTTTTTATGATTGCCAAAGTTGTCGATAACCCAAGCCCAGAGTTTTTATGAGAATCCTTTGTTGTGAAAAAGGGGTCAAATATTTTGCTTAAGTCTTCTTTTTCAATCCCTTCGCCGTTGTCAGTGATTTCAATAAATATGCTTTTTTCTTTTTGATAAGTTTTGATAGAAATAATTTTTACTGACATTCTTTCCATAGCTTGCACACTGTTCTTAAAAATATTTTCAAAAGCCACAGTCATGCGATTGACGTCCACTAAAATAGGTGAAGCAAATTGAAAATTCTTTTCAATTTTAATTGATTTTTCAGAAAATAATTTATCCAAGGACTTCAAGGCTTTCATTAAAGGAATATCTACTTTCGATTCTATTTTATTTTCACTTTGCTCGCCTGAAAACATCAGTAATTTATCTACAATTTCCTTTGCGGATCGAACTTCCGACTGAATTTTATTCAAAGAATCTTTTTCATTTAAATTCTCGGATTGACTTAAAGCTGTTGCTGTTAAATTTAATATTTTTACAATGGGTGCCTTGATTTCATGGCCAATTACAGACGCCATGTTCATGTAATTTTCCACTCTGGATTGATCAAGATCTTCAGGTTTTGCATTGACACTTACACCCGAAACGGAAGGTTTTGCCACGGAAGTTACGGGAGCTCTGGCAATTAAGTTTGGGTTTTTGCGTCCTCTATTTAAAAGCAAAATCAAAGAAATAATAATAATTAAAAACCCAACTGAAAAAAATACGAATTGATTTTTAATTGAATTTCTATTGCTTAAGAGCTCGCTTAAGGAAGCCTGGGTGTAAACATACAAATCCAAATCTGGAATTTTCTCATAAAACCCAAAAAACTCTTCGCCTGATGAGATTTTAAAAGAGCCACTGGTTGAAGCTTTGGAACCAGTTTTAATCTCTGAAATAAGTTTGTTCTCAAAAATTTTTTGACCAACATACTCTGATTTGACATGAGCCAAGCTTAAAAAATCTGAGTTAATCAAAGTGATCATATAGGGCGATGTTTTTTGCACATCCATAATAGACTGCAAATTTTCACCCAGACTTAAAAAAACCCATAATTTATCTTTTTGTGGCACCAAGGTTAAAAAAATCTTTTTCTTTTCTGGATCATTATAAATAATATATTTCAGCTCTTTATCTCCAATTTTCACATGGAATGAATTAATTAACTGAGTTAGATTTTCCTTGCTTAAACTAGAAACAGGTGACTTCTCCCTAAATGACCACTCAATGACTTGAAGCCTTGCATTTAACTGAGCTACTGCAAAATAGGGACTCATTGAATTCCAATTAATTTTCCTTGTGCCCTCATCGTTGATAATATGGACCCATTTTTGTAGAAACTTAGCATCCGCCTGGTAGGCCAAAGTAAGACTAGATACTTGATTCTTAATTTGCCATTCCATTTGATCTAATTTATCAGCAAATAATAATTCTTCCATACGAGTATAAATACCCACCAGAAAAATCGCTGATACGGCTATTACCGCTAAGATCAATTTGACTTTACTCACATTTAATTCCTATATTCACTTTAAAACTTTTGCCAATTAACTACGTCCTTCTGATTCTGATTTATTGTACTTTTAATATTCGGAAAGAATCAAGCAAGGGTTTTTTAAAGGAACTCATGAGTGATTTCAAATCTGATTTTTTGATAATTGGATCGGGCCTAGCAGCCTTAGCTTCCGCACTCAAACTTTCTTCTATTGGTTCAGTCACCATTTTGACCAAAGACACTTCGACATCTGCTAACTCGACCTGGGCCCAGGGTGGGATTGCTGCCGTGATTTCCTCAGAAGACAGTTTCGCTTCCCATATACAGGATACCTTGATGGCCGGAGCCGGTCTTTGCAGCAGGAACACGGTCGAAAATTATATAACTCAAGCTCCTGATAGAATTGAAGAATTGGCAAACTGGGGAGTTAGCTTTGATAAGAAGAAGAAAGACTCACTGACTGAATCTACTGATTCTTTGGAGGTTGATCTGACCAAAGAAGGGGGCCATTCCCAACGACGGATATTACACTTTGAAGATCAAACAGGATTGCATATTCACACTCAATTATTTAAAAATGTTTTAGAAAATCCTCGCATTAAAATATATGAAAAAACTTTCGTTATCGATCTGATCTTAAATAAACAAATCGATATTTATGATATGTCTCCCTCCCGCTGTGTTGGTTGTTATGCTTTAAACAAAACCACCAATTTAGTTCATAGCTTTCTAGCTAAAGAAGTTATTCTTTGCACGGGAGGTGCGGGAAAAGTTTATCTCTACACTACCAACTGGAGTGGGGCTACTGGTGATGGAATTGCCATGGCCTATCGAGCTGGGGCAAGAGTCGCTAACTTAGAATTTATGCAATTTCATCCAACCTGCCTTTATCATGCAGACTCAAGAAATTTTCTGATCTCTGAAGCTTTAAGGGGAGAAGGCGGAGAGCTTAAGACGTCCACAGGCGTGGCTTTTATGAAAAAATACCACCCGCTTGGATCCCTTGCTCCCAGGGATATTGTCGCCCGATCCATCGATGCGGAGATGAAAAAATCAGGGGACCCCTGCGTTTACCTTGATATGACTCATCTAGATAAAAATTATTTAACTTCACGGTTTCCAGCCATCTATAAAAAATGTTTAGAATTTCAAATTGATTTAACAAAGAAACCAATACCTGTTGTTCCCGCGGCACATTACTTATGTGGTGGGGTCCTCACTGATGAAAATGGACAAACGGACATTAAAAATCTCTGGTGTCTTGGCGAGGCTGCCTGCACCGGATTGCATGGAGCCAATCGTTTGGCGTCAAACTCCTTACTAGAATGTTTGGCCATGGCTCACAATTGTTATCTCAGCATCCAACAGAATCCTAGTGTTTTGTTCGATCACCCACCGCGGCCTTGGCATTATCCAGAAAAGCCAGATGATGATGAGATGATTGTGATCCATCACATGTGGGCTGAAATCCGCCAACTAATGTGGAATTATATGGGGATCGTTCGCTCTACCAAACGCCTGTTAAGAGCCCAGGCAAGACTTAAAAATATCCTTCAAGAAGTAAAAGAGTATTACTCTGAGTACCGAATTCATAGTGATATCCTCGAACTGCGGAATATTGCTATTGTTGCCGATTTGTCTGTTGAATGCGCCCTCAAAAGAACCGAGTCCCGAGGCATCCACTTTAATCTGGATTATCCATTTTATAGTCCAGAACAGGACCTAAATACTAAACCACAAAATACTATTCTTTTAAGAGGATTAAGTTAAACTAGTTCTTAATGAAAGCTGATGACAAAAATAAATATATTCAAAAAGAAGGTTTCTTTAATAGCTATAAAGAAACCCAGATTTTTTTTCAAACTTGGATCGTCCCAGATCCTAAACTCCATGTTGTCATTACCCATGGACATGGTGAGCACTCCGAATGCTATCATCGACTGATTCATTTTTTCAGAAATGAAAATATTAACTTCACCGCTTGGGACTTGCGTGGCCATGGGCGGAGCGAAGGAAAAAGGGGCTATGTCGAATCTTTCAATGATTATTTATACGATTTTGAAGTTTTCATTAGCAAGTTAGAAAAACTAAATTCTGAAAATCTTCCCACCGTTTATTTAGCCCATTCCATGGGGGCGTTGATTCAAAATAAATATTTTATATCTCATCCTGATTTCAAACCTGAGGCACAGGCGTTGAGCGCTCCTTTATTTGGATTTTCGCTTCCTGTTCCTGCCTATAAAGATACCGCCTCTAAAATACTCAACTTAGTCTTTCCCAAGTACACCCTTTGGAATGAAATCAGCAACCCCATGTTAACCAGAGACCCTGCCGTTATAAAAGAATTTGAAAAGGACACGCTTCGACATGATTTAATATCCTCTGGTATCTATTTAGGAATGATCGAAGCCTTTGAAGTTATAAATTCCCACGCAGCAAATATTAAAATTCCGACTCTGATTCAAATTTCAGAGTCAGACCCCGTCGTCTCTGTGGAGGCTGCAAAGAATTTTTTCCAAAAGATAAGCAGTAAAGAAAAGCGAATTCTTTTTTATGGCGAAGGCGCAAGACATGAAATGTTTAATGATATTCATAGGGAAAATGTCTATAAGGATTTAAAAAAGTTTCTCGAAGGGTTTATGAAATGAAGCTATTTAGACTATTAAAATTTTTAAGAAAGTCCATTTTATTTCTATTCTTTTCAGGTGCAGGAATCATCTCCTGCACAACGACCAAAGATGCCATCTCACCCAGTATTCAACTTATCTCTGAATCAGAATTTCAGAACGTCCTTTCAAGCCACACCAGACAAAAACAAATTTATTCAGGTCTATACAACTCCATGGATATCACGGCTACTCTGATAACTTCAAAAGTGGCTGCAGCTCAAATGGATCAAATGGCACGGCTCTATCTGTGGGATGAAAACAAATACACCCAAGAAAAGGTAAAATCGGAAGAAAAATTAAAAAAAGAGACAGAGTTTTTTGTCAGTTTTTTCACTCCAGAAAGAAAACATGATGATTTACATAAAAACCAAACTCTTTGGAAAATATTTCTAGATGTGGGTGGAAAACGTTATGAAGGTAAAACAAAAAAAATAAAATTGCTTACTGAAGAAATCCAAGGAATCTATGCCTATCACAATAGATTTGCAACACCCTATTCTGTTATTTTTCCAGTTGCCGTAAAAAATATTGAATCTTTTAAAGAAATCAAAATGACTGTCACTGGCCCCGTCGGCTCAGCCACTTTAGAATTTTGAAAACATGACTTGATTAAAAACTGCCCTTAGATTTTTTATTTTTTATTTTCACAACCCCAACCTTTTAAAGTGAGTTGTTCTTCAAGGGGATCTTTAATTTTCTTATATTTGGCACCCGGTTGTCCTTTAACTTTCATTTCACATTCACTCCAAGTTGGATGTCGACTAACAACACCATTAATAAAACTTAGATAATAAGCGACCGTAGCAGTACCATTTGCGTTATCACCAACTTTTGTTTTATTCCCAAACTTTGGCTCCGGTAAAAGTTCCACCTTTGGCAAGGGAAATATTTTATAAGGATAATCCTCATAATCTCCTTGATACAAATAAATCTCATCACCACGAGAATAGGACACCGCTATTTCATCACATCTTTCATTGCCAATAACTCCCGTATGCCCCCGCACATAATTCCAATTTATTCTTTGCCGATTATTTTTAATATGAAAAAAAAATTGCTCCCAGATTTCTTTATTGGCTACCGGCTTACCTTCTGAATTCATCCAATTTTTTCTAGACCAACCCCACATCCATTTGGTAGCACCATTAATCACATAAGTAGAATCAGTATAAATATGGATTCGAGTGTCTTTTTGTATCCCAGTTTTTTTTTCAAGTACCTCTTTTAACGACTCAAGAACACTGAACATTTCCATTTGATTATTTGTTGTCGATTTCTTCGCTCCAGCCAATTCTAAAACTTCTTTGCCATCGTAACATATAATGCTTGCCCAGCCCCCTGGGCCAGGATTCCCGCTACAGGCTCCATCTGTAAAAACAATCACATTTTCAATCATCTGAATTACCATAGTAACTTCTTAACACAATGACAAGCCTATCCTTCAAAGCTAATTTTGACACTTCGGCGCGATCAATCTTGACAAGCTGTCCAAATTTCTAAGGTGGACATTGTTAAGAATAATAAACTAAAGTTCTTTGATTATTTTTGATGATTACATTTAATTTGGGAAGGTCTATGACTACGAAAATCAGTACTTTATGTTTATTTTTAATTTCTCTTTTTATGACCTGTTCTAACTCTGCCAGTGAAATAACCAACTCTATTGAGTGCGACCAAGTCTGCTACTATTCTCCCGTAAATATCTCAGCCGCTTCGTTAAGAAATAAGTTACTTATTGAAGTCTACAAAACAGGCGTACCTCTCTATCCAGATATTCTTCAAGCCTCCAGTGATGATAACCAGGTTATTTTCTATTCTGCTGATTCAAAAACTCTAAATGCTTTAAAATCGAGAATCCTAAAGCTAGATAAAAAACCGACCTTTGTGAAAAATGTGGGAGGACAAGTCATCGTTTTTGTGCAAGTTCATGCCGTTGAAACTCAAGGCCTGGATCTCTTTCGCTTTAGCCTTGGAGGTTCCTACAATAAAGATCGAAAAAAATCAAATTTGGATACCGTTAATATAGGAAACACCCTGCTTGGCGGAATTAAATTCGATTTTAATTTTGGAAATCTAGCTTCCAGTATTTTCAAACTGGCCTTCGACTTTTCTAAAACACAAGCCTGGTCTCATAAAGCCGCTAGCTGGGCGCTTTTAAAAAGAAGCGAGGATGATTTAAATACGGATAGCAGTTCAATTCTGTACAGAGCCAATGATAAGTCCATCAATACAGATAAAGAAACCGTCGGTTTTTCGGTATATGGAAAAGTTTTTGTTTCAGAAAATAAACTGGTTCGTTTTAAAAATTTAAGTATCAGGTATTCTCAACCAACTAACGAACCTAATTCCCTGCTGGCAGCCTTTAATTTAGGATCGATGAACTTTGACCTCGAGCCTGGAAAAACCAGAATTCTTGCCGTCAATAGCGTTTATATGAAGTCAAAATCAGACAAAGAAAGCCTCATCTTTTTTAGAGATAAAGTGGCTGATTCCTCGGAGGTAAATCTTCTTTTTTCAATATCTGTAGAACTTGTGGATGAAAATCAAAATTCTCTGACAAAGGATTATTCTCTCACCGAAGCTGAAATCAAAGCTCTTCCCCTTGGAGACGACAACAGTCTCCAAGATCTGATGAGTCATGTTTTAGCTTACAAGGTCGATGGCGGGATCTTGGATTCCTATGGTAAAAAAACAGGGCTCCAGCTTGATGCAAAATTTTTAACTCAGTCCAACTATGATAAGTATCTAACTCTTCGGATAACCAACCCTGATTTTGATAATTTAGTTGTTCTTGATAAAAAAATTCAAGCCCAGGATTTGGCTTCTCAACCCGTATTTTATAATTTTGTAGATGATTTTGACAATCGATGTAAGCAAAATGGAAAATTATGTTTATCTCCTCGATTAATTTTAGAAATTGGAGCTGACACCGAAAGTCAGCCGGAATTAAGATATATAAAAAATTTAAAATTTTTCATTAAAGATAACCGCGATTACAAAAAGCAGTTTATCACTCCTTATGCAGATCCATCAGGAGTGAACGGTGCAAGGTAATAAAAGTAGACTTGCTCCTATTTTAGTTCTTTTTATTTGTCTATTAACCAGTCTGTATTCTTTTGGAGAGAGCTTTAATATACAATCTGTCTTAAATCTATTGAATGACTCTCATGCTACCATAAATCGTTTTTCAGAAGATATTGAAGCAGAAGTTTTCAAGGATCTAAAATTAAAAATGAAACAAATGACTGACAATTATTCCTATAACCAAACTAACTCTAATGAAATTCATTTTATTTCTGAAGATGCCACTGGTTGCAGCAAGACGACTCCCTCTAAAAATACCGTTGTCAGCACTATTAGCTACCAGAACCAACTAACAACTCCTCATAGTTTAGAGAACCTATCTGAATTCATTACTTACACAGGATGTGACAACAAGTTCTTGTTTCAAGAAAGACTTTATCAAGAAGGAAAGAATTTAAAACCTCTTACTAAGAAAGAAGTTCTTGATTTCAAAAGGAAGCTTTCTCTTGAAAATCAAGAATTAAATAAAACCTACGAATTAGCAGATCATCAAGGTCGGGTCATTTTTAAATACTCCATCCAGAAATATCTTTATCTTGGTTATGAGACAACACAAATTAAAATGATTCTTTCTGATCAAGAAATTATTGAGATTATAGAACAAAAAAACACAGAAAGAGTATTTATCTCCGTTAAACTCAATCCATTTTCTTTTTCCTATGACTTTTATAACTCTTATTTCACAAGAATTTTTAATAACAGTGTTCTACTCTATGCTGATATCAGCAAAGAAGGCGAAAAGTATTTTCAAGGAGTTGATAAAGAACTTATTTCCAAAAAAACTTTTGATAGTTATTACAGTGGGTATTTTTTAAATTATGCCTACGCCAATGTCATATCTTCAATTTTAAAAAAGATAATTGAATTTTTTCCATCCACGGAAGTGATCACATCGGGACAACGATACTCTAAACTTTCACGGCAACTTGAGGACATTCGATTAAAATTGATCAATGGAAATTACCCTGAAGCCCGAAACGATATTGAACAAATTTTATTGGATGTGCTCAATGGATCTATTCAAGACTTCAGACCTCAATAAAAAGAACTTTTTTCTAATAGCTTTCCTACTTTTTTTCGAAATTGCCAAGTTTTTTAATCAGGCGCAGGCGGAAGTCTTTCCGAAAAATATTGCTGATGCCTTTTATTATTACAACTTACTGTCTTCTAACTTTAACAGTAAAATGAAAAGACTCCATGACAGTTTTCCGAACCGTCAACTCACAACTTACTGGCAATATGCAGCTTCAAGTATTTGCGATGCTCCATTTTCCCATGCCTACATCCCGAGGGTGGAACTTATCAAGAAAAAGAAAATTCAGATCACTATTGATTTTGCAGAATGTGGACAGTCCATTCAAAATTACCGGCTTGAATTTACCCTATTAAAAGAAATGAAAGCTCATGATCCGTTATTGGCTTCTCTTCTTAAAGATTTACTCAATTTTAAATTTCCTGAGTTAAATTTTTCTAAGTATTCAGAAGCAAAAATCTTTCTTAAAGAGGCCCTCTTTGAATGGATTAAAAAGGAAGATCAAATCGTGTTTTCTGCGAAACTAAGTGAACAAACGACGATCCTTCATACCCTCATCTATCAATTTCCAAGCAGTAGAGATGGTTTTGAAATTCAAAATTTGAAAATGTCTTTTTTTGCATATGAAAACAACAAATTAGTATTTACAAAAACTTTATTTCTTGCCTATAAACCTTTCAATAATAATCAATTTCCAGGAATTGAATATTTTGATGAAAATGGAAATAAGATTTCTACTGCGAAATTTTTACCTGATTATAGTTCAAATTTTAGTAATTTTTTAAATCAATTTATTATATCAGTTACAAATATAGATGATAAACTTTTTACTGTAAAAAAATAATTCAAAATAATTTTTTAAGAATCATTTTTCAAGCAACATTTTTCAATGAACCAAAGATGATTTGGTTCATTTCATTTGAGGAGTCATCGAGTAGTTGACTTGATTTAACAAGATTTTTGGTTTGCTCTTCAAGTTGAAAAACCATACTCACATTCTTTTCATTTGATTGAGAAATTTGCAAAATTGCTTTATTTATTTCCCCGATTCCCTTTGACTGTTCATCAGCAGCACCAGAAACTGCCAAAGATTCCTCATTAATTTGCTTGATAAGACTCGAAAGTTCTTTAAAAAATTGCAATCCTTTTTCTGCATGTAAATAGGTGGATTCAACAGTGTCTTTAGAATCTTTAATCGCCTTGTCCATAGTTTTCTTTGTTTCGATAAGCATTTCTGAAATTCGCGACCGAGTTATACCAAGAAGTTGGTCAATTTCCTTGGCCGATTTATTGACTGAATTGGCCAATTGCCCCACTTCCTGCGCTACAACTGAAAACCCTTTACCATGTTCTCCGGCACGTGCCGCTTCTACAGAGGCATTGAAACTTAACAGCTTCGTTTGAAAGGCAATTTCATTTATCATTTTCGTTTTAGATTCAATATTTGTAAACGCCTGAAGTACCTCATTCAAGCTGTTTAAACTAGTTGTTTGTACCTTTTCAAAGGACTCAGATGTTTTATTGCCGACCTCGTTAACAGACTCAAGAAGCGTCGACATCTTAAATTCTCCTTCGAGTGCTTTTTCAGTACACATAGTTGATTTTTCAGAAGTCTGTTTCGAAATTTCTAATGTTTTTCCGACCATGGCATTCATTTCTTCGACACTCGCTGATGTTTCATGAAGTGAAGATGCCTGCTGCTGAGAGCTGCTTGTTACCGTGGCTGAAATGTCAGTGAATTTACTACATGCTGTGTTTACAATACTTGAGCAATTACTGACTTCACTTCCCGTAATGACAAATTTATTAATTATTTTGGTAACAATATACCAACTAATTAATGAGATTAATACCAAACCTATCACTAAGACGATATAAGACCAATTTTTAAGATTAACAACGCTAGCAAGGGCTTCCTTTGTTGAAATTTGACCGATAAGATGCCAATCAACGTTTTGAGTAATTTCAATTTTTTTAGACACAAACAAAATCTCTTCATTTAAAAATCCAGTTTTTATGGGAGAATCTGTTCCGGTATTTTCAACAGTAGAAATTTTTAAAGACCTTGACATCAATGAGTCTAAATCACTATCTCTTAAATGTCTTGGAGGGGTAATTACTTTTCCATTGTCAGAAATATAAAGCTGACCGCTTTCACCCAGCCCCTCATGAAAATCTTTTATTCTTGCTAAAACATTCCAATCTAGCAAAGCAACTAGAATTCCCATCTGTGCGTTTTTTTGATACCCATCCCGATCGTATTTGGAACTTATACTTTGACAAAAGTATAGTTTGTTCTTTCCATTTTCAGTGACAATACCAGTAAAATGAAAACCAGTCGAGAGAGCCGATTTTAGACACTCATTAATGGGATTATTTTTCATTGATCCTTTTAAGATATTTTTACCTAACAACAGCTCGTCACCCACTGTAGCCACTGTAAATCCATTTTTCATTATTAATGCAAATGATTTAAGTGGCAATGAACTTAAATAATCATGAAAAGTCTCAAGATACTTATTCTCAATGGTTTTAAAATAAGCACTTCCAGAAATATTTGAATCTTCCTCTAAATCAAGACCAGTTCCATAAGCAACGCTTTCATAAGAAACCAAAGCATCTTGAATAAATTTGGAGTCTGATAAGTTTTTTATGTCTCGTTGTAACTTTTTAAGTGAGTCTGAAATTTCATTGGATTTCGAAGAAGACAGCCCATTTAAATTTGACAAAATTTGAGCCGTGAGAGCTTTTTCAGAAAGATGACTGACATATAAAATCAATACGGTTGAGCAAATAAAAACCCCGCCAATAGTAATCGACATCACCTTTGATTTCATAGAAAAATTAAGTTTTGAAAAAAGCCTCATCGTTACCTCTTCTTCATCGAATTCGCGTTTTTAGTACCAGGTTCCAGAACCTACAACCCAATCTTCTTTACCGCCTTTTGGTTTACAACCTCTCACCCAAGATTTTTTTGGTGTGGCATCGGCTTCGCCTAGCTTTGTCCATTTGTATTCAACCCAACTACCCTTAGGATCTTTTTTTACCGCTTTTGCAAACTCAACAAACAAGAGTTTACCCGCTGGATCCGCGTTTTTACTCAGATCAGTTCCATCCAATTGGGGCTTAATTGGATGCATAATCATTTTAGGACTTAGGTCATTAATCCATACATAATTCGGCTCGCCACAGCAATCAAAACGCATTTTTTTTATCTCCTTAACGGCGTCCTCTCCTTTTTCAGCAAGAAGCTTACATGACCAATCTACTCTTTCTTTGACTGTATCCTCTTTACATAAAGCTTTTTTCTTTTCTTTTGTACAATTCTCTTCCGCATTTACTGTAAAACAGAGGGAACCCATCAAAAATATAAGCAAGTATTTCACTTTCATTTAATTCTCCTTATGGTTAACATAAAATAGACCCTCCACCTTTCGGCATTCATGAATTGAACTTTAATGAATTTATAGTAATGATCTTTTAGACTTTAAACCAACACAAAGGTCATGCCTGCGGACCTGGCTGCTTGAATTCCTGCCGCACCATCTTCGAACACCAAGCAGTCTTGAGGGGGGACTTTAAGTTTACTCGCCGCTAGCAAGAAACAATCCGGGTGAGGCTTTCCTAAGGGGACATCTTCCGAGCAAATGATTTCATTGAAATAATTCAATAGATTTAAAGTCCGGAGCGTTTTCAAAACTGATTCCCTGGGACTTCCAGAGACAACAGCCATAGGAAGTTTTCCATATTGAGACAATATCACTTCCTCCACTTCCGGACGTGCTTTGATTTCTGGTAGCAGTTCAAAATAAAATTGTTCCCGTGAATTTACAATTTCTTCTATGGGCAGCTCCATTACAAATTGTTTATTTAATCTATCTACAATGCTTGCTGTTGGCACTCCAGCCCACGCGTAAAACAACTCTTCAGGAAACTCCACTTTCCATGGTGCTAAGGCTTTCTGCCAAGCTATAAAATGCAGAGGCATCGAATCGGCAATAGTTCCATCACAGTCGAAAAGAAACGCTTTAAAATTTTTTACTGGAATATCTAAAGACATCACAACTACTTTCCTAGGGTAAAATCAAAAACATAAACTCCATTTGGTACTACAGGTGTTTCCAGAAGAGGTCCAACAAATTTTTTAAATTTTAAATGAGCTGGATCATAAAAATCCACTTCACTTTCTGGAATCAATGGCTGGCCCACATAGTAATTTCGATCCCCTTCTGACTTGAAGGTTACTAAGAAACCAATTTGTTTTCCCTGGTCTGCCCCTTCAAAACTATTGGCCTTTCCAGCTTCAATTGATAAAATATAGGGTTTCCCGTTTCTTACGCAAAGAGTTTTTAAAGCTAAAAAATTTAAAATCACCTTATTTATTTGGACTTGATCTATATTTGCTTTAAATTTGAAAGCCACAAAATGTCTGACTATTCCTGGGTTAAACTGAGCCTCCGTCAACCGACCATAATGATTCCTATTCATGTTCTGCACATTTTGCAGTTTATTTGAAACTTGTGAAAATATTTTTCCTGACAATATCAAGCTCCCCATTAAAATACAATTCACAGTAAAACTTACCCACTTCTTATTTTGCTTCATTTATCTAATCCTCGTTTTCATTTTTTTTTATTCATCGCTTTGCACTTTATAAATTAAATCTATAAAATTAATACTTCATTATTATTACAATATATGTTAAATTAACTTACAATTATGCTTAATCCATATCATCTTAAATACTTTTGCGATGCTTGCCAGAATCGCAGTCTGTCAAAATCTGCTGAAATGAATCGGGTCTCGCACTCTGCCATCAGCCAAGCTATTAAATCATTGGAATTACACCTTGAAGTTCCCCTTCTTCTCCACGCACGAAGAAAATTTCAACTTACAAATGCTGGTGAACTTCTATTTAAAGAAGCAGCTCATTTTTTTATAGAATTTGAAAAAATTTCAAATTCTATAAAAATTCGGCCCTTACAAGATGGTGGACCTTTAAAAATTGGAATCTCCTCAAGTATTGCCAGTGGCATTATAAATCAGTATTTAATTAAATTCTTAAAGTCTCATCCCCGAGTTGAACCTCAGATTTTCATTAGTAACTCAGCTGCCTTAGAACATCTTTTAAACTCGCTAGATATAGATATTGGATTTGGAATTGAAGATGGCAGCTTTGTGCGTTTTGAAAGAAAATTAATTCATTCTGGAAAATTTATTTTAGTCTCAGGTAAGAAATGCCTCCGTGAAAATCACTTTTGGGTCGGCGATAAAGGAGCCGAAGTTTTAGCCCTCCGATTAGCTTGTAAAAAACGAATTCCAAATGCTCATTTTAATGTGATTCAAAGCTGGAACCTTTTACTGCAAATGGCTGAAGCCGAATTAGGAACCGCTCTGATTCCTGATTTTCTTTTTAAAAAGCAACATCATCAAAACTTGATTCAGACTCATAAAAAAATAAACTTACCTCACTTTGATCTTTATGCTTTTCATCGAAGCAAAGATTCTTTATCCTACTTAGCCCAAGCCTTTCTTGATACCTTGCCATAAAACAATACTTTCTTGACAGTATTATTTTCTTAAACTGAGTATGATAGATATGCCTAAAATAATTTTTTCTTTTTTTTTGATTTCATATACAGTATCTGCGAACGTAGATTTAGAATGTTTGAAATGGTTTCGAAAATCAAAATTAAAACAAACCGACACTAGTTGTTTGTTAAAATGTGGTCATGTTAGTTATCTCTACTTAAATAATGCAGAAAGACTTTCTTTTAAAGATCAGATGGGTTGGAAACAATCATTAAGTGGAGATTCTTCTAGAAAGGGAGATTTTGTTAGCTCAAGAGCCAAAGATTCACCCGAGGAAGACTTTGCTGAAAGTTTTCTTTTTTTTCTGAAAGATCCAAATTTTTTAAAATCAAAAAACATTCAAGCCTACGAGTGGCTGATCAAAAAGTATTCAGTTAACTTTAAATATAAAAAGGATTGTGACAATGGGAAAAAGTAATATCCTAATCATGTTGCTTTTATGGATAAGTGTATTGGGATGTAGAACATATATTATTAAAGATCCCCCACCTCCTTCTTATAGTTCCATAAAACTTGATTCAGTTGATTTTGAAGATTTAAAATCCTCTGTCGAAAAAAAACTAGGTAAGGCTTCTGAATACCGTGAATACAAAAAAGATGAGCTATGGATCTACGATAATAGTTTTAATGGCACCCAACTGGGAGCAATTACATTTGACTCAAGAACACAGAAAGTGAAAGGGATAACTTTCGTTCCAGATTTGGATTCGAGAGAATCCAAAATAGATTTTTTAAAGGAACAAAAGTTTTCTCATCTGAAATTCGAAGAAGTATTACCAAATCGCTGCCAAAAAGATTTTATTTCAACTTCTATATTTTTTATCAACAAAAAAGAGGGGATTATTATTCGCTACAACCGACATTCTCAACTTGTAGAGAGTTATTCTAAAGTGCAAAGCTCTTACATGGATGCTCTCGTTGATGATATTAAAAATTGCCCTTAACAAACTTCCGAGACCAACTAAGGGCCTGTAACAAAATAAGGTATGCAATTTGGTTTAATCTTTTTGTCCATACCATTGTTGCTCCTCCTCAATTTAGCGGTGCCAAACCCTCGTCGTTGCGCCTCGGTCTGGCCAAAAATCTTTAAACCAAATTGCATACCTTATTTTGTTACAGGCCCTTTTAGTTATTAAATTTGCAAATTTGCGGAGAATAGGTGTATTATCTCCGCATAAAATGCGGAGATAAAATGGACATAACCTATATTCACAAACTTAAAAATTGGCCTAGTTTTACATGGGACAAAGACCATCTTAATCTAAGATTGGAACAAGTTCGTTTAAAACAAGGTCGACTTATTGGGAAAATGGAGCGACTTGGTTTTAAAATTCAAGAAGAGGCCGTTCTTCAAACATTGACCGAAGATATTCTAAAAACGAGCGAAATTGAAGGGGAAGTCTTAGATCGAAACCAAGTCAGGTCTTCCATCGCTCGAAAGCTGGGTATGGATATCGTTGGACTAGTTAAATCCGACCGTAACATAGAAGGCGTAGTTGAAATGATGCTTGATGCGACTCTAAAATACATGCAACCACTTACAGAGGAAAGGCTTTTCAGCTGGCATGCGGCTCTTTTCCCAACCGGTCGAAGCGGCATGACAAAAATCATAGTTGGCAATTGGCGCGATGACTCAAATGGCCCAATGCAAGTTATCTCTGGGCCAATTGGTAAATCTAAAATTCATTTTGAAGCACCCAACGCAAAAAAACTCAAAAAAGAAATGCGACAGTTTTTAAACTGGGCGAATTGCAAAAAAATGGAAGATTCTTTAATTTGTGCTGGCATTGCCCATCTATGGTTTGTCACAATTCATCCCTTTGAGGACGGTAACGGTCGTATAGCCCGGGCTATTGCAGACATGTTCTTAGCAAAGTCTGAAGATAGCCCACAACGTTTTTACAGTATGTCCACACAAATAAATACCGAGCGCAAAGAATATTACAGTATTTTAGAATCAACACAAAAAGGAAGCTTAAACATTACAGATTGGTTAGATTGGTTTCTTTCTTGCTTGGATCGCGCGCTTGTAAATTCAGAATTCATACTCTCTACCGTTTTAAAAAAAGCCACATTTTGGGAAACACATTTACATGTAAATTTTAATGACAGACAAAGAAAAGTTATCAATCGATTATTAGATGGTTTCAATGGCAATCTAACATCTTCAAAATGGGCCTTACTTGCCAAATGTTCACAAGACACGGCCTCAAGAGATATCGATGAACTCTTAAAAAATAAAATTTTAAAGAAAAACCCCGGCGGCGGAAGAAATACCAGCTATTCTTTATTGTAAAGTTCTTCTCTTCTTCATGTCTAAATGACTATGTAACCTAGACATGAAGTTAATTTTTACTTGGCTGGTTTACTTAACACTCAGTTCACTTTGTACGAGTCCATAGGCTCCATACTCGATCATATAGGGCAATGTGTAGTTTGGAAATTGTTTCTGAAATTTCTGAGCTAGAACTTTATAAAACTGACTGTCCTTAGGATCCATTTCATTGAGTTGTTGACGAACCAGTTCCCGAGCTATTCTCAGATATTTGGTTTGTTCTTTCACTGATTCTTTCAACTCCAAAGAAACTCCCCTCCCACCCAACACTTTGGTACTTTTTGGATATAATGACTCAAGCTCTTGAAGATCTAAAATCCACTCTTCAATGTTGGGAGTTGGTTTCCCTTTTACAATACCACCTTCTAACCATGCATGGGCCTGATTATGAATTAGGTCCCCAACGATTAAGGTCTGTGCCGTTTTGATATAAGCTACCGTTTGTGTGCTACTCACTCCTGAATGACTCAACTCTTGAAATTGAATTCGTTCTCCTCCTTGAAGGACTAAATCCATTTTTCCAATAAATGTTTGATCTATCAAAGTAGGCTGTGGGTATTGACCTTTAGGAAACATTTTTGCCATTTCAACAAAATAATATTCCTTATACGCATGAACGTCAGGAATCGCCTTGGCTGTGTTTTCTGAAGCAAGAATCTTGGCCCCTTCTTGCTTAAACACGGAAGCCCCATTAAATTTATCCGGATTAGGATGTGTGATCACCAACCAGCTTATGGGTTTTGTGGTGTACTTTCTAAGATAAGCTATTGACTGTTTCGCTATTTCGGGAGTGAACTGTGAATCGAAGGCAATCACTTCTTTTTCACCTTCATAGAAAAAACTTTTGGTATCAAAACCATTGCTGTCCGATTTAAATTCAATAATTCTTCCCTCATGTTCTTTAACTTCTGATTTCACAAGGCCTGCACAACTTGTTGTTGAGATCGCCATCATTGCTAGACTTACATTCATTATGTTTTTCATTTTACTGTTCCCTCTCATCATTCTTCAGAAATAACTTAATTGTTTTTCTGTTTGTTACTGTCTGAGCAGGGTTATACATAGTTTAAATTAATTCGACTTGTCCAAATTGGCCAAAGAAACTTCCCTTTTTGGTCAGCTCTTTAAATAGGACAGGGGTTATCCCTGTAAATAGGAAGGTAATTCTTTTAAAAATTTCTGAATAGGAACCGCATGAATAGACTCATTTATAACACGTTCTTCATTTCCTGAATAAATCAAAAATAGTTTTGCTTTGGGATAATCCAAGTGAACGAGTGCAAGTCCCTTCAAGTCTTCTGGTTGAATTCGATGATTGCGCTTGACTTCAATTGCAAACAATCCATCTTCACCATAGAGAATAAAATCCACTTCTATTTTATTCTGAGTCCTATAGAAAAATATTTCCAAATCCAAATTTAAATTGTGAATTTGAGCACGGATCTCCTGAAAGATAAGTGTTTCAATAGCCGCTCCCTGGATCTCTTCGTCTGAATCTAAGGGTCCAATTTTTCTTAAGGCTCTGTAAACTCCGACATCAAAATAATAAAATTTAGGTTTCACCGACATTTTTCTTTTTGATTTTTTTTGAAAGACCGGAATCCTGTGGGCTATCAATAGATCTTCAGTGAGCTGGATATAGGCCTCTGCGGTTTTTTGATCGACCCCACAGTCAGTAGCCATTGCGCTGACACTGACAACCTGTCCTTGGGAAAAGGCAAGAACCTCCAGAAAATAAGCGAAAACGGAAAGATTTCTAACTAAAGCCTCTTGCTGAACCTCTTCTCTGAGATAAGTTCCAACATAACTTTTTAGATAATCCCTTGGTGACTCTGTGCTAAAAGTCATGGGCAAATGACCAAACTTCAAAGAGTGATGAATATCAAAATGATCCCCTAATTCAGTGGCCGTCAACGGAGAAAAAAATTTAGTCATGGCACGACCAGCAAGCAAATTTGCATGATTTTTTTTTAGCTTTCGAGCACTTGACCCTGTTAAGATAAATTTTTGCTGTCGTTCAGACATTAATCTTTGTACCTCATTCAATAACTCCGGCACTCTCTGTATTTCATCAAGGATAACCCAATCCTTTGGTCTAGCTTGGGCCAAGATTCGCTCCCTTAGAGATTCTGGGTGCCGTAAAAATTCTTGAAAAAGCCCTTCTGATAATAAATCTATATAAAGAGCTTCTGGAAACTGGGCTCTTAACCATGTTGACTTCCCTGTGCCCCTTGGTCCAAGAAGAAAAAAACTTTGTGATTTCATATAGTTAAAAAAACGCGGGTACATACTCCGTATTTTATTAAAAATAATGGAGTATGACAACATTTTTTTAATAACGATCTTTATTCTATTTTTGTTAGAATAGACAACGAAGGAAGGAATCAAGGATTTTATGGTTACCAAGTTTAAAGATATCATCGTTCATTTTCCTGGAGTCATGATTATACACCAAAAGATTCCCAGCCATGAGGTTGGTCGACATACTCATGAGGAGCATGAATTTTTTCTCCCTTTGCAAGGGGAAATCAAAGTTGAGCATAATCATAAGTTTTTTAAAGCAGGCCCAGGAAGAATGCTCTACGTCCCACCAAAGATCGATCATCGTTTTTCTTCTACCTCCCAAGGGTCTGGTGAAAGAGTGATTTGTTTAATTCAAGATGAGTTATGGAAAAAACAGAGCACAAAAAAATTTCCAACTCTTTCCATGCCCTGTAATTCCCTTGCCAAAGAATTATTATTTCATCTGCTAATCCACCCCAAAATGGAAGGGGTAAAGTATTTTATTTCAGCCTTGATACAAACATTAATTGAATCGATACAAGGTGCTGGTCTTCAGCAAAATCACATGGCCCTTCAGCACCTTGAAGGTAAAATTGGGGACGAAAGGATCAAGAAATCAATTCAACTATTGGACGTAAATATTTCTGGAATTTCCATGGACAAGCTTTCAAAAGAAAGTGGTCTGAGTCAAAGAAATTTAAGCCGCCTCTTTTTAAAAGAGACAGGGATAACTCCAAAAGATTATTTAATTCTGATTCGAATGGATAAAGCAAGACAGTTATTAAAAGAAACACAGATGACAATTACAGAAATCGCCTTAGAGGTGGGATACAATTCCCTTTCTAAATTTATTGATACTTTCAAAAAAATCGTTGGACAGCTACCCAGTGATTATCGAAACTTTTAACTAGATTACCACCAAACATTGACCTGACCAACGGCTCCTGCGCCGCCAGAATAGGCCTTAATTAGATCATCATATTTGGTTCCACCACCGCCGCCTCCACCTGGTGCCGATCCTGGTGCTAGTTGACCTCCTCCACCGCCACCGCCTCCACCAGCACTTCCTCCGCTGGCTCCTGAGCAGCTCAGATTGGATAGGTATGTCCAGGGCGCTGTTCCACCGTTACCCCCCTTAGCAACAAAAACGGAACCAACACCATTAGCACTCCCTCCGGCCCCTCCTTGACCAGCACTATGAATTGCTACAAAAATGGGTCCTTTGCCTCCAATTCCTCCGGTTGCTTGCAATAAAGGTCCTGCTCCAAATGTTGAATTGCCGCCATCGCTACCATTGCCCCCATTAACACAACAGACAACACCGGACCCAATACCTCCATGTCCACCAGCACCGACAACAAGAGGAAAAACTTGCCCTGGCGTTACAGAAATAATGGCTTTTCCATATCCACCGCCGCCGCCGCCACCTCCTCCACCGGCAGCATTAGCGCCAAAAGAGGATCCTCCGCCGCCTCCGCCTCCGCCCCAGGCCTCGACTAAAATTGCTGCAACTCCTGGAGGGACCATAAAGGTGTAGTTCCCAGGTAAGTTAAAAATCTGAAAATTGGTGAGGGGTATTGTACCCGCAGTGCCGATACCTGGACACCCAACAATAACCGTATTCTGGCCAGCAACACTAACTGATAACTTTAGAGAAAAATCAAGCGGCTTAATAGGTCGAATTCCCCCTTGAAAAGAAATTTTCATAATGGCCATATAGTTGCCAGGAGTACCTGTAATATCAGAAAGCAATATATCTTTGATTTGAAAAGCTCCTGAACCTTTTACGGGCAATCCAGCCGTTGCGATAACTTGGATCGATGTCGCCGACAAATATAGATTGTTAACAGCAATAGATCCTTGCGGAGGAAAATTAGCAGTAGGAAACGTAAAGCTTGCGCTATTTGCAGTAAAATCTTTGGTACAGATATCACCAGAAGCACTTGCCGAAAGTATAAATCTTTCTAAATCAAGGGTCGCTAACTTTTGCGAAAGAGCCTCTGTTTCTTTTTGTTGATTGATCAGCATCGTCGTAAAAGCCAGAAGAGCCACGATGGCAACACCGGAAGCAACCAATACCTCAACAAGTGAAATACCGCGAAAATTTTTGATCAACTTAAATATCATTCTTTCATTATCTCGAACAATATCTCAATTAACAAGATCCAAGCACTGCATAGATAGTTTTATTAAGCCATATTCTTTCTAATTCTTGTCAAACCTTTTAACAGTGGAAACCAAAGCGTCTTAAAATAAACCACCTTAAAAAAGAAAATGAAAGATTGCTTTTATTTCTTGTATATTGTCACCCTCATGTTCATTTACTAAACAAAAGGGCGCCACACAAACTGACTAGGAGGGCAGAGCTGGTATACAAATTAATAGGAAATGGCATTTAAGGCCTTAGAATTGCTACTTACCCTAAATAGTAAAATATAATGGAGTGTTTATAAAATGAGGAATAAAGGTATTTTTCTGTTTCTTACGGTCAGTTATATTTCGTTATCACTCAGCGCGGAGTCATTCTCTTGCTTAACCCAATATCTTAAAACACTGCCTCCAAATGAATTTACTCTTCAATTAGTTAACCAAAAAGAATCCAAGCACATATTAACAATGACCTACAACCAATTTTTAACTGATTTAAACGATTTGACTATCAAACGCCTTAAAACCCTTCTCGAAAGAATTAAATCCACACCTCAGCATGAATTGACTGAGATCGAAATCAAGGAGTTGAGCGATCTTAGAAAATCCTCATCCCTTTTAAGATCTGCCTTTGAATTGTTCTCCACAGATCATTCTATTCCTGAAAAGTTTAATATGTTTGTTGTAAAACTAGGTGGAGTTAAAGACTATTTAGAAACTGATCCCAACGAATCAAAAGATGATCCTGAAACAACGCAAGTGAAGGCATCCCAACAAATGAAGGCCCATCAAAATGTTATAGTTAAAATTATTAAACTTAAGGAAAGTCTAAGCCAAATCGATTTCAAAAAACTTATCAGAGACAGCTCACCAGCTTCACTTACTTCAAGCTCTGCTTATTTTAAACAAATCATCGAACAAACTGAATCTATTATTAAGCAAGCCACAGATGTAAAAGTTGATGAAGTTCACCAAGTTCGAAAAAACTTAAGAAATATTTTACGATTTATGGAACTTACTTTTGAACGAGAGCGGTACTCGAACAAACAAAAGAACTCCTTGCTAAAGGATTTCACAACCTCGCGACAAAATTCTAGGTTGTCCCAAATTATTTATTTAAAAGATCTTAATACCCAACTAGGAGAGATTACTGATAAATACGCAAGAGAACGATTGGCTGAAACAATTACAAAACATGATCTCGTCAATTTCCCAGAAGAAATCCTTCCAAAAGTAGTATATTTTTTAGAAAACCTCAAAATTATTACACCCCCAAGTCCCTAGTTTTTTCTAGTGCTTCTTTTTATCCTGAATTGATCATCATCGATGAGAATTTTGATAATATTCAGACCTTCAAATAAAAATCAAATCTATTAAAATGACATCCACTACTTTAGATCCAGTTTATAAATTCAAAAATTTAGCATTTTTATTTAATGGTGTAAGGATCCCTGATGCAACAGTCTATCGAATCTTAAATGATACAATTTGTAATAATACCAAGACAACTGTTATGATTAGTAATAACTCACAAATCCTCGTTTTTGACAAAGCAAATGCTTCTGATTCGCTTTCTTTAGCCTTTGAAGAAGTCACTCCCCTTGCAAAAGCAAATGCTGTGTGCAATCCAGATGAGGAAATTCCTGAAAATTTAAATTTACCTGACTCTATCACTTACAATCAACTTATGGGAACAGGGGATCTGGCTATTTTTAAAAATAATTGCCTCACTTGTCATTCTGATAGTGCTGGCATTAATGGGACACGCAACTTGATTACACTGCAATCAAGTTGCCAAACTAATATTTTGATCTAATGATTCCCTAGCGGAAAAAGTACTTTAAGAAATTACCTGCCATTGTTGAACAAGAGTGTTATTGTTTCAATTTTTTGTTAAACCGCTAAACAAAGAAAAACTAAACGACTTAAAATAAAACACTTTTAGAAATGAAAATAAAATATAATAACAGATGAATATTAAACCAAAGGTATTGAATTTTTTTTTACATGTCCGAAAGTACATATAATACAAACCCAGTTAAAACAAAACCTTGGAACAAGATGAGAAAAATGATTGATAATAAAAAATCGTCTCCTACCAATCCTACCAAAGAAATTTCTCTGCAATCACTGCGAAATGAAATTGATTTCATAGACCAGCAACTAATTCAATTGTTCGACAAAAGAGCTTCTTTAGTATTTAAAGTTGGTGAATGGAAAAAAAATAATTTAATTGATGTCTATGATCCATTAAGAGAACAACAAATTATAGAAAAAACAACAAAAACAAAACGTCATTTTTTAAATGATTCTGAAATTCAATCCTTATTTATAAAAATGATTGATTTTTTTAGAAATATTGAAAAGGCACGATCGCTTATTTCAGAATCCTCGCCCAACTCGCTTCTTAAAAAGAAAGGGTCTTTTGGTTTTTTTGGATTTGGACTCATTGGCGCCTCCATAGCCTTAGCACTTAAGGAATCCTTTCCCGAATGGAACTTTTTGATCCATGACCCGCACCTCGACAAGATCGAGTTCGAAAAATGGAATGAAAGTAAAACTCAATCGAAATTCCAGTTAGTTTCAATTGACAATCTCACCAACAAGCTTTCTGACGAGTTAAATGTGATTTTTTTAGCAGCCCCCATCGATAAGAATGCTGAATTTGGGAAAGCCGTAACTAAAAAGAACGTGCTGACTTTAAATCTGGGAAGCGTTCAAGAACCCATAGACAATGTTATCGGTTTTCACCCATTAGCAGGAAAAGAACTAAGCGGATACCAAGCCGCACAAGGTGATTTGTTTTATGGAAAAACCCTATGCCTTTCACCTTCTGAAAATGTAGATAATCTAGCGCTGGAAGCCTCCCAAATTCTTGCTAAAAAATTAGGAGCTGAAGTTGTCATCACACCATGGGAAGTGCACAATGAACGATTGGCTTATTCAAGCCATTTGACTCAACTCCTATCTATGGTTTATGGAATAACCTTGGATAAAAATTATACCGATGACTTGTATTCTTTGATTCCAAGTTCTGCCAGAGATTTCTTAAGGCTCAGTGGATCTGATTATAAAATGTGGGAGCCTATTATTAGAAAAAATAATCAATTTATCACAACGGCCATGACTCAGTTTGAAAAAAATTTTCAATATGTGAGAAAGGTGGTTGAAGGATCGTCCTCTCAACAAAGCCATTTGAAGGAATTATTTATCAAAGCACAGTTTATTTACGAAAAGATATACAAAAAAAGGAAACAGCCATGATCATCATTATTAAAAGAGGATTAAAGCCAGAAAATATCCAAGATGTTTTAAATAAGATAAAAGAATTGGGCGCTAGTCCTCATATTGTCGAAGGACGTGAGCAGATGACGGTGAGCGTGTTAGGAAAAACAGAGAAAATTTCTTTAAATTCATTTGAAGTTTTTCCAGAAATCGAGAGTGTTCTCAGAATCTCAAAGCCGTTTAAATTAGCCGCCTTAGCGGCAAAGCCACAAGGGACCGAATTTAATATTAAGGGGGTTTTATTTGGCCCCAAACATTTTAATGTGATGGCTGGTCCTTGTTCCGTCGAAAGTGAAAATCAAACCATGCGCATCGCAAAAGCTGTCAAAAAAGCGGGAGCCACAGTCCTTCGCGGCGGTGCCTTTAAACCTCGAAGCTCCCCCTACGCATTTCAGGGAATGGGTTTGGATGGACTCAAAATTTTACAAATGGCCTCAAAGGAAACTGGTTTGCCTATTGTTTCCGAAGCCATGGACTATGATGGCTTAAAAATGATGTTGGATTATGTGGATATCATTCAAATAGGCGCCAGAAACATGCAGAACTTTGCTTTGCTCAAAGAGCTCGGAAAAATTGACAAACCTATTTTACTCAAACGAGGAATGTCCGCCACTGTCGAAGAATGGTTGATGAGTGCCGAATATATTTTGGCGGGTGGAAACAGCAAGGTGCTTCTTTGTGAGCGAGGAATTAGATCCTTTGATACTCAGTTTTCACGAAACACTTTGGACTTAAACGTGGTGCCCATTCTCAAAAGTTTAACTCATCTTCCAGTGGTTGTGGATCCCAGTCATGGTACAGGTCATCGTTACCTAGTGGCCCCTATGGCCTTGGCAGGAATGGCTGCCGGTGCTGATTCTTTAATTATCGAAGTTCATGATAAGCCCGAAGAAGCCCTTTCCGATGGCCCCCAAGCCCTGTTGCCTAGTGACTTTGAGTCTTTAATGGAAAAAATTGTAGGAATGGGAAAAATCATGGGAAGAAATGTGCAAACAAGCATCCCTCAAATGAAAGTAACTAAATAGAATGAAGTTTCATTTTAAAGGAATTATCCCTGCTTCTAAGTCCATTATGAATAGAGCTTTAATTTGCTCTTCTTATTCTCAAAAATTAAAAATTGAAGGATCTTCCAACTGTGATGATGTTGTCAAAATGGTTCACGCCATTCATCAGCTGAAAAATGAACCCTTAAATCTTTGTCAAGAATTCGATTGTGGAGCCGCGGGAACGGTTCTTCGCTTTTTAGGCCTGCGCCTAAGCCGCATCCCAGGAAAACATATTTTAAAAGGCAGCGAAAGACTTTTCCAGAGGCCACAACAAGATCTTTTAGATTTATTGTCTAAATTGGGAGTTCTTTATGATCTTTCAAAAGATCGCATGATATTGCATTCCGAGGGTTGGAAAAATCTTTCTCAGCCACTGGAGGTTCATCGCAATGTCTCTAGTCAGTTTGCTTCTGGAATTCTCTTGAATGCCTGGAATCTAAATCAAGATTTAAATTTAAAAATGATAGGATCTCCGATGAGTGAAGGTTATCTTCAAATGACTATTAAACTTGTAAAAGCTTTAGGAATGAAAATTACGTTTTCGGAAAATAAATTAGTCATCCCTGCCAAAAGCCAAGTAGAGGTTAATAGTTACCAGGCTGAAAGTGATTTAAGCTCTTTATTTGCCGTAGCCGCCTTTTCTGTTCTAAACGGAGAAGCACAATTTGAAAAGTTTCCTTACCCAAGCCTTCAACCCGATATCGAGTTTTTGGATTTTTTTAAACGTATGGAAATACCTTTTCTTTTAAATGAAAATGAACAAGTTTTAAAAATTTTTCCCGTCAAACACTTTAAAGGCTTAGACGCTAATTTAAATTCTTGTCCCGATTTATTTCCCGTACTTGCTGTCTTGTGTGCTTTTGCCTCGACACCTTCAAAACTCTTTGGTGCTCCCCAGTTGATTCATAAAGAATCAAATCGCATTGCCAAAATAGCCGATTTATTGAATGCTATTAACGTAGAAAATACTCCTCTTACCGATGGTATGATCATTCAGCCTGCAAAAAAAAGCAAACCAAATGCCCAGCCATTCGAGTATGATACAGACCATGATCACCGACTCGCATTTGCCGCATCCTTGATTTTATCCCAAGGATTTCCAATTAAAATAAAACACCCAGAAGTCGTGAGCAAAAGTTTTCCCGAGTTTTGGCAAGTCCTTGGTTTAGACTGCTAGAACTTTTCTTAGAGCTTAGATAGAAGACTCCTCTCAAGTTTCATAGCATTTTCCCGAGAGGTTTCCAGTATGAAAAAGATCTTTTTTCTGAGTATTTTACATTTTGCTTTGACGGGTTATATTTTAGTCTCTCATGTCTCCATTAAAAAACCAGAAGTGTCCACTCCTCTCCCTGCGAAAATTGTTTACACTCGTGGTAGTCCTGAAATTGTCATGCCTTTCACAGGCGGCAATGATTGGTTTAAAAAGAATAAACAATTTTGCAATACTCTAGAGATCGATACCCTAATGAAAAAGGATCCACCTCCATCAAATGTGGAAGGCAGAGGTTACCAAGCTGCTTGCTATATTTTAGCGGCCCGAATTGAAGAAGCTGATCAAATCATTATGTCTGTGCCTCAACAAAGCCAAGCCCAAGCAGCAGGCATTGTCTTTAATGTGGGTCATCCCATTGCTGATTCTGGAGATGATAAATCCGCAGGTCCAATAATGAATTTAGTTCTCAAATACTGGCCCGAAAACTATCAAGCGGTCTATCATGCGGGTATGTCCGAATTTGCACTTAAACAATACTCTGAATCCAAAGTACACCTTAAAATGTTTTTAACCATGTACAAAAATAATGACTACTTTCATCAAACGGCGGTTAAAACTTTAGAACGGTTAGACAAGGAGTTTTAAGTGGCAGATCAACTCATCGGTAAGACCATCAATAATCGCTATGAGATCTTAGCTGAAATTGGCCGTGGTGGTTATTCTACTGTTTATAAAGCTAGCGATTTGAGCCTAAATCAAATAGTCGCCGTTAAATGTTTTTATCCTCCACCGGGTGCCTTTGAGAAGATAAAAGAAAAAGTAAAACGTGAAATGCAAACCATAAGAAAACTTCACCATCAGTTTGTGATTCAGCTTTTTGATTTTTTTGAAGAGGACAACTGGCTTTTTTTAGCTATGGAATTTATAGACGGAGGAAGTTTATCTGATCTTGTAAAAGAAAAAGGAGCCTTGAACCCTGTTTTAGTAAAGAAAATAATGGAACAAATGGCAGATGCATTAGTGATAGCCCATCAAAATGGAATCATTCACAGAGATATCAAGCCACAAAATATTTTGTTTAGAAAGACTGGTGATGCTGTTTTGGCAGATTTTGGATCCGCCAAAGTCTATGGGCAAAATACATCGTCTATGACTATCTCCATGAATGGGACATTGGATTACATGTCTCCTGAAGTGATCCAAAATAACCCCTATGACTGTCGCACGGATATCTATTCCTTAGGGCTAACCATGTACTATGCTTTGACAGGAAGAAAAGCCATCCAAAGTTCTTTAAATCATGTAGTCAGTCAATTTGAAAATGGTTTTGATCCCAAGTTAATTGAACCAAAAGCGGATTCGTTTTTAAGCAAAATCATAAAGAAATCGACCGCCTTCTACGCTGCAAATCGTTTTCTGACCGCACAAACATTGTTGGATTTTTTAAAAGCTCCAACAGCCCTCTCCAATGAACAAAATGAGGAAAAATATTGCTTCATTTGTGGCAATGAAAACGCTTTACCATCAGGTTCCTGTTTAGGCTGTCTTGTTTCTCAAGAAACAGAAAAAGAATCAACTTCATTACTTTTTATTAGGAATGGATATGAACTATCAAGCTCTGATTTTATTCAAAAATTTTTTACGCCCACATCATTAAGCATGGCCAAAATAAATGAGTGCAAGGAGGGTTTGTTACCTTTTGTGAGAATAAATTCTGAATTACAAGATAAAATTGGGATAGATTTACTAAACACAGGTATTGTCACGGAGGTGGTCACTCCAAAAATATTTTTTGGAGCTGCCCCTAAAAATATGAGCCTTTTTCTCATGGGAAATTTGATCTTGGGAACATGGGTTGGCCTACAATACAGTCCTCATTTTTTCTGGGTGACTATTGCTTTTTTTCTTTTCTCTTTATTCTATCTTCGTTCAGAAAGCGTAAAGCCCATATTTCGAAATACAAATAATCCTGGAAAACTGAATATAGCTTTAATTGATTCGATGCTTTCAACCTATAAAAGCTTGATTCATGATAACTATAGAAAAAATGTAGTCAATTTGTTTCGAACGAGCCATCGCCTCTGGAATCAGATACATTCCCAAGAAGTTAAATTACAAATTGAATCTACTTTAGTTTGTTTGCTCAAATCAATTTTAGAAATTGATTCCACTTTTGAAAAATTAAGACAAATCTATCAAAAGGATTTAGATGTACATTCAAATTTTCTCTTTAAAAACGAAGCCTCCTTCAATCAACTGTCATTTGCCATTTTAAAAGCGGAGTCTCTTTTAATGAATTTACAATTAAATACCCAAACTGTCGATGACACTCTTATTTTGAAAAGAGTTGTTGATTCCATGCAAGATTTAGAGACAGAATATAGACTTCACATAGAAGCTAAAAAAGAACTCGATGATCTCTTAAACAATGTTGCCTAGCCTGAGGACTTTATGACAAAACCCTATCAAGTTTTTCCAGATATAAGTTCCATAAATTTTGAACACTCTTCTGATAGAGCCGCTCTGAATGCTCTAAGAAAAATACCAGGAATTGATCTTTTGATTAAGAAAATTTTTGGCTTTCTCAGAGACAAACCTCTTCGACTCATTTTTTTAGCCAGCGCCGTCAGAATTAATGAAAACCAACGACCTGATTTGTATGAGGAATTAAAAAAAGCCTGTGAAATCCTTGATTGTCCTGTCCCAGAACTCTACTTGATACAAGATGCCCGCATCAATGCTATGGCTGTTGGGATTGAGAAACCATTTATTGTTATTAACACTGCCTTGCTTGATCGATTGGTTGGTGATGAAATAAGAACCGTTTTAGCCCATGAATTAGGTCATATTATTTCAGGACATTCTTTATATAAAACCATTAATTGGATCCTCCAATGGATCTTAACTGGTTTCTTTCCGTCTCTTTTTCAATTTGCCACTCTCCCCCTGGTCTTAGCATTAAAAGAATGGGACAGAAAATCAGAGTTATCTGCAGATCGAGCTGGACTTTTAGCTAGTCAAGATTTGGAAGTTTCACTCACCGTTTTATTTAAATTAGCTGGTGCCATGGAAAAATCCAAATTCAATTTAGAGGAATTTGAAATGCAAGCCAAAGAGTATCAGGAAAGTGGAGATCTAGGAGATAGTTTTTTTAAAATTTTAAATTTAATTTTCCTAAGCCATCCCTTTTTAGTACTCAGAATTTCTGAATTAAGAAAATGGCACGATTCCGGGGACTATTCCAAAATTAAATCAGGTAATTACATTCGCAGAAGTGAAGAGTCTCAAACGAAAGTCAAAGATGATTTTATGAAAAGTTATGAAGAATATAAAAACAATTTTAAATCAAGCCAAGATCCCCTGGTAAACCTAGCCAAAGAAATTTATTCCTTTGGTGAGTCTTTTATTTCTGAAGCGCTTCGTAAAAAAGGATAATCCTTGATTATATGATTCCCTCGCCTTTCAAAATATGCTCAGATACTTTCTATGGGTGGAAGTATTTTTGGTAATCGATTTCAAATTTTGAGTTTTGGGGAAAGTCATGGCACCGGACTGGGTGTTGTTATTGATGGATGCCCTTCAGAAATTATTTTTGACGAGACTTTTTTAAAAAAAGAATTGAGCCGTCGTCGGCCAGGACAAAAAGTAAATGACATCTCCATTGTTTCCGATCGCCAAGAATTAGATATTCCAGAGGTTTTAAGTGGAGTTTATGAAGGAAAAACCCTAGGGACGCCCATAGCCATGTTTGTTAGAAATCAAGATGCCAGATCCCATGATTATAAAGAAATCGCTCAGAAACCAAGGCCTGGTCACGCCGATGATACCTGGAAAGTAAAATTTGGTCACACAGATCCTCGTGGTGGCGGAAGGTCCTCAGGGCGTGAAACCCTGGCCAGAGTGATGGGCGGCGCTGTTGCCAAGATGTTTTTAAAGCAAAAATTTCCGCAAATTAATATTTTTGCTTTTTCTAAACAAATTGGGCCCATTTCCTTGACTGCTAAAGATTCAGAACAAATTCTAAAAAATCTGATTTCTTCTGAAAAAATCGATGCTTTCCCTTCACGTTGCCCTGATCTTGATTTAGATAAAAAAATTGAGACTCTTTTATTGCAAGCTAAAAAAGATGGCAAATCCTATGGCGGCGAAGCCGTCCTGGTGATTCAAAATCCTCCTGCTGGCTTGGGGCAACCCGTATTTCACAAACTTAAATCTGATTTAGCTGCCGCCTTTATGAGTATAGGCGCCACTGCCGGAGTTGAGCTCGGTGCTGGTCATGATGTCAGCCAAACCGAAGGATCTGAATTTCATTTGCAAACGGACCAATCCCACTATGGAGGCATTCGTGGAGGTATTAGTACCGGCGAGACCATTTTGTTTCGAGTTTTTTTTAAACCCACCGCCACTGTTTTAGATACAGCAAAAAAAGGAAGACATGATCCGTGTATTATTCCAAGAGCGATCCCTGTTTTAGAAGCCATGGCTGCCTTGGTCATCACTGACCATGTTTTGTGGCAGCGGCAAGACAAAGTTTAGGAAATGTAAAATGATTTTTTCAAAAAGAGCTAATCAATTAGTCGCCTCAGCCACCATGAATGCCACTCTGAAAGCACAAAATCAAATTAAAAACGGTGAAGATATTGTCTTAGGTTCTGTTGGAGAACCGGATTCAAAACCACCTTCAAGCACCAAAAAGGAAGTTATCAATTATTTAAACACCCATGATTCTAAATATGGCTCTGCTCAAGGTTTAGCGAGCACAAGAAAAATAATTTCCACATGGATGAACCAACTATATAAACAAAATTGGTCTTCTGAAAATGTAGTTATTTCACCAGGATCCAAATTTGGTCTGTATTCTCTTTTCCAAATTTTAGGTGATGAAACTTGTGAAGTGATCATTCCATCCCCCTACTGGGTAAGCTATGTCACCTTGGCAAAACTATCAGGAGCTTCAATTCAAGTCATTCCTTGCTCGGCTTCAGAAAATTATAAATTAACTGCTGCAAAATTAAAAAACGAGCTTTCAAAAAAAACGAAGGCTTTAACAAAAATTTTACTGTTAAATTCTCCACAAAATCCAACGGGTGCTATTTACTCAAAATCCGAACTTATAGAATTAGCAGAGGTGATTGCGGCCCATCCTGACCTTATGGTTATTTGCGACGATATTTATAACCAGTTAATTTTTTCTGATGACTCTCGCTGTCCTCATTTACTAGATGTTTTAGATAAAGAACATCATCAACGAGTGATCCTCGTTCATGGTGCTTCTAAAAGTTTTGCTTTAACAGGGTGGCGGCTTGGGTGGGTGATAGCAAGTTCCGAAATCATCAACAAGCTTACTGATTTTCAAAGTCAAACATTAACCTGTATGCCTGATTTTATACAAATTGCTCTTGAAAAAACTCTGCAAAATGAAAATCAATATGTAAATGAATTGAAAGAACTCATTAAAATTCGACACCAACGAGCTATTTCAATCTTACAAACCTGTCCAGGTATTAAGTTGTTTTCTTCACAGGGAGCCTTCTATGTGTGGATGGAAGTTCTTGATAAATCAAAAACTTCCTCGCAAATTTGTGATGAACTTTTAAATCAATTCGGAGTGGCTCTGGTTCCTGGTTCTTCTTTTGGCTGTGAGTACCATCTTAGATTTTCTGTGACCATTTCAGATACTTTATTAGATAAGGGGCTACAAAGAATTATTAATTATTTCACATTAAATGGGAACCCTGACCAAATTAAAAAGTAAGGCATTATGAAATCAAAACTCATTTTCACAGAGAAGTTTCCAAACTCAACCACTCTTGCTGATCACCCTGTACTTATTTTTGATCAATTTCTTTTAAAAAATGCAGCGACCAAGACCTGGATTGAAACCTTTCCTCATCGTCTTGGCGTTCGAGCCGGAGAGGAGCTCAAACAACTTAAGCCTTTTGAAAAACATTTTATTTCTATTTTAAAATTAATCGAAAAAACAAAAACCAAAAACATTACTCTAGTCGCCTTAGGCGGGGGCAGCCTTGGTGATTTTGCTGGTTTCATGGCTAGTGTTTTTAAGCGAGGCGTTCCTCTAGTGCATATTCCCAGCACTTGGCTTGCGGCCATCGACTCTTCCCATGGAGGAAAAACAGCTCTCAATGTCGGCGGTTATAAAAATCAAATGGGTACTTTTTATCCAGCAAATAAAATTTATTTAATTAAGTCTCTTCTTTTGACCCAACCCCAAGAACGAGTCAAAGACGCAATGGGTGAAGTTTTAAAGACCATCTTACTTGAGGGCGGTAACTTGTGGAAAAAAACTTCAGGTCTGAGTTCTTTTAATGAGGACGCACTTTGGAAAATTTTGCCAGAGCTGATAAAATATAAATATAAAATCGTGAAAAAAGATCCTTTCGAAACTAAAGGAATAAGATTTTTTTTAAATTTTGGTCACACCTATGGTCATGTTCTCGAGTCCATTCATAACCTGCCCCATGGAGTCGCCGTGAACTATGGGCTCCGTTTGGCCCTTGAGCTTTCTTTAAAATTCAACACTTTAAATTTAAAAAGTTATCAACAAATTCAAGACAGTTCTTTGATTCAAAATCATTTAATTTCAAAACAAGAGGCCTTAAGACTCTTAAGAAAAACTCCACAGCTAGAGCGACAGCTTCGGCAGGATAAGAAAGCAAACCACAACAGCACGATTCGCTTTGTCTTATTAAAAGACATCGGCAAACCTTGTGTTCAAGAAATCAAAATCAATGCCCTTTCGGAATTGAAAAAATGAACAGAGTTCCATTAATTGAGTTTCATTCAAAACAAATCGTTGTTTTTGGGCAACGTGGGGTTGGGAAGACCTCTTTTCGCGATCGGCTTAAAAACTATTGGAAAGATTCATCTTTTGTTTTTTTAGACTTAGATCAGGAAATAGAATCACATCTAGGAAAAACCATCTCATCCATTATTGAAATCGAAGGTGAAGCTACCTTCCGAAAATATGAGCTCGACGTTTTTAAAAAGATAATCCTTCAACATCCACAGTTTGTCTTAACTCTTGGTGGTGGATTTCCAGTAAAGGAAATCCCTCCTCACCTTCACAAAATATGGATTCAAAGGCCAGCGGATGAGTATGGACGCATCTTCTTTGATCGCCCAAGATTAGATCCAGAAGTTTCTGATTTAGCTGAGTTCTTTCAAAGAGCTCAACTCAGAGCAGCCGCTTTTGAAATCCACCATGATGAAATCTATCTGATGCCCGAAGGTATCAGAACAGAAAATGACACAGAAAAATCCCTTTTTAAAATACCCATTGAATTTAACATGCAGAATTCTAGTTACCTTACTCTGACAAAAGAATTAAATCGAATGTGGGCTTATCTGTATAAGGTTCAAGAATCTGGTTTTGAATTTCGTGACGATTTACTTCCTTTTGAAGAGTTTAAATTGTTTTATATGACCATTTCTCCTAAACATTTTATTTTAAGCTTTCGTGATAAAATTAAAATCATAGAAAGCGAAAAGAATTTTATAAATTTCAAAAATTCAATAGCCTTGACTTCTCAAGCTATCTCTATGGATTTGGATTGGGCACTCGAACTAGGTTCTCCTCTTAATTTAAATAAACTAAAACCTACAATTATTTCCTTGCACGATTATTTGCCCCAAGAAAATTTAACTCAATTTTTAGAGAGACTCTCCGTTTTTTCTGGTAAAGAAACTCATTTAAAAGCCTCTCCAATGATAGAATCATTTTCCGATTTGCAGCAATTGTGGGAATGGCAACAGAATGACCCAACAAACAGATCCATTTTGCCTCGATCAAAGACAGGTCGCTGGACTTGGTTTCGTCAATGGATGAAAGGCCGTCAAAAAATAAATTTCTGGAAAAGTTCAACTAAAGGAACAGCCCTCGATCAGCCTTCACTTTATCAATGGCTTAGTCAAATCTCAACTTGTAAGCACTTTGCCGCCGTTCTTGGCAGTCCCGTCAACTTATCTAGAACCCCCTTAGAACAAGAAAATTTTTTTTCTAAATATCATTTTCCCGTATTGGCTATAGATATGAGTGAAGATGAATTTGATAGGGCCATGGTTTTTCTCATACAGCTAGGTCTTATCGCTGCAGCGGTCACTTCTCCATTGAAGCGTAAGGCTTACTCATTGGTGGCCAATCACGTTTATGATAAATCTCATCCGTTAACTCATAAAGACCTAGCTTCACTCAATACTCTTTTTATTTTTCCAGAAAAGAATCTTCTTGAGGGAATCAATACCGACTTAGAAGGGTTTGCCGCTTTAGCTTCTGCCGTAACAACTCACGAATCAAGTCAAAATTTGAAGGTATTGATTTGGGGAGGAGGAGGAACTTTACCCGTTATCAAGAAAACTTTTCCCCAAGCTATTGAATACTCCATCCGCGAGGGCGCGCCCAGAAATCAGACCAAAGATGCGAATGAAAACCCAGGAAATCCACACATTGATATCGATGTTCTTATTTGGGCTGGAGGTCCTCAAGCAACTATGCCAAATCTAAATATGAGTCCAAAGTATATTATCGATTTAAATTACCGAGAAGATTCGTTAGCTCGGGCCTATGCCAAGTCCCACAAAGCTATTTATTTATCTGGTGAGAAAATGTTTTTAGTCCAAGCTGAAAAACAACGACATTTCTGGAGCCTACTGCTTACCGAAGTAGGGTTATCCAATTAAAAATAAAGCACTCGTTTCTCAGAAAATGAATGAAATTTACGGAAAGGAATTTATGAAAAAATTTATCAATGCCAACTTGTTACGGATGGGCTTGGTTTTATTAACGACTGTTTTAATGTTACTTCCCTCTCAATCACCAGCTCAGGTTCCACTTCAAATTGAGTCCTCCTCGCAGACAGTTCCAGGAAGTCATTTTAAGAAAGTGGTTTGGATCGTATTTGAAAATACGGACTTCAAAAAAGTTATGGAACAGAAAGATTTTTTTAGGATTTCCAAATATGGAGCTTCGATGACCCAAATGATCGCCTCGACCCATCCCTCTCAGGGAAACTATATCGCGATGATTGCCGGGTCTACCTTAGGAGTTACCAGTGATTCTCCAATCGATTTGAATGCTTTTCATCTAGGTGATTTACTTGAAAGAAAGGGCCTCAGCTGGCGAGTTTATGCTGAGGACTACCCTGGAAATTGTTTTACCGGAAAAAAATCAAAAAATTATGTTCGTAAACATGTTCCTTTTATGAGCTTTATAAATGTCACACGTGATCCTAAAAGATGCGCTTTCATTGAAAGTGATCAAAATTTTAATTCAGATTTTACGAGTAGAAACCTTCCCAATTTTTCAATGTATATTCCAAATTTAATAAATGATGGTCATGACACAAACGTTGATTATGCCGGTCGCTGGCTAACCGCAAAATTCGGTAATTTACTAACACATCCAGAGGCTCTCGAAGATATTTTGTTTATTATAACTTTTGATGAAAGTGGTTTTTTTTCACTATCTAATCAGATTTATACGGTTTTGATTGGCTCCCAAATTATCCCTGGTAGTCAATTCTCATCTAAAATAGGTCATGCCGCGCTCTTAAAATTGATTGAAGATGAATATGGACTCGGCAATTTAGGCCGCGAAGACTCAACTTCGCCATCGATTACAGGAATTTGGAAAAACAGAAGTTATCACTCTGATTAGTTTAAAAGGCAATTAACCATTTACTTATTTTAGGCACACCGATTAGAGCTCTTTTGAATTTTAATCCTCAAAAACCCTATAGAAATTCCTTAATACTAAAGAAAACAGGTGTCTCAAAAGATGACATGAAGGGTGACATATTATCACTTCGCTACAAAAAACTAAAAAAAATGATTATTAAACTCGAAAATAAATTCAAATAGCTATTAATTTTCATGGACTTAACACTGACAGAAAATCACCTAAGGGATCCGAAGTACTATTAAAATGGCTTTTTTATTGCTCTAAATTAGTACAAGTGGAAGTAATTAAACTGAGAATCTTCATCTTGCCTTGAAAGGGGTTCTAGATTGTTGGTCAATAAGCTAAACTTAATTTTAATTATTGTTTCTTTGTACGCTACTATTCCCGCATTTGGATTATCTGACCATTTTGACAAATGTATTTTCTATTATACAAAACAAAGTCCCCGCACTTCAGTGCCTGCCACAAGTATTTTCGGACTAAAAGAATCATTTAGAAAACCATTTTTGGATTCTGATCCAACTTTTCAGCTGCCTATCGTTGATACGAACTTTCGAGCTTTTCCCCTAAGTCGTGCTGTCGACGCCAGCGCCCCCATTCTTGTGGGACGTCAAGGTGAAGGCTACTATATCCTGCGAAAAATTGGAAAAACCTGGAGATCTAACGGGGCAACCGACTATTTTGGTGTTCAAAGCGATCCAACTTGGATTATTTCAACCTTAGGTCCAAAGCTTGCTGCTTTTTTTGGATTTAGAATCATGGAAGACAACTTTATGATTGCGCCGAATAGCGCCTTATTCAATCAAAGAATCAGAGTTATAAATAAATTTCTTAAGCGGAAAGGGTATCAAGAAATCTCTGCACGCTTGGCAGATGAGATTTCAGATGTCATCTCTCGGAATTCTACTCAACATGAAAAGTGGACCTATGCAGAATCTTATATTAGGAGATTTTTTTATGACAACACTTCGCCATTTCAACCAAAAGAAATTGTCCATGATATAGCTCATCATGCAACCGACATCCTTGTTACGAAAGAACAAGAAGCTCCTTTACGCGCTCGTATTGGCATTGCAATCGATTTTGTCGATTTTTTGCGTGAATTTAAATTTGAAGACGATATTTTGGAATTCCCCATATTAACTAATACTAAAAGCAGAGAGGCCGTGATTGGTCTTTTTTTTCAGCTATTGGCACGGGACAGAGACAACTTTTCTGGCAATATTCCTATAAAAGCATTGGATGACATTTATAATAAAGGCTTAAGCAATTACGATAGAAATCTTGATTTATTTAGAATTAAGTACTCGCATTTAGGTGTTGCTTTTTCGGAGCTGCATAGCCCTGATTTTGATGTAGATTTTAATTCTAAATACACAGTCGGTCATTGGTTGGGAAAGGCTTTATTCACTCATTTATTTCCACTTATCCGCGGAGTAGAAAATGAGAAAAAAGATGACTATGTAGGTCTAATGCTATTAAGACAGTATTCGGACAAAGAATTTAATGGAGAAATTAGTCGCCTGAGATCACGCAATCTGAATCGAAATTTAAGGACCGAAATGAGCAAAATGTTTAGATTGTTCGAAAAATTAAAAAAAGCAGAAATGAACACAGTGCTTGCGGAATACGATTCTGATCTTAATGTAATCAGCGGTATCGCATCTCCAGAACATCCGGTTAGAGCATTGAATAAACGTGTTTTCGAATTAAATAAAGCTCTTGGATTCTAACCATAGCAATTTCGATTACGATATCTTCTTACTTGGTCTTGTGGTGAAATAGAACCTGCGCGGAAGCCACTTTCTATAAAAAATCGCCCTTTTAAAAAATTTGGGAAGTGAGTTTTTGAGTTGAACTTACCCTAATCACTCAGTTCATTATTGGAATCAGAACTAGACTTCCTAAGATATTTCTTTTAAATAGGTAAAATCTTTTTCTTCGAGTATTTCTTTTTTTTGAATCAGAGAAAGTAAGTATTCCATGGATTCTTCATTTTTAATGAGATTCTGTACTTCTGCGGTGATGATTTCTATTTCGTGATCTGATAGTTTTCTATTTAGTCCCATACTTTGAATCATATCAATTATCGAGTGACTACTGCCATCTCCCATATTTATTTTTTAAAAAAACTCCCGGCTTAGCCTTCTTTCGGGACTATCAAGTGTAGAATAACGTAGAACACGATACCACCCAACCCCGCAGACAATAACATGAGTGTCAGAAATCCACTTCGGACTAATCCCACTTCCATGTCGTATCTTTTCGATATCCTAGCACACACTCCTAGAACTTTCCTAGTCTGGGCTTTTTCAATTTGATCAACGCGAGGCAATGCAATGGCCAATATTAGATAGGCGAGGATTCCAACGCCAAAAATTAATACTGACGCTAACCATATAATACGAAGCAAAACAACATCTAGACCAAAGATAGGGGCAATTCCACTGCAAACCCCAAAAATAATTCCATCCTCTGATCTAACCCACAGATTTTTGTCATTAACCAATTTCTCCATTAAAAAACTCCTGTTAGTAAAATATCATTTTCAAAATTTATATTTTTAGAATTCTTAAGAATAAGTTTATCCTCCATTTTCGATAGCTCAATGGACTCTGAGTAACTTTGACCTTTTCCAAGAATCATAGGAGCAATAAAAGCATAAACCCGATTCGCCTGATGAGAACTTAAAAAATACTGAAGGGTCTTACTTCCACCTTCAAGCAGAATAGATTTTATTCCCTTTTGAAAAAGTAACTTATTGATTTGATTTAGATCATACTGAGAATCTTTTTTTTCAATCTTAATTATTTGCTCTTCGATTTCAATTGAATTTTCCCTTGAAAGTATTTCATTCTGATTCTGATTCTGATTCTGATTCTGATTCTGATTCTGATTCTGATTCAAGTTTTTGAAATATTCTTTATCAATTAAATAATAAATATTTTTCTGTTGATGTGACTGATAAAATTTTAATTTGCCCCTATTTACAAACACCCGCGCTTTAGGATCAAAAATAATTAATTTATTTTCCTTACTGATTCCATGGCGACGTATATTGAGCTGAGGATTATCCATTAATATGGTATTCGCACCTACCATTGTCGCGTCATAAATACTTCGTAAATATTGTGAGTAATCTCTTGATAAGAGGTTCGTGATCCATTGGCTTTCTCCGCTTGATATGGCCAGTTTCCCATCTAGACTTTGAGCCCACTTTAAAGCGACAAACGCTTTGCTTTCTCGATAATTCAGTAAAAAATTCTCTGCCAATTCTTCAAGCTCGGTATTTAAATCGTGATCGAAACTTTCAGGAGTATAGATAGAAACTTCTTTACCCGCTTGTTTTAAAATGGCAGCACCTTTCCCTGCTACCAAAGGATTTGGATCCTTCAACCCATAGGTTACTTTGGCAATGGGCATTTGAGCCAGAGTTTTAGCACAGGAAGGAGTCTGTCCCTCATGGGCACAGGGCTCTAGAGTCACAATCACATGCGCTCCTTCCAAAGTCTTTACAGGAATATCTTTGATAGCCTCTATCTCTGCATGAGGACCACCAAAAAAATGATGAAAACCTTTTGATAAAAAGTTCCCATTTTTATCTAGAATCACACAGCCTACCATAGGATTAGGAGCAACGTGTACAGCACCTCTGTATGCTTCCAGAATAGCAACTATCATAGCGTCTAAGGTTGACCAGGGATTAGTAACTCTCAAATTATTTTTATCTAGATTTAAAAACTCATTTTCAAGATGAAACCGTTTTACTAAAATTTTGGCTCGGATATCAATGATATCCTTTACAAGACTCATTTTTTCATCCAACTTTGCCAATAATTTGTTAACTCCACTTTTTCCATAATAGTATCTACATGAAGTGGTTGAAGGGTATCAATCATCACGGCTACTTCATCGGTATGAGTTTTCGAATGGACATTTTGAACCGCTTTGGGATGAGGGCCATGGGGAAATCCTGCTGGATGCAAAGTCACCATTCCAGCATGTAAATTATCGCGACTGAAAAAATCCCCAGCATGGTAAAATAACACCTCATCAAAATCTATATTTTGGTGATAAAAAGGAACCTTCAAGGCATCCGTATCTGATTCCAAGGGTCTTGGCAAAAAGGTACAAACAACAAACCCACTGGCAACAAAAGTCGTATGGGCACTGGGGGGAAGATGAACTCGAGCCGACAACATGGGCATCATATCATGGATATGTAATGTCACAGGAAAAAAATCGCCCTTCCAACCGACGGTATCGTAAACACAATCCTCATATAAAAATTTTGTTAATGCTCCAGCTCGTTTAACCTCAATGGTCTTTACAATTAAATTAAGTTCCTTTTTTCGTGCCTGCATCAAATCCAAATCAGGTTTACCAAAGGCCGCAGGATCATAAAAAGCATTTCGACCTACCATACCTCGGTCTGGTTCTTTGTAACCACTCGTTTTCGATTCAATGACTAAGAATTGTGATTCCTCTGAAGTTATAAAAGTATGCTGGCAACACTTTGGCATTAAAATGTATTGCCCCGGAGAATATTTTAACAAACCATACTCTGTGAATATTTCCCCAGACCCTTTATGGCAAAAATACAATGTATCCCCATCAGCATTTCGAAAAGATTTGATTTCATCAGGATTTTTTTTAGGAAGCCAAAGTTGATAAACACCTGCATCCGTATTATAAAATAATCTTTGCCATTGATTATAATGCTTGCTTATTTCAACTAAATCATACAAATGGGGCTTCAGAGGACCCTCGATGTATTTCCATCGAGTACTAGGTTGAGGCTTAATCAAGTGAGATACGGGACCAAAAAACCCTTTGCGACCTTGCTCTTCTTCAAAATGATTATCAGGAATCCCCTTATGTCCTTGGGTTGTAAATCGACCTTGTTGATACTGATGCACAACAACCTCCTTCATTAAAATTCAACGAATACACTCTTTATACTCAGTTCTCTATAAATAACCACGAAGTTTTTGATCTCTTTCTATAGCGTCAAAAAGAGCTTGGAAGTTTCCTTCACCAAAACCAAAATGGTTTTTTCTTTGAATGATCTCAAAAAATATAGGACCGATCACATTTTTAGTAAAGATTTGCAATAGATAGCCATCATGATCCCCGTCCACTAGCACCGCATTGTCTTCCAATTTTTTTACTTCCTCTGTCACGATGGGAAGTCGATCTTTAAGAAGCTCATAATAAGACCTAGGAGGAGGAGTCAAGTATTCTAATTTCTGATTTTTACTCACTTCTAAAGTGCTCAAAATATCATTGGTAATCAAAGCCAAATGTTGAATTCCTGATCCCTTGTACTCTTCTAAGTATTCTTGAATCTGAGATTTCCCTTCCGTAGGTTCATTAATAGGTATGGAAAAAGTACCACAGGGTGATCGCATCACCTTGGAAAGTAATCCCGTTTGTTTCCCCTTGATATCAAAATATCGCACATTTTTAAAATTAAAAATGTGAGAATAAAAATCACACCATTTATCCATTTCACCTTTAGGAACATTGTTAGTAAAATGATCGACATTGACCATACCAAATCCTTTAGGTTCAGCTAAAGGAAAAGCGAGTTTAAATATTTTTTCATAAACTTCCGTTTTATTTTTCTCATCTAAAAAATAAATTAAGGAATCTCCTATCCCATAGATTGCAGGGATATTGACTAGCTTTTTCCCTTCCTTGCCTTCATAAACACGCGCTCCTCGAGATTGCACCAACTTTAATGCCGCCGTAGCATCTTGAACCTTAAAAGCCATCGAACATATAGACGGACCATGTCTTAATGCAAAATTTTCTGCAAATGAATTTGGATCCTGATTAAGAATAAAACTGATTCGACCTTGCCTGTACAGATGTAATTTCTGGCTATCTGATTTAGCTATTTCTAAAAAACCCATTTGTTTAAATAAATTTTCAAATGAAAAACTTGTTGGCCCCGCATACTCAACAAAGTCCACACCTAGAATCCCAACGGGGTTAGCATCTAAAGTAGCCATACTTTCTCCTTTTAGTTCTTTCAATTTTAAGATCAAATCTTTAATTAACCTAAGCACAAGATCCTACATTTTCAAGCAAAAACTCTAAGATTCTGTTTGAAAATAGGCTGGCCAACTCACTCAGCAAACCAAAGCATTGAATATCTTTCTATTGCAATGTACTTCAATATGGAGTACAATCAATTATGTCCGATATTTTTAAAGCTTTCTGGTCCAAGAAGGTCGCAAAACAAATCGATCTATTACCAGAAAATATTGAACGCAAATTTTTTGCCTGGGTTTCGTCAGTTAAGCTTGCTGGCCTTCGAGATACTCGAAAATCGCCAGGATTCCACGATGAACCCCAAAAAGGTAATAGGCAAGGTCAAAGATCTGTGCGTTTAAACAAGGCTTACAGAGCCATTTATGTCCAACAAAGTGACGAAACCATCGAATTTATAGAAGTGATTGAGGTAAATAAACATGAGTACTAAGAATCTTTTAGGTATAGAATCTCTTGAATCTAAATTTGGTCCTATGACTGTTGGATTATTTTTAAAGGCATTTCGCGAGGCCGATGGCCTATCGCAGATTAATTTTGCCAAACGTCTCAAACTTTCCCGCGCCAACTTATGCGATATTGAAAAGGAGCGAAAATTTGTAAGCCCTGAGCGTGCAGCTAAGATAGCAAAACTACTTAAAGTTCCAGAGGCCACCCTCATCAAGCTTTCAATCCAAGATATGCTCCGAGCTGCTAAATTGCAATATACAGTCGATCTCAAGTCTGCATAATGTAACTCCTATCCTATGCTTGCCTATTCTTCACAAATAGCATTAGACTCAACTCCATATGAAATACTTAATTCTTTTATTTTTGATGATGACATTTGGTTCCTGCATCTGGAATACAAAAAAAGATCTAGCTCTTAACGCCGTTAAAGAAAAAATCGAAGTGGAATTGATGGATGAAGGCAAGTCTTCCTTAGAGAAAAAGCCTCTATTTCATAAAAAATTTGTGGACACTTTAATAACAAAAGCTCAGTTTGACATAGAAAATATATTTGAATCAGGTGATGAAACGACGATTCAGATAAAGGTCAAATTAACTCCGCCAGCGGTGAGAAATACTTTAAAAATAATTTTTTCTAAACAAAATGAAAATCGTGAAACAAACTTTAATGGCCCCGAAGCCCTGGCTCTTGTTTATAAAGAGCTCAAGGCCAATCCTAATGACTACTCAGAAAAAACATTAACTGTGAAACTGACTAAAAAGTTGGATTGGAAAGTTCTTTCCGTAAGTCCTTAGATAGATTCTAACTCACTTGTAGTTTATTAAACTTTCTCGAAGGTGCCTTTGGATTTATTTTTTCTTACCTTTGGAACCTCGAAAATTTGATTATGAAAAATGATATAAAATCCTGGATTTAAAACTCTTGTTGCCAGCAAGGCTTCAGTTACATTTTGAGTTGCATCCGAATCTTCAAAACCCATCGGAATCATGGCGCCCGTAAAAATAATTGGAACCGTCGGCTGGGAAATATTTTTCCAACAGTATTCAGCGGTTACGGTCATGGTATCTGTTCCATGCAATATGACTATCGGCGTTTTTCCATAAGCCTGCTTTTTTATGTGATCTAAAATAAGTTTTCGATCTTCATCGGTCATATAAAGAGAGTCTTTACTCATTAATGGATAAACTTGAATTTGTGTTGTTGGCAAACGCAGTTTGGTTGAAATTCTATTTTTGATACTTGTTCCGCGATTTTCTAAGGAACCATCAAATTCATTATAGGTTTTTTCAATAGTTCCCCCAGTTGTAAAAATAAAAATTTCCTGCTGGTTCAAAATACTTCCCCCTATAACTACTTACTTCCAACCGATAACTTCGTAGTTTTTTCTTTGCAAGCAATTTTGTACATACCTTTGTTTTAATGCATCCGGTTTTATTTTATCTTTTGTTTTCTCATCAATATAGGCTCCAGCAACACCCACTCCGGCTCCAATGGCGGCACCTCCAGCAGCTCCTTGAATCCCATTTCCACTGACGGCACCTAAAACACCACCAAGAACAGCCCCCTGAGCGGCCTGTCTTCCCATTTGTTTTTTCATTTTATCATCTTTATGTTTTGCTAAATAACTATCTGCCTTATCTAAACATTCATCAATGTCTTTTTCAGCCCTTGCCTCGCCCACTTGATTATATTTTTTATTTTCATCTAAAATGGGACGAAAAGAAGAACAAGCTGATAAAAAAAGACCCATTATCGTTACAAAATATAATTTTTTCTTCATTTTTTTAACTCCCATTTTTAATTTTTAGATCAAAGTAATCAGAACTCTTTTTGATTACTTTTAAAAGGAGGTTCAATAATTGTTCCAATTGTAAAACTCATAGAAAGTTCTAAAATGAAGAAGTTCGATGTTTCTCATGTAAAGGAATTAGACAAAGGCAAAAAATGTCAATGTTGGTGTCTTCTTTAATTAAATGAGTAGATCAAATTCAAACTAGAAGTGCCGTTTTGAACAAATTGTCCCAGACTCACTCGGTTCAAAGGATTCACATTGGTAAGCTCAATTAAAGAAGATTGGCCATAACTTAAAATGCCGGAACTTCCTCTATTGGAAGTGTATTCATCAACCCAATAGAGGATTTCCAAAATGGAATTGGTCGTAACAATTTGTCGAACCAAAAAATGAACTAAAAACTGAGCCCTAGCAGAGGAGTTCGTCGATTGACAGTAGACTCTCCAATCATTTGGAAGATTAATAACAGGCCTATGAATGCAATTCCAGGTAGGACCTGGTTCATGAGGAATAATCGAAAAGCTTAATTGATTTGATTGGATTGGAATTGATTGTATGCCTTTGTTTTTAAGAATGAATTCTTTACCGTAGGAAGGTATAAAATATAGTGATAAAAAGAAGAAATATAAAAGTGATAATAATTTTGATCGTTCCATTGAAACTCTGTTCTGTTGTTGAATCTTTAAATTTCACCCATTTGAAAGCAGTTGCTCGGTTTTCGCAACGAATTTTTAGCATTTAGCTAAATAATTCTATCGAGTGACTTTCACCATTTTTAGGTACCCAAAAAAAACTGGGATCTAGCTTTTTGTTTTGCAGAACCAATGCAAGGTCTTTTTCTGGATCATTAATCCCTTCGTCGCTGAAATTAAAGGTTCCAAAATGAATTCCCATTGCCGTAGTTGCCTTAAGTATTAAGGCCGCCTCTACGGCATCTTCTGGGTTCATATGGGCTTCTTTCATAAACCATCTAGGTTCATAGGCTCCAATCGGTAGCATCGCTAAATCGATGTTAGGAAATTTTTGAGAAATTAAATTGAAGTGCGAGCCAAAACCCGTGTCTCCCGCAAAAAATATAGTCTGCTCACGATGCTTAATGATAAATCCTCCCCATAAAGATTTGTTCGTGTCAAAAATTCCTCTTTTTGACCAATGTTGAGCCGGGACAAAAGTAATCCTTAAATCATTTTTTTTATACTCCTGCCACCAATCCATCTCGACAAATTGATTTGTCTTCAGAATCTCTCTTGGAAAATAGCGCTTCACTCCCAAGGGAAGGAGGAATGTCGTATGGCGATTCCTCCCAAGTTCTTTAACTGTAGGCAAATCGAGATGATCATAATGATTATGACTGATCAGAACAAAATCAATAGGCGGCAAATCTTGAATCTTAATTCCAGGATCACGGTATCGACGTACGATTCCAAACGGAGCGATTGTCTCTAATAATACAGGATCTGTTAAAATTGATACTCCAGCAAACTGAACTAAAACCGTAGCATGATTTACAAAAGTGACCCGATATCCATTTTCAGGTACCAAAGATTCTAGATCAGGATAAAGATTATCTCGCACTTTTTCCTTTGGCCACGGTTTTTTCTTTGATTGAAACCGCCATTTCAAAACATCTAAAAAACTCTTTTGCGAGAGCTTCTTATCATAATTAAAAAATGCAGATCCATCGAAATGATCGGATTTTTCACCATGCTTTTTGAAAAACATTTTGTAAAAAGTTTCTAAAATCGCCATAATTCATTCTGGGATATTTTCAGGGGTTGGCATAGGCCTCAAATCGAGGCCGCAGGAGGGAGACGACTGAGGCTTGGCAAGACCAAGTCGCAGGGAGTCCGGCCGACGAGAACGAAGAGTTGAGGTCTATGCCAACCCCTCAGGGTTATTTTTGTGCACTTATCAATTCAGGAAGTATTCCTGATGACTTTGGTAACAGTATCAGCTCGCCCTTATTTTCTGTCATTTTTTCAAACTCGAGAGTGGCAAACAAAGCGTCTGCGACGTCTTTATCTTTAGCTATTTCTTGCAGAACTTGTCCCAGTATCTCAGGGCGAATAGCTGAAGCCTTCGCAAATTCAACAGAAGCCGTTCGTTGCGCCGAGCTCGTAATGATATTCACTTGGTTCTCTCCATCTTGCTTAATAGCACCTGTCACCTGACGTAATCGATTCACCACTTTGCTTTCAATTTCTTTAATCATGTTATGATCTCGGAAGTGGACCTTGCGAATATAAACAGATCCTAATTTATACCCCCACTCTTGAGATTTTTGTGTGACTTCTTCACGAACCTGTTGACTCAGTTGATGACGATCTGAAAGCAGCTTCACTAAAGGTAAATTACTCAAAGTTCTGACGGTGGCATTGCTTACATTGGCCGATAAAGAACCCTTCGGATCCGTATTTTTAAATAAATAATCCAAGGGATTGCTGATGTACATTTCATACCAAATCCCTACGCCCATGGGGGCACCTTCTTCTGAATTTACCGGCTGACTTCGAAGATAGACCTGATCCATTCTTAAGTCTAAAACATAGACCTTACCTAAAAAATTAATAATCAATGCTTTCCATGTCAATCGAGGCCACAAAAAATGAAGCCCCGGTTTATCCACGATGGCTACCACCTTGCCGAAAAGAGTGTACACCTGGCAAGTGGCCTCATAAACTGTGGTATAAAACAAAAAGAACCTAAGGATTTTTAAAGTTAAGATTTCAAATAAAACTGCGGCAAAAAAACCAAAAATGATTTCCATATTTTACTCCGTCGGGTAGATGATTTTATCAGCTTTTTTAAGAACATTCAGACGTGCGTTTCTAACAAAATTTTTCAAAACATCCGCACCACTGGCTTTGAGTTGTTTAAGCTGAAACGAAAGAGCAATCAAAGGTTGAACCTCAGCCTGTGCCTTTAAAGTTTCGATTTCCACTGCTCTTCGAGATTGAACAATGGTTTGATCGGCAAGTGACTTTGCTAAACTGATTTCTGAAGAAACATTGTTATGTGCCGTATTAATAGCCGCCAGTGCAGATTCTACTTCATGAGGCGGTTCAATACCTGTAATCAAAGACGCCTCCAGAATGATCCCATAGCGCGCATTTGAGCTTTGACATTCGCTGACCATGATATCGTTAATATCTTTTAAATTTTTCCTGAGATCATTAATCGAAACATTCTCTGTAATATTGACTTCACCCGATATTTGAACTTCTTTGCTTTCGGAACCAAAATTAGCAATCCGTTGCCGTAGGATGGCCACAAAATATCCCATAACATGGACAATGGGATTCTTAATACCAAAAACATAGGCATAAAGATTTTGTTCAGAGATCTTATACCTGATTTGCCCTTTGAGTCCGATATTGAGTTGATCTTTGGTTACGGCTTCAAGCAAAGTTCCATTATTATTGGCACTCATACTTTCCAAATCTTGTGCCATGTTCATTGTTTCTGTTGCCACTGAAACTTTGATCACACTCTCCCATGGAAATTTAAAATGCAAGCCCGGACCTATGGACTCGATTAACGGGAAATTATAGCGTTTTTTTTCTTCAGCGGTTAACGACTCGGCTGGAGGTGTAGAGGCTGACATATGCTCACCCAATCTCTGGGCTCTGCCAAAAACGGTTTTAACCCCTCGTTCATTTTGATCGATGGTAAAAAAACCAAACAAGATACACCTCAGAAAAAAATAAATCAAAACACCCATTATAAATAACATTTTATTTCCTTTGCCTTAGCTTCTATATCAAACTTCTTTCCATTGGATACCCACGGATCATCACCCCTTGAATAATTGGACCTGTTAACTCACCTGTTTGAATAAAACCATATTTTTTATAAAAATCCAACGAAGTTATTGTCGATTTAAGGGTTATTATAATGAATGCCACAATTGATCATTTATAAAGGAATTTCTGTCATCGTGGTTTTTCCTCGCCTAATAAGCAACTTGATTGCCGTGCCATCAAATCTCGTTTTGTCTTGTGTCACTTCAGCCGTCCACCCAATTAACTGCCGGCTTTTTATTGGAAAGACATCACCAAAATTCACTCGTTGAGGCAGATCAACAGTCGTTTGGGAAATCAGAGGGCGCCCTGCTAATGCTGTGAACTGAACCCTTAGATTTTGCCTCTCATGGGAGGCATTGGCTATAGAAAAAATATGATAGGTTGTTAATTCAGAACAAGAGGTTTCATTACCTTCGTTAAAATGACAGGCGTCCAATATCTCTCCATTGCTACTTTTAAGTGGAATTCCGCTTCGAACGGGAACTAAATTTGTTGAAAAATCAGATGCCGTTATGAGCCTTGCCTCAAGTGAATTAATATCCGGATCAATCGTCAAATGGCGATAATAGCGATAATAAATCTCGTGAATGACTAAAGCACTTTTACTTAGGGAATCCATGGCATTCCAAATTTCTCTATCAATAACTACAATATTCTCTAGATCATAAAAAATAGCCAGAGGTTCTATTTTGCATCCTAAAGGAACACTGATTTTTAAACCTAGATCATCAAGATTCGGCAGCTTCTCATCTTCAGAAAGCCAAATAGAAATCTTCTGGAACTTTTCAACGTTTTCAATCATTTCTTGTTCCGTGATGTCAGGATGACTTCCTTGAAGTCGGTAACCATTTTTTACAGCCCGTACATAATCGCGCATCACATTACCTGAGCTTTTCATTAGCTCAAAACCATAAACTGTGCGAGCTTCATAAAGGTCCAGAAGTTCGGCAGAAACAATTTGATCTGTGCCACTTCGACAAACAACGGCAAACCCGCCCCCACTTGTAGATGGTCCCGATGCCTTTACCTCCATCGAAATCATTAATCCAAACACAATGAATAAATTTAAATATACAATACGTTTCATAAAAACCCCCATTTCTTATTACAAGAATATTTTGGTTATGAGAAGCATACAAATAATTTATTATAAAACAATACATAGTTTTGTTATATATTATTACTATGAAAAATATTTTTGAATACAATTCCTATAAGAAGTTCCTTCACGACTTAATTTTGAGCCAGGGGCGAGGAGCCGTAAGTCATCTTGCAAAAGCAGCAGGATGCAACCGGACTTATTTATCACAAGTTTTGAATTCAAAAGTTCAACTAACGGCTGACCACATTTATGGTATTGCAGATTATGTTGGTTTCACAAGCGAAGAACAGGACTTTCTTATTCTGCTCCTTCATTATGAGAGATCAGCAAATAGAAAGATACAAGAAAAATTAAAAATTAAAATCGAAAGCATAGCTCAAGAAAATTTGGAATTAAGCAAAAAAATTTATCAAAAGAAAGACAGTTTTGAGATTTCAGAATTTATGAAAACAAAATATTACTCCAATTGGAAGTATACAGCCATTCACACCCTTTCCAGTATTCCTTCGTTTCAATCCAATTCTGCGATCGCTAAAAAGATTAGTCTCTCAGAATCGACAACGTTGACTATCTTAAAAGAGTTGAGAGAAATGGGACTTGTTCATCAAAAAGGAAATAGGTGGATTCACTCTGGTACTAATATTCACACACCAGCAGGGTCCCCCCACACAACGCTCAACCATATGAACTGGAGACTTAAGTCTTTAGATGACCTCAACTCTAAGAGTTCGGTGCACTACACGACTTTATTTTCACTAAGTAAGGACGATTGGGACATCTTACGTAGGCAACTGCTGAGCTTCATAGAAAAACAACGCGACCAAATCCATAATTCAGGAGTAGAGGAAGTCTATTGTTTTTGTTGTGATTTATTTCAACCAATGGAGTGATAAAACAAAATTTATTTCTTCTAAGAAACCAAGAGCTGTTAGGAGCCTGTCCCCAAAAGGTCAGATACAAGGCGTGATTCCGTCAAAAAATTCGTGGAGGCTTACTTTATAGTTGTTTCAATACTTGTCTGGCAACTTCTCTCGATTTGTTTATGCTTGCAGCATGAGTCTTTCTAATCTTTAGATTTTAGAAAATTGGAACTGCAGCCGCCCCTTGATTTGTTTGGAAGTTTTTCTTGGCTGAAATCTTCCACATCATAGGGATAAACCATGTCACTCATCCCGTCAGATCCTTGATCATTAAGAAGTAATGTTTGCAAAACTTTTCCATTTTTAACTAATTCAAAAACACCAGCAGCTTTAATTTGAAAAGAAACATTCTTTAAAACCTTTTTTTTGTTCTCAGAATCTTGATAAGTCAAAGTTGATTGGTTCATGCTATAAGTCGATGTCACGAATGGCTCTGTAAAGGCGCACTTAATAATATCTGCATGGGTGATCGAAGCCAGCAACAATACAAAAGTCACAGCAAGTTTTTTCATAAATTAAATCTCCTCAATAAAGTGAAAATGATTTTTAAATCGAATACGAATTTATATGAGGTCTAGCATGCAACACACTGCACACGCCAGTGTCATCATTTTAACAGTTAAAAATTACAGACACCTCGCCTAAAAAATTTATTTTCTTAATTATTGTTTTTTAAAGACAAATTCATTTTTTAAAGACACGTTCATTATTTAAGTACACTTCTTGCAGAACTTTATTTTTAAATTTACTTAATCCATTTTTCAGCGTGGGGTGAGATAAAAACCTTTCAGGTTCGTCATTGAGCTTTAAAATTCCGTTCTGCTCACTGTCTCTTAAGGCTTCTAGCAAAAGTGTCACATTTGCCTCTTCTATAGGAGAATCGGAACCAAAGAAAAGGGGAACCTTGGCCTTTCTTAACAATTCCCACTGGAAAAGATTTTTCATCAAGGTTGAATTGATTTTTGCTTTAATCCATTTTTTATCTGACAACCAATGACTGGGTTGCATATGACATTTAACATGCAAGGACTTCATTTCACTCACTGTTTTTGACGAAACTAACTCTACATGCTCTAAATTTAATATTCCTGTGATCTTTTCTTTTTGCAATTCTTTGGCACATTGAACGACCTCGCTGACAGCTTGATCCCCAAGAGTATGAACACTGATTTGTAGTCCGCTGCCCCAGGCTAACCTCATCGCTGCCTTCACCTCTTCGCTTCGCCAAAGTCTGAGGCCATAAGCCCCCGCAACAGATCCGGAAGTCCCTAGATAGGGCTCGGAAAGCAAGGCCGTCTCTGAACTTAAAGAGCCATCATAAAATAATTTAACTCCCTGAATTTGGAGATGCGAGAGTTTCGTTTCTTTTTCCTTATTAATAAGCGGTAAAATTACATTTTCTAATTCCTGTAAACTTTCAAAATGAAAGTTAATCTCGGCTTGTATTTTAAGTTGTTTTGTGTTTTCTAACTCAACCAACACCTTCCATTGCTCTAAGGAACAGGTCATATCTCTGATATGAGTGTACCCATTTTTCAAAAAATAATTCTGCCCTTCCAATAAATAGTTTTTTATTTCTATTGACGTTAATGCTGGCAGGCTTCGAAGCAATGCATAGAAACCACTTTCTTTGAGAATTCCCGTTGGTTGATTCGCTTCATCTCTTTCTAAAAATTTTCCTAAATCTTTATCTTCTTTAAATTTTTCTTTAAAGATCTCGATACCCACAGAATTTAACAAACAACTGTGGGCATCCTTTTTAATAAAACAAATAGGCACTTTAAGTGATAACTTATCCAAAACCGAGAAATGTGGAGGAGTAAGGAATTGATCCTCTCGCCAGCCAAAACCCATTAGCCAAGAACCTTTAAACGCTTTTTTTTCAATTTCTGCAAAGTTTAATGATTCTAAGGACGATAACTCGAAGGATGGAAATTTTTCTAGATCTAAAAATGATTTTTTTTCTCCTGTCATCAGCCAATGGACATGACTATCATAACAGCTAATGATCTCTAGATCCGAATCCATTTTTATCTACCATTTAAATTGGGAGGGCTCGCACTGCCTCCAATACTTGATCCTGGCAACGTAGAAACCCCAGGAATCGAACTAAATCCCCCACTCACTCCACCAAAACCAGGAGTCGAATAAGGAGTTCCCAAATAGCCCGTGCTTCCAGCCATTCCACCACCGTACTGAACTTGCTGATATCGCTGCAATAGCCCAGCTAATTCTGTTTGCAATCCAGACATGGCTCGTTGTTTTTGCGCTTCATTTTCATAGTAACGCATTTGTTGCTGCATCAACGCCTGCTGTTGTTGCAGCTGCATCTGCATCATCTGTACGTTTCCAGTTCCCATTCCACCAAGTCCGCCGATTCCGCCCAGGCCACCGAGACCACCAAGTCCACCGCCTAAGCCGCCAAGCCCTGCCATCCCACCAAGTCCACCGAGTCCGCCCAGGCCACCGCCCAGACCGCCCAATCCCATGATTCCAGGCATGCCGCCAAGACCACCGAGTCCACCGAGACCTCCAAGGCCACTAAGTCCTCCCAAGCCACCCAAGCCCGCTCCACCAATGGCTCCATAGGGTGATCCCCCCAAAGCGGCATAGGGATTCATTAATCCACCCCCAATACCTCCTAAAGCTCCCATGCCTCCTAAGCCAGCCATTCCACCCATTCCGCCGAGCCCCCCCATTCCACTGAGGGCGGCTAAAGAGTAGGGATCCATTCCATTAAGCCCACCGATTCCGTTCATTCCTGCTAGGCCTGGTAAAGATAATCCCAATTGCCCACCAGCCATCATTTGTGGGTACATTCCCATTCCCGTGGAGTTCAAGCCCCAAGGCCCATTCATTCCCCATGGCGCCATTCCCGGAAGGTAAGCTCCTCCACCCATGGCACCGCCCATAGCCCACTGAGGAGTCCCGAAGGCTCCACCGACTTGTCCCATTCCTCCCAAAGCTGCGTAAGGACCATAGGCCCCACCCATTCCCCCAATTCCTCCGGCCATACCAGCGCAGCCAAAACCACCCTGCCCTAGCCCCGCGCCAATAGCCCCTAATGCATAGGGTGCCGCTGCCGACATGGGAGAGATCATCGGTGATAGATTTGTCGGAAATCCTAATTGGGCATTTTTATCTGAAATAGTGTTAATAGCGTAGTTATTCGTGTTTTGTGTACCTTTGTAAGTTAACAACGCCATCAGTGAGTTTCCGATCAGGCCTCCCCAATTAGGTTCTCGACTTTGAAATGAAGCACTCGATCCACCCGTTAAACAGGAAATACAAATTCCACCTTCGCGCATCTCTTCCAATTTCTGTCTATTAGCCTCTTTGGTGGCTTCGGTCATGGCTTCTTTGTTTTCCTTGATGCTGTCATTGGCTAAGCTGATGGCATCTTTTAGAGCTTCGATTTCATTTTTCAAAGTTTCTTCCAAAGCCTTTGCCTTTGGATAACCAAGAATAGCGCCTTGACAGTCATTCTTGTTAACCCGAGCATTCTCTGAAATCCACAGATAGGTTTTTGAACATATTTCAGCTCTTAACTGCGCTTTGGGGTTATTCTCAAGATCACAGACCTCACTCCATTCTTTTTTTAGTTTTTTACTATCTATTTTTAAATTGAGGGGTTTGCTGGTATCACTTTCTGCAGACGCCGGAAGTCGCGAAACATCCTTAGTAAAAACATCAAAGGAACCTTTTTCACCACCTCTAGGATTTCTGACCCTTGGAGTGGTTGCTGGAGGTGGAGGTGTGGGATTTCCCCTTGGCTGAGCTGGCCTTGCTTGCTGTTTCTGAGGTGCAGGCTCCTGCTCAAGCTCTTCTGGTGGGGCTTTAGTTGCCGCTTTTGCGATTGCATCCGCCGTCACCGCATCCACACCATCCGGTTTGGTTTCAACTCTCGCTGAAGTCGCTGGCGTTGTCGCTGTTTCCTCATCTGCAGGGGGGCTATAAAAACCTTTGTAGTCCTGACATCGATAATAATTATCCATATGGTTTTTAATAAATGAATAGGATTCAGAGCTAAATGAATTTCTTAACTTGGTATCGTATTTACGTAGGTCAGCTTGTACTTTTCTTAATTGTTCTTGCTTTTTTGACTTTTCTCTTTGATCAGCGGAAATTTGTTTTTTTATAGCATCAATATCGTCTAAATAACTTTGCGCTTCTGATCCCATCGAGACGTTATAACCACAGCCTTGAAGTCCCCCTTGCAAGCCATATCCATAATAACCTTGAGCCTTCAGCAGTAGCGGCATCATCAATAACATCAAAATATATGAGAACTTCATAATTTCTCCTTGAATCAAGTACTTATTCCTTAATGCTATCGTCTGTTGTGCTGAAAAACTTGATTCAAAATAAGTCACTGGACGAAATATCTTAAAATTTAGACCATAGACTAGCCGAAATCAGCTTCATTAGTACCTGAATTGCATCTAATATATGGATTATGAATAAATCGATAATTTTATGTGTAGATGACGAAATCGATAATCTGGATGCTCTCGAAAGATTATTTAGAAAAAAGTATCAGGTTCTCAAAGCCGACTCAGGTGATAAGGCTTTGGAAATGATTCGTCAACAAGGGCAAAATATTTCCTTGATATTAACAGACCAACGTATGCCCAAAATGTCTGGAGTGGAACTATTAGAAAAGGCCATCCAAATGCAGCCCGAAATGATTCGTATTTTAATTACCGGCTTTACAGAATTGGAATCTGTAATTCAGGCGGTAAACAAGGGCCAAATTTATCGCTACATTACTAAACCCTGGGACTCAACGGATTTAACGAACACTGTAGATCGAGCCATTGAAAGATTCCATTTGAATCAAGAACTTCGAGCCAAAACTTCGGAACTAGAAAAGGCCTATAAAGAACTGAAAACACTGGACGAAGCGAAATCTAAATTTATGATCTTGATAAATCATGAATTAAAAACGCCTTTAACTTCGATTCTAAATTTTTTGTCTCTTTTAAAAGAATCCAAGCTCGACGAAGATCAAGTTCTTTATGTGGATCGAATGCAGAAAAGTGCCGACAAATTAAAGCAAATCATTGAAGATGTCATGTTCATTATGAAGTCAGAAATGAATCAGCTCCAACTAGACCCGCAATCTCTCCTGCTAACTGGAGTTGAATTGTACTTAACTGAGGAAAATAAAAAACTATTAGTAAATAAAAAATTAATTTTATCAGAAAATTTTGAATCTTTGGAATTTAAAGCCGATAAAAGGTTATTCCTCCAAATTTTAAATCGAATCATCCATAACGCCTTTAAATTTGCCGGTGAAAAAACTCAAATCGATATCAAAGGGTCTAAAGTGGGATCTTTTTATGAATTTAGAATTAGCAATCAAGGCCCCAAAATCCCTGAAGAGTCCCTGAAAAGAATCTTTCAACCTTTTTATTTAGAAGAAAACATCATGAACCATTCCATTGGCCTCGGATTAGGGCTCAATATTTGTGATAAATTATTGAAGCTACATGGAAGCTCATTGAATCTGCGAAATACCGACGAGGGAGTTCAAGTTTCCTTTTATTTTCCCCTCGTCCAAACCTGACTCATCCAAACGTAATTCTCCCAACTTGACTCAGCAAAATCTTGAAATAAAGTTTAAAACTTCTGAGAATAACCAACGAAAGCTTTTCGTCCATTCACATCATAAAGGGAATCATTCACTTCAGCAGCACCGCCACTTCCCCCGTTCTTATCTGCCGGAGGATCTGAATTTAGCAAGTTTTTAATTCCTCCCGTCAGCTGGGATGTTTTTGATATTTTATAAGAAACAGAAAAATCAAATTCATTTAAATCATTGATCTTTTCAGATTTTTCTCTATTTATCACATTTTGCCCTGGAATACTTCTTAAAGTGAGCTTGTAAATAGTCTTATCGTTTTTCAAATTGAAACTTAAATTATTTCTCCATTCAGGATAACCCCACTCTCCCATGACATTTCTTTTCCCCGCTCCAGGAAAACCTTCTTTATTGTAAAAAATCACGTAGGAAAAATCATTTTGCAAACTCAATCGGTGACCCCAAACGCCATGGCCCAATCCGGCCTCAAAATTTAAGTCTGCTCCAGAAATTTCCTCCTGCTGTAAATTTAAATTAGGCGCCGTGATTTTTTCGATAATTCCATTCTGATCACGCTGAACCGTGACGCCGTATTGGGTGGTATCCACATTGTTACTTTCAGCTTTGGTCATTTCCTCTAAATCGATTCCAACCACATTTGAAATTTTCGTATACCAAACATCTAAAGACGTTGAAAAATCAGCGGAGGGTTCATACACACCACCTATTCCTGCCGTAATCGCTTTTTCTTCATTGAGATCCTTATTTCCACCACTCACTACCAAATATTGATTCGAAGCACAGGCTTCAGGATTTTTAGCACAAACCTTTCTATCGATAAAACTTTCGTAACCTTCCGATGTCGCTTTATAGAGCGCTGATAAAGTGGGCGCTTTAAATCCCGTCCCAACAGAAGCTCTTAACAAAGCATTTGGATTTAACTGTAACTTTGCCCCTATTTTTGGATTCACTGCGGTTCCAAAATCAGAGTAATGATCTAATCGAGCTGCCAAATTAAACTCCAAATTTTGCCTTGCTGGAATAGTGACTTCGCTGAAAACGGAAGTCACATCCCTTGATCCCTTATCATTGGAACCAGCGGATCCAAGTATGATTCCTGCCGCTGACTTGTTGTCTGTTTTCTGATCTAATTTTTCATTCCATGCACTCACTCCCACCGCTGTTCCCATGGATCCATGTTCTAATTCACCAATATCTCCGGAAAAAACCACTTCGGTTGTAAACAAGCTGGATTCAGATTGTTGAAAGACTTGCGCCAGGGCTGGAGAAATATCCCCACGACTTCCAGCGGGCTTAAAAGGATCAAATTTGCCACTTTTCACTAAGTCATCTAAAACATTTCCATCCAGATAGCCACTATAACCCAGATTTTCTCTGAACACGCGGCTAAACCCCACGGATCCATCATAGGTCCAAGTATCTGAAATATTGCCTTTCAAACCAAAGAGCGTTGAATAGTTTTTCTCTGTGTCTTTGCTATCCCTATTTCCAGCCTCCATAAATCGATAGGAAACCGTACGCGCTGCAGGAATTGTCGATGTTCCTGTAGCTGTCGAAAATCCTGCTGGCGTTGGGGCGTAATTCCATTCAATATCTTTAAAAACGACTAAATTTCTGTTATAAAATTTAGCTCCTGACTCCAATCTATAGGTGTAATCTGTTAATAAATTAATGGTATCTACCAAAGGTCGATAGGTTGCAAATTCATTGTAGCGAAAGTAACAACGATTTCCTTTTCCACTAGCATCTGGTTTAATTAAATCAGCAGGGCAATTCCCAATGGGGTCAACAAACCAACTTCCAGAAGCATCTTTGTAAGCTGCGGTACTACCATTAGGAGATAGACCATTCTTGGTGATCTCTCTATCCTTACCCATAATCTTTTCATTTCTTGAAAAATTTAAAACCCAAAGCAAATCTGATTTTTCATTTGAAGTTCCTGACAATAAAGAGGTTGATACAGAACTTCCACCTCTTAACTCGGGACTTGAAAATTTGGTCAGAATTTCATTTCCGATATAACCTTTCTTCGTTACAATGTTTATAACTCCACCCAAAGCATCTGATCCGTACAAGGCCGCGGCTCCATCCTTTAAAACTTCAATTCTTTCGATGGCACTTTCCGGAATAAGATTTAAATCCACAGCTTCTGTCGAAGGGTCTTTGGGCAATCGATGTCCATTTAATAAGACAAGGGTGCGAGTTGCCCCTAGACCACGCAATCCAATATTAGTGGTTGCCGCAGCACTGTTTCCAGCGGCTTCACGAGTCACACCAAAAGTTGCCATATTGGAATCTCTCATGGAATCTGAAACAGAAACATTGGCAGAGCTTTCCATATTTTCCTTGTTAATACTTTTTACCGCCGAAGATCCTTCTGAAGAAATTCTTTTAATCCTAGAACCAATAACCTCGATTCGTTCTATCTTCTCGACTTCCATTTGTGCTGTTGCTAAATTTAAAAATGAAAACGCCCCTAACCCGATTAACAGAAAATAATTTAACATGATGATGTTCCCCCCACCTCGCGACAATTGCAAAGGGAAGACCACTTAAATTTCTCTTGGTCTAGATACATTTTGGCACCAAAAGATATGGAACAAAAATTGAATGGATGATTGAATAGTTAATTTGATGAGGAGTGTTTAATGACAGCAGCAATTGCAGAAAGAAATATTTTTAATTTTTCAGAGGAGGTTTCTCCTACAAAAAAATTATTTGTTTCCCTTGGGCTATCAATTATGACTCATTTCCTTGTGGTTATAACGATTAAAAGTTTAAATCTTAAATCGATTCCCATAGTAAAAACCTCTCAAGAATCCTATGTGGATCTAGGATATCAGGAATATGAAGAACCTCCACAAATTGTGGAAACAAAAACTTCTGAAGTGAAAGATATTCCCGAAGCTATTCCTGAAAAGTCAGAAGACCTCTCCTCTTCAAGTCATGAATTAAACGATCAGAGTTCAGATATTCCTAGTTTGCAAAAGGAACAAGTAAAAGTTCCTCAGCCAATTGCAAGCCCAAAAAATGCAAATACAACAGATATTCCCTATTACAAAGTTAAGCCCAAATACCCCAAGGAGGCTTTGCTTTCAGGAATTGAAGGTTTTATTCTGCTCGAGATAGATATTAAAGAAGATGGCTCCGTTGAAAATTTAAAACTCACTGGAGGAGAAAAAATAAACCTTTTTGAAAACGAAGCACGCCGTGCCGTGGTCAAATGGAAATACAAACCCTTTCTTGATGGATTAGGAAATCCAATCAGAAAAACTCAGCACCTTGTTCGCGTTGACTTTAAACTCATTGATGACCAGGCACAAAACTAATTTATCATTTAAAACACTACCGCATAAACTAACAGACACCTAAACTAAAGGAGCCCTAACAAATGGAATCATTATTTAAAATAGCAGAAGCCAGCGCGAATTTTATCCTGATCTTTATGGGATTTTTGAGCGTTCTCAGCCTAGCCATTATCATTGAAAGATTTTTTTCCCTCAATAAGCTTTCAAAAAACAGTTTACAAATTGGACTAAAATTCAAAGAAGTCATCGAAACGCAAGATACCCAAAGAGTTCCTGAGTTAGCTCATTATGATCAGGCCCTTGAAGGAAAGGCTCTTAAATACGGAATCAATCATATAACTAAAAATAGTGCCGAAGGCTTAGATGAATTATTTAGTTCCTTTAAAACCATGGAAAAACCCAAACTTGAAGGGAATCTCTATATTCTTGGAACCATTGCCTCCAACGCTCCTTACATTGGTCTTTTAGGCACGGTAATGGGAATTATGAAAGCTTTCAATGATCTTGGAAATGCTCCAGGTCAAGGGAATGAGGTGGTCATGGCTGGCATTGCTCATGCCCTCGTTTCAACAGCAATTGGTTTAGGGCTCGCAATCCCAGCAGTCATTTCCTTTAATCTCTTTCAGAAAAAAGTATCATTAATCTTGGCAAATATCGATGCTTCTAAGGATCTATGTCTCATGTTTGCAAAAGCAAAAAAAGGATTCAACCATGGCAGCTAGAACTGGCAACGATGATGGCGCCACCATCAATGAAATCAACGTGGTCCCTTTGGTGGATATAATACTTGTGGTTTTGATTATCTTTATGGTAGCAGCGCCTTTAGTGATGCAACCAAAAATCGATATTTCTCTTCCTAAATCTTCATCAACGGATTTCGATAAGAGTAAAAAACCGATGAAAATAGTACTTGGAAAAAAGGGTGAACTCTTTATTGACAGCAAAACTCTGAGCTTGGAACAACTAAAAGCTGAATCGTTATTGCGAATTAAAGAAAATCCAGAAATAAATGCCCTTCTTGTCGCCGATAAAGAGGTCACTTTGGCCATGGTTACCGAAATTATCGATACTGTTAAATCCCAGGGGATAAAGAAAGTCGCCTTTAGTATTCAAAAGAAATAATGACTTTCTAAAAACTTAAATCAAGGTTTTAAAATTTAGGGGTAATTAAACCAAGTATTTCACAATAATTATTTTTGGCCATAAGAACATAAAGGATCGCCGTCTGCCGACCGCCATATTTACTTTGAACAACTACGCTCACGACATCTGGGTTCGCTGTTCTTGATATGGTAGTTAAACGCCCATCAGGTATAAAATGCTCATTTGCAGGACCTTTTCCACTCAGAACTTGTACTTCAGCCCAAAGCTTAACTTTGGCAGCGCAATCACCAATTGCATAAACATTCATAGAAGCTAAGAAAAACACAATAGATATAACAATTTTCATAAAAATTCTCCTTTAAATAATTCAAGATAGTATACCAATATTTAAAACTTTCATAGTGCAGTAACTTTTGACATATATAAAATTCACTGTGTTTTTCTTGTAAAAACTTACTACAGTGCTGAAATCAATTTCAGCACTGTCGCTACATTTGTGTTTACCTTTAATAAAAGCTTAAGAAAACCATCTAGATAGTGTATATTTGTGGCAATATAAAATTTAGTTAAGCCAAGGAGGTTTAGTGAACATATCTATAAATTTTAATAGTTCTAAAAATTCTAGTAGATCTAAAAATTTTAAAAGTCTGAAAACACAATTCCTTCTCGCTTTTTTAATAAACTCTTTCTCTAACTTCTCTTATGCCAATACTATTTCAGAGATATCCTTAATAAGAAATGATCTAATATGCTCTCGAATTGAAGATACACTTTTTCAACTATCGGAAGATCACTTCATAAGTGATCTTCAAGGGAGTTTAAATGAAGAAAAAGCTTTGTATTTAAACCTTGTCATGCATGAAACATGGAATTTACGTTTAGAAATTAATCAAAATTTGTCTTATTTGAAAAATTGTGAAAAATCAGTCCGCCAACTAATTACTCTCGCTCGTGGGATAGAAGATCTAGCCGGGTTTATTAAGTCTCAGAGTCCCTCCTTAACGGGAGCACAAATAGATTTTCAAAAGCAACCCATTCCCATGTTAGAAAATAAATCTTTCTATGGTTATTTTACAAAAAATGGTAGTATGCTTAATCAACCTGTGGAACTTGAATCCGGTGATTTATTGGTTACCAGAGGAACTAGTTTTTTTAGTGCCACGCTTTCTTCGATCACTGAAAATCCAGGTGATTTCAGTCATTTTGTTTTAGTCCATAAAAATGATCAAAATCAAAAAGTCGAGACTTTAGAATCTTATGCCCAAACTGGTGGGATTGCTAGATACGATCTGGAATTTGCTCTAAAAAATGAGAATGCAAGAATCTTACTTCTAAGACCAAAATTTAAACCTGTGGCGAAAAAGGGTGCAGAATATTTTTATCAGCAAATTTTAGCTGAAGAAAAAAAATTAAAGCCAAGAACTAAATATGATTATAATCTGGATTTAACTACCGAAGATAAAATGACCTGTTCAGAAATTGCTTACTGGTCGTATTTAAAGGCATCCAATGGAACTATTCGAATACCTGAAAGCAAATCCGCATTACCTGAAAGCTTGGGACCCATCCTAGACATGGCTAAGATTCCGAGAGTGCCCATGTTATCTCCCCAGGATATGGAAGTGGACTCCCGTTTTGAAACCCTTGCAGAGTTTAAGGATTATCGATTGGTTCAAGATACCCGAATGAGAGATGCCATTCTTCGAAACATCTTTTCATGGATAAACAATAAAAACTATAAACTTCATCAATCTATAAAATCATTTATTTTATCTTATTTAATTCATCCTATATCAAGAACTCCGATATGGCCAATGGTTAAGGGATTTTTAAATATAACTATTCCTAAAGAGGCTCCCAAAGGTTTTGTGAGGCTCTTGTATCAAATATCTGATATCAGTGAAAATATTTATTCAAAGCTATCTCCCTTGAACTCATCTCAGATGAATGAAATAGGTTTCCCAATGACAAAACACCAAATGGATTTAGTGATCGAAAAAATCCGTATGGATGATTTAGCAGCCTTTGAAAATAATCAGAAGAATACCTTTCATTCTTATTTTCGAGAAAACAAATAGAAACGATATAACAAATTTATCCAGAGGTTATGCATAGGTCTCAAATCGAGGCCACTGAATTCTATTGTAAAACCACTACTTTTCCTAATAGACATTCTCGTATTTTTGATTTTACTTTTTTAAACTCGGCACTTTCAAATTCATTTCTATAAATGTAGCTTTTTTTTAATGTAATCATATCCTCAATTTCTAGTCCTGATTTTGGATTTTTTGCCTCTCTTGAAATGTCAATCCAATTCGAATTTATCTTGCAATCTAAGGATTTAAAGTTTTTTGCAAATGCTTTATCAAATTTAAACTTATAGATAGTCACTCTGGGTGATCTTAAAAATAAATCCGTTTCTCTATTTTCGGTTTCTTCTCCGATTAATTTAAGACCTTGGTTTTGCCATAAGGTAAAAGCTTTTCCATAGTTAGATTTTAAAAATGAATTCTTTTCTTTAAAAGAAAATTGAAACTTGTAATCTCCAGTAATCCTGGAAGATAAGTCAAAAGGCTCAAAATGTCTTTCGCTGGTATTTCTAACAGAGTTCGTTACCCATTCTAGTAAATCATTCTCAATGGCCGATTTAGAACTTCCCAATTCGCTTCCGGCCCAATGGGCTGCGGGAATCCCCTTCACTTCGATGGTCACATTTACAGAAACTTCGTCTTTTTTCCACTGGCTATACGTAATGCTGGTTTTATCTGAGTTTTTATTTGGATCATTTTTGGGAATAAACTTAAAAATACTTTCATCTTTAGCAAGAATGACAGCGTTTCTATTTGAGATGTCACTCAATGGCTCCTGGGTAAAAACCATATTATTTGTAGGATCGAACCAATACTCTTTATTTTCAAAGCTTACAAAAGTGATTGCATGATTATAAGAACTCAAAGAAGGCATATGAATGTCATAGGGAATATAGGGATAAGCCCTGTAAACCCATGCTATATGAGAATCATACCCTAATTTTCTGAGCATCACTGTCAATAAGGCTGAATAGTCCTTACAGTCTCCAAATCCCGTTTCCATAATCAACTGTAGATTTCTTGGAACCAGAGCTCCTTTAATAGGACGCCAATCGCCAAAATACCTAATGCTTTCTTGAATTTCTTTAATCAAGTAATTCACCCTATTAAAGAATCCATTAAGCTTTTTGGCTTCAATCACTATTTTATTCATTTTTTCGGGAAGTTCTTCAACTAAAATTAACTCATTTTGAATAATGACTGGTTCAAGCATCGAATAGCTCCATTTTTTTTCGGATGAAACCTCAATGTACGGTGTCGTCGTCCTTTGCATGTAGGGATCTTTTTCTTCGATAGGATTAAAAAAAGATGGTTTTACTAATGCCAAATTAAGATAATATAAATTATTTTCTTTTTTTGCTTCTAGTTGTAGATGTTGATCCGGATCGTTCAGATAATAAAATAGTTCCATTTCTGATTCAAAATAAAGATTTTGTTTCTGTATATTTTCCTTCCAACCAAAAAACTCACTATTACTAAAAACGTTTTTTAAAGTGGGTATTTTTTTCTCGAAAGAATATTTTAAATAAATTTTCGACCCCACCTTCACATCTGGAAATGTAATTGCCATTTGATTTGTCAAATCAAAACCCGTAATCTGGGAAGCGATTGGCTTATCTTCAATCAATTCGCTAGACACTTTGATTTTTTTCCCATTTGTTACCGTATAAGCTTCTAACAAACTTAGCGAATCCGTATTAGGCGCGTAATTGAGCTTTTGAAAACCAAAATCCTTTCTTCCAGTTTCATTTAATACTTCGATTTCTCTTTCTTCAATAAGCTTAAAGCTTCCATCTTTTTTAACTTTATAATACTGATTTATGAAATTATATTTATGACTGGCTTCATCTTGTCTCTGATACCGCGCTGAGGAAATAATACTAAAAAATAAACCAACTGAAATGGTCATGATGTATTTCACAGCGACTCCTTATTTCTTGAAGAGTGCGTTTTTTTTATTAAAACACTCTCTTACGACCTATCGGCATATAACAAATAGGTTTAAACGCTACTAAGGTCCCGTCTAGAAATAAATGCTCATTCTTTGTATAATTACTTATAGACAAGTCCTAAAGTTGGGAGACAAAACTTTTTTCCGAAACTTGAATCTCGAAGCAAATCTATTCACCCTCATAACAACTTCCATAATTGCATCCCAATCAATTATGAAAAGAATAATCTTTTATTTATTAATTTACCTCAATTCTTTAGGGATGGAATTTATAATTTCAACAGGTGAAAACTTAAAAATTCCATTCAAAGGAAATACGATTTGGATCGAAAAAAAAGGAGTTATCACCGGCCAAGTAAGACAGAACAATCTCATCATTACTGGTAAATCGGTTGGCACGAGCTACCTCAAGTTTAAAGATGAGCTTCATAAAGTGCAAGTTGTAAAACCACAAAATCTATCCTTATTCAAAAAACTACATTCTCTTCTTGAGAACAAATTGGGGTTAAAAATTCAAACGATAAATTCACAAATTATACTTTCCGGGACTCTTTATAGATTAAATGACTGGATAGAAATTTCTAAACAAGTATCTGGCGATGAATCCATAGAGTTCACAGCTCATATCGAAGAATCTCTTCAAGAGGAAATGGGTGCTTACTTTAATCAATTATTTGGAAATTTTGGAATTCCAGAACAAAAAGTTCAATTTAATTCTCGCCCTATTTTAAGACTGCATCCCAAAGATCCTCATTTTAAAGATTATGAAAAAATTCTGACACCCTTTGGTATCAAAGTGATTAAGGACCCCACCTCTCTAACCCTAGCTCCCGTAATTAAAGTTCAAATAACTGTGGCCGAAATCAACCGCGGTTTTGCACAAAATTATGGTGTTGAATTATCCGACTCCTACAAGGCTGAAATATTGCCAACAACTAAAATTCAAGATTTTGAAGCCAAACTACACTTACTTGAAAGCTCAGGAAATGGAAAATTATTGGCCAGCCCAAATATTCTTTGTCGGAGCGGTAAGGAAGCAGAATTCCTAGCGGGTGGAGAATTTCCAATCAAAACCAGAAGTAAATTTGGTGGTGACGTGGTCTGGAAAAAATATGGAATTCTACTCAAAGTCAATCCTAAAGCGGACTCCCTGGGGAGAATGAATATTGGAATACAAAGCGAAGTCTCTTCAATTGACAAGAGTCTAAGTGTTGATGGGATACCTGCGATCACCACTAATAAAGTATCCAGTTTCTTTGATTTAACCAGCTCAAAAATGATTGCCCTCTCTGGGCTTCTTACAGATATCAATGGAGATAACTACAGTGGTGTTCCTTTCATCTCAAGGCTGCCAATCATTGGCACTTTATTCTCAAGTAAAGATTTTTTGACTAAGCGAACAGAACTGATGATTTTTGTAAAACCTTCGATCATGAAAATGGATGAAGATTATGAAAAACATAATAATAAAATCAATCATCTGGAAGATATCTAGTATGGAATTGGCAAATTTAACCCATCAAATAATAACAAAATTAAATCAACTTACCTATGAAGAATTTGCTTTAGGAGATCAATCTCATCAGGAAGCAAGTAAGAACAAAATGCAGTCACTCATAGAAAATTTAACGGAACATCTTAGTTGTGCTTACAAAAAAAGAATCCAAAATGAATTTTTCTCCTATGGCCCCTTAGAGGAGCTGCTTAAAGATGAGGAGACATCTGAAATTATTATCAATGATCCAGTTTCAATTTTTTTTGAAAAGAATGGGACTCTCATCAAACACACCGATTATTTTCTATCTGAGTATACTTACGAAAAATTTATTCAAAGACTTTGCGATCAGACAAGTTGCATCTTGAACCTTGAAAGTCCTTTTGCCGACGGTTCCTTTGAAAATTTTAGAATTTCAATCATAGATAAATCAATCACCCATCATTTTTCCTCAGTGAATTTCCGAAGACATCCCTTAACCAGCTGGACCTTTAAAAGACTAATCGAAAAAAAATGGTGCTCCGAGGTACTCATTAACGAGTTTCAAAAAATTATTTCTGAAAGAAAAAACTTTTTAGTTATAGGCTCAACAGGTTCAGGGAAAACCTCTGTGCTTAATTCCCTTTTAAATCTAACCCAACCAACAGAAAGATCTATCATCATTGAAGACACTTCCGAAATATCTCTTCCAAACAAAGCCAGTATGAAATTATTGACCCAATCAAATCCAAACAACATCAAGACTGAAATTAACCAAACAGATTTAGTAAAGAGGTCCCTCCGCTTAAGACCAGACAGAATTGTGATGGGGGAAATTAGAGGATCTGAAGCAAAAGATTTCCTGATGGCCTTATCCACAGGGCATCTAGGAAGTTTCGGCACTTTGCATGCTCATGACCCACACCAAGCACTCATAAGACTTGAAATGCTGATTCAAATGGGTGCTCCCAATTGGAGCCTCAGCGCCATTAGAAGACTTATTTTTTTAAGCCTCGATATGGTTTTAGTCGTAGGTAAAAATGCTTCCAACGAAAGATGTTTTAAGGGCGCCTATCAACTTTGCTCTCTAGAAGAAAATGGCTTTCTTCTCGAAAAGAAATTTTAGTTAGATAGAGATCACGATGGGCCCTAAATCCATGGGTTCCAGATAGCCTATGCCTCGATAGAATTAAATTTTCTAGCTATTCCATCGACGATTGCGTTTTTTTCGACTTCGCCCTTCTTATTATAGGGACTTTTCATTTTTGAACCATCTTGATTGTCTTCTTTATTTTCAATCGCTTCTTCTTTAAACTTTTGAAGCTCTTTTAAATTAGGGCTAAAATTGACCTTATCATTTACTGTTTTTGAACGACTCTCACCTTCTAAATCTGGAATGTTTTTTTCTATTTCAGACGTTTCGGTTAACTCTGAAAAAGTTCTCGGTGTAGACTTACCAGCCGGCCTTCCAAAGCTTGGCGCACCAGGCCTTGCAGGCTGTGATCTGGATACATCTGCGCTTGAATTTCGTGAGTTTCTGGGAATAATTCCACTTATTTTTTCCATAATCACCTCCTGTGATCTTTTCTTTAAACATCCTGTTCAAAGCCCTTACCACTGTCTCGGAATAAGACGAAAATTCTAAAGTCCTATTCGCAACAACTAGACTTTTTAGGGATTCTCTTTCTCGAGACTTGTTTCGACACCTTTCACAGAATCGACTGAATTTACGCCCGGCACTTTGAGATAATCCCTTAACATATAAAATCTTTCAACTTGTGACAGAGACCCTACTTTGATAAATTGTTTTGGCATATAAACCCCATCTTTGCATTGATTGTATGCCTTCAATGGCTGAATTTTTTCGAGGTTCACCTTTTTCCCAAAACATAATCTAAAATCAAGGTCAAAACGAGTATACATCAGAGCTTTCTCTGATTCTGGAATTTTTTTCCAACCTAAGGGATTTAACATTGATTCTCTGGAATTAAACCGATTGTAAAATTTCAAGTCATCTTCGAATTTAAAGGCATCATTATTTCTAATACTTTTTGATAAGTCTAAGGAACTAAGATCAATGGATTTACCAAAAAATAAATTTTCATAAAAAGCCTGCTCTGTTAAGTTAAGATTCTTAGAACACCCCTCATAGGCAGCTTGATGTTTGTCAAAATCATTGAGTTGGGACTTTGGCCCCGTCGTTCTCTCTTCGCCACCTAAATGATGAAATTTTAATTCTTTTTCTTTATCAGTCATACATTTTTGAAATTCTCTATTCAAACGACAAAATAACAAATCTTTACTTGATCCATCACCATTTAAATCATGTGTGAGTGAAGCATTGCCCATTCCCTTAAAGAAATCATCTTTTTTTAATTGAGACGCTTCCTTATCAATATCCCACCCTGCCAAACACCTTCTGTAAACATTTCTGTCAAAGTCTTGCAAAAAAAAGTCATAAGCATAATTTCTATTGGCAATTTCAATTGGTTTTTTTTCCAGTAATTTTTTAATTCTAGGAAGTTGTGAATTCGTTTCGAACTCAATCGAATAGGATTCTGGAAACGAATAATAAAACTTATCTCCTAGAAAGTTGGTAACTCGTAAATATCTGAAATCTAAATTTCCTGCTTGCCCGTCAACTACTTTCACATTTGGTAGCTTGAATAATTGCATGGCCATTTCAGGTACATGAATTTCCCCAATATAATCACCTAGACAACGATGATGACCGTAGCCTAAATGAAAATAAGATTTTTGAAATTTCGTCCACTTTGTTGACCTTATATGATTCTCAGAATTCTCGAAATTTTGAACATCTGGATAGCTACTTTTCTTTACAAAACTATCCGACTTTGCAAGAGCGATAAATTTTTCAGAATTTATCCTATTGGGCTCAAAAGAATTGGGATTGTTAAAATATTGTTCATCAAACATCGCAGACTGAGTCGCGATTAAAACATGGGCTCCTTTGGGAATTTTAAACCCATTTTTCATTTTGTAATCCTCTTCTGCGTATCGAACGACTATTGGATTTACAGGATGAAATCTTAGAGCTTCCCAAACTAACTTTTCCATTTCTGAGGTATAAAAGCTAAGGCTTTTTTCATCATGATTCACTTCGGCGATTTCTGCTTTACTTGCAACATCTTGTGCATATTTTAACCATGTTGGTCTTTTTTGAATTTCATTAAAAGCTTGAGCTATCGCGGCCTGAGTTGTTTCGATCCCACCCACCAAGGTTCCAATAATGTTACTTCTTATTCGAGCAGCCTTGTCATCATGTTCTGAAATAACAACATCCGGATTATTATCTAATATCAGTCGGCTCAGAATATCAAGCTCTTCATAATAAGACTTATAGGATGGACTATTTTCATCCCTGCTAATGCTTCTTTGTGCCATTTCCTTTTGAATTTCTTTCTCTCTTCGAGGAATATACTCTTTTAAATATTCATGTAGCTCTTTCCCCGCGATTTCTGCATTTTTTTTCACGCTAGAATCACTAACTAAATTGTGGAAAAAATCATCTTGAGTCGCTCTTGACCAATCAAACAGTTTTTCTATGTGAACACCTTTTAGCCCAAAATACTGTTGAGTGAACAAGATGGGAGAACGACGAGCATATTGATTGATAACTTCGATCCGACCAAACTCTTTTCCTCTAATATCACTTCCCACATATCTCTGCTCTGCCAGAACTCCTAAAGAAATATCTTTAACCAGCTTTCTGACTCGTGGTAAATCACTGGCAGGCAGCATTTTTCGCATCCATGGTTTTTCTTTGAGATTGTATCTTGATTCATCGTAGGCCAACATAAAAGGACCAACTGACTCCTCCATTTTTTTTGTATAATTTCTTACTGAAAATATTTTTGGCTGATCCATCAGTTCAAGAACATCATCCATTTTAGTAACCACAATGGTATCCGCAACCGGTTGGTAAGCAAATTTTTTCTTTGGCAAGGGTTTAAACCGCATGATTCCCTTAGGACTATCCGCACTTTGTTGGTTATTTCTAATATCTTGAAACGTCGAAATAGGATTGGCCCTCATCCATACTAAAAAATGATATAACTCTGGATTTGACAAAGCAAAAAGCTTTTCATTTTTAACAATTTCAGCAGCCTTTCCTTGGCCAGGAATAATTAGATTGATTAGACCCGAATCCGTTCGGTCTAAGGCATATTTCTTTTTGGATTTAAGATCTTTTGTGACAGCTTGATATTCTCCCCAATAAGTCAATTTGGATTCTGGATTTCTCATCTCGATAGGGTACTCTTCAGCGGCAATAGTTCTTGATATGGTTTCATTTTTGGCACTCATGGTATCAGATGATTTAATCGTCGTATTGGTACAACATACCAACATTGAAAATACTGAAAATAAATGAATACCTCTAATTAAATTGCTCTTCACAGAACCTCCATAAAATTTAACAAGTCTCAGTGGAATTAAAGTTGACAACATTTTAATGATATTTGTTTTTTGAATTCTTCTAAATCGAATAATTTAAAACTCAAAAATCCTAGACTCGCTTCTCTACTATTGAAGTAGTATTTATATTGGATACTATTTGATTTTATTAAAAGTTAGACTTAAATCTAAGTCTGATTATTTTTCTAAACCCCAAAAGAAACGGTAAATATGAACTGCCCCTGTGGATCCATTCAAAGTTACGAATCTTGTTGCAAACCTTTTATCAAAGGCACCAATTATCCTGAAACGGCGGAACAGCTGATGAGATCCCGATATACAGCTTATACGAAAGGCTTGATTGACTATATCAAAGAGACTCTAGCTCCCGAATCGCAAAAGGATTTCCATCCCACCAAAGCTAAGAAATGGGCACTAGAATCTGAATGGTTAGGATTAAAAATTTTAAACGCCACCGGCTCAAAAACTGATAAAAAAGGCACTGTAGAGTTTATTGCGAGTTACAAAGAAGGGGCCACTCACTATGATCATCATGAGACCTCCCAGTTCAGAAAAAATGAAAATGGCCACTGGCGATTTGTCTCTGGCACTTCGACAACCGACAGAAGTAAGGAAAATCCAACTCCTAAAATTCAAACCCAAATCAGAGAATCCTCAAAAATTGGCCGTAATGATGCCTGCCCATGTGGAAGCGGGAAAAAATACAAAAAATGCTGTGGAAATCAGGTCTAGTTAATTTTCGTATTTTCAACTTAACTACATAAAAATACTGAACAATTTATTGATACTATATGATAATATCATTATTATGATATCATATAGTATCAATAAATTGTTGACATCATATGATATCATTTGATGATGGTAACGACATGAAGTGCTTAAAATGCAATAAAATAATCAGCGGCACCACGAAGTATGGACTATATGAAAGATGTTTTGTTAATTGGTTCAAAACTGATTCTAAAAATGAGTTCATCAGTCTTAAACAAAGATCAGCGCAAAGTACAGATTCAAAAATAAATGAATCCTACAGCAGTACTAGTTTCTACCATTGAAAATTTAAAAAATATTCGGCTGATCTGGGAGGTGAAAATTATATTTTTAAAATGAGGGAAAGCACAGAGGCTCCTGAACTTCCCGAAATAGAATATCTTTGTAACCAAATTGCTAGGACCTTGAGCTTACCAGTACCTGAATTTTATTATATTGATTTTTTATCAGAAAAACTTTTTGTTACAAAGGTCTTTATAAAAAAAAGCAGCGGAACTTCAAACCTAGAACATATATATAAATTTCGTCCAGATGAAGCATATCAGGAGATGGTCAATGACTTATAAGATAGATTTTTCAAAAATAGATAAAAATCAACTTCATGTTTTTTCAGAGAGCCGTAAACGACGTTTTTTTGTTGGCACCTTAAATTGGGATAGCTTCAAAAATCAATTCGAATTCAGGTACGATCAAAAATATTCCATGTCAAAAATGGCAATTCCGATTGGTAAAGAGTTAGATCTTTTTAAAAAAATTCACCTATCGAAAAAAAAACTATTTCCTTCATTCGCAGATAGAATTCCTTCACCAGATAATCCAGCATATAAAGACTATTGTTTTTCCCAAGGGATTTCAGTTGATGAATCTAATCCCATAATTTTACTAGTATCCATTGGCAGAAGGGGACCTTCTACATTTATATTTGAACCAGTCATCGCTAATTCATTCACTTATGAAAAAATTAGAAACGTTAGAGCGGCTTTGGGTGTATCCATTCATGATTTTGCAGCTGCTTTTGATTTTAATCCGCCAACACTTCAGCGGGTTGAATCAGGAAGAAAAGCTGATCTTGGCACCCTAAGAAGAATTCAAATCTATTTAGAATTTCCAAAAGTGGCACTGTGGCAGCTTGAAATGAATGCTGGAAAAATAAATGCCTCTACCTTTCAAAAGCTCTGGTCTTTTTTTGAAAACAACTTGGCACCGCTAAATTGAAAAGAAACAGGGAAGACATGAATCAAACGACCAAGCAAAGAACGGGCATTTATTTCTAGACGAGCTTTTAATTCTGTTTTTTTCCTTCTTCGATAAATTTTTCAGCCTGTGGAGTCAGTCTGATTCCAACCTCCACCAATTGATCTCGATTCACAGCGGTGGGAGCTTCGCTCATCAAATCCGTGGCCTTTGCTGTTTTGGGGAAAGCAATCACATCGCGGATGGCATCGGTTCCGCACAAGAGCATGATCAATCGATCCATTCCCCAAGCAATCCCTCCATGGGGAGGTGTTCCGTATTTTAAGGCTTCTAGGAAATAACCAAATTTAATTTTAGTATCCTCTTCAGAGAGTCCTAACAAACGAAACATGGCTTGCTGAATTTCATTTCTATAGATTCGAATACTTCCGCCACCTAACTCATAGCCATTACAAACAAGATCATAGGCCTTGGCTAAAATTTTTCCATAGGCCTTATCGTTATTATTAATCAGATCATCAAAAGATTCATCTTTTGGAGAGGTGAATGGATGATGCCGAGCCACCCATCTTTTTTCATCAGGAGAATATTCTAATAAGGGGAAATCTACCACCCAGAGGAAGTAATCTTTCGAATGATCTATCAAATTCAACTCTCTCCCTAAATGCAATCTAAGAGAGTTTAAAGCACTGCAAGCCACATCATAATCATCAGCGATGATTAAGCAACAATCACCCATACCAGCACCTGTTGCGATAAAAATTTCTTTCAATCTTTCTTGAGTGAAAAATTTTGAAGCAGCCGAAGAGTAGGACCCATCCGCCTCTGATTTGATCCACACCAAACCTTTGGCTCCTGATTTTTTTGCCATCTCCATGAGCTTATCAAATTGGCCTCGAGAATAAGTGCCTCCTTTAGGAACAGGTATGCCTCGAACAATTCCACCTCGCGCCAAGACATCATCAAAAACCTTAAAGCCTGTTTGCGTTCCTAAAATTTTTGATAGATCTTTTATTTCCATTCCAAATCGCAAGTCAGGTTTATCAGAACCAAAGCGATCCATGGCTTCCTGAAAGGTCATCCGAGGGATCTTGGCGACATCAACGCCTTTGATTTCTTTCCACAATTGTTTAAGCATTTTTTCGTTCACTTGGATAATATCTTCAACATCAATAAAGGACATTTCGATATCTATTTGTGAAAACTCGGGTTGCCGATCGGCTCTTAAATCTTCATCCCTAAAACAGCGGGCTATTTGGAAATACCTATCATACCCAGAAATCATTAATAATTGTTTTAAAGTTTGTGGCGACTGAGGCAATGCATAGAAATGACCGAGATTCACTCGCGAAGGGACCAGATAATCCCTGGCACCTTCGGGAGTAGATTTATAGAGAATCGGAGTTTCCACTTCTAAAAAACCTTCATCGGATAAAAATCTTCTCACTGATTGAGCAACCCTGTGCCTGACAATTAAGTGATTCTGCAATCGAGGTGATCTTAAATCCAAGTACCTGTACTTTAGTCTGAGCATCTCATTCACATTTTCATCATTTATCTGAAAGGGCGGAGTTGCGGATTCATTTAATATTTCACAAGTCAAGGCTTCAACCTCGATTTCACCCGTTTTGAGTTTAGAATTTTTCATTCCCTCAGGTCGAGATTTTACCAAGCCTTCTAGAGCTAGAACATAGCCTCCACGAAGGTCCTTAGCTAAGGCTGTTTCTGATTTCTTTGGATCCAAAACAACCTGAACGAGTCCTTCTCTGTCTCTTAAGTCGATAAACACCAGACTCCCATGATCTCTTCGCGTGTCCACCCAACCCATTAATACAACTTTTTGATTTGCATGTGATTGATTTAAGTGACCGCAATAATGCGTTCTTTTGATGTTTAAAACAAATTTATTTTTTTTAAATTCCCTATCCCTTGATTCCATACTGTTTACCCTCTAACTAGCCTCTAAATGTCCATCATCATTTCAATAGAACACGAGCTTGATGGTGACACATCTCAGTGCTTGGGTCAAAAATTAGTTCTTTTTTTTTCGATTTCACTTAAACTGAGTCTATTCCAATGCCTTTTTCAACGGAGCCGCAATGCCAAAGTTTACAGTTGAACATCCAACTTCCAGTGACGCTCAAGAAACTTTTATTAAACTTAAAGAATTTTTTACCACTGGAACAGAAATCAAAAAAATTGACCCCAAAGTAGAGTGTTCCTTCAATGAACAAAAACAAACCTGCTCCTTAAAGGGATCCCAATTTAAAGCCGAAGTAACTATTGTTCCCACAACGGGTGGAAGCAAGGTCAGCATCACTATCGATTTGCCACTTTTACTTTCGCCTTTTAAAGGAAAAGTGAGCGAAGGATTGCAAAAAATGTTAAAAAAACATTTGGGTTAACTCCATGAAATCTAAAAAATCATCTAAAAAAATACCTGGAGAAAAATTAAAAGTTAAAACTATATCCAAATTAAATAAATCTAAACCTGTCATTGCTGAGATTTTTGAAGGCACTAAATCCAACTTCAAAGATGTCAGCTCTCAAAAAAATAAAATTCATTCCTCCAAAGATTCTACAGTTTTCGTGGATGAAACCGAAGAACTCTCCCCCCTTGAAATAGCAGCAAAGCAAGCTGAAACTGCCTATGAAAATGGAGAAGATAATTTTCCTGAAGAGGTGGTTCCCGAAATGGCTGCGGGAGTCGAAGTTGAAAAGTCTCTGGCTATCAAAGAATCCACGTCTGTTTCTACCTCGGACCCCCTTTTGCTCTATCTCAATGAAATACGACGTTACCCTTTGCTTACCAGAGAACAAGAAAAAGAAATCTCCGAAAAGTATTTTGAAAAAAAAGATCCCGAGTCGGCACAATTATTAGTTCGAAGTAATTTACGATTTGTTGTTAAAATTGCCGCCGAGTATTCTAAATTTGGGGCCAAGCTCATCGATCTGATCCAGGAAGGAAATGTAGGCCTAATGCACGCGGTGCGAGAGTACAATCCCTATAAAGGCGCAAGGCTCATCACCTACGCCGTTTGGTGGATCCGCGGTTATATTCAAGAATACCTGATGCGACAATATTCCATGGTACGCATTGGGACGACTCAAAACCAAAGAAAATTATATTATCAATTACAAAAAGAAAAGGCGACTTTAGATTCCCTGGGAAATGAACAAAATCTGGCCTCTATTGCAAAAAAATTAGATATACCAGAAGATGAAGTTAAAATCATGGCGCAACGAATGTCAGGAAGGGATATCAGTCTGGATCGCCCACTTGATGAAGATAGTCCTACAAGTTTGAACGATTTTCAAAAAGCCACAACCGAAGAAAATATAGATGACACTTTGGCGAGAGAAGAATTAATTGGAATTTTAAAAGCCAAAGTGATTGAACTGGAACCTTTGCTTTCTGAAAGAGAAAAAATTATTCTTCGCGAACGCATTCTCAACGAGGAACCCCTGACCCTGCAAGAAATTGGAGAAAAGTACGGCATCACCAGGGAAGCCGTCAGACAAATGGAAGTCCGCTTGCTAAAAAAAATAAAAGATAAAATGGAAAACTTAACCTAAACTTTACAGCCTAGGCCCTGTGAAATAATAGACTAGGTTATTGCACGGGGCCTACTCGTCTTCATCGTTCTTTATCAATTGTGCCAAGCTGTTTTTTAACTTTTCTTTTTCTAATTCGTCGGAGGGGATTTTTTTACGATCAAGGGTGAAAATAATTTCGTTTACGAAATCCTTGTGAAAATCTTTTTTTATTTTTCGAATCATATTTCCTTTAAGAAAATACATATGATGAAGCAATGTTGAATTTCTCACGAAAATATACAATTTCTTATTTGAATAACCCACTGGTTCACAGGACTCACTGATCGAGTCTCCCATCAAGTCTTTCCATTTTGACCACAATTTCCATCGTAAAAAATGTTCAGATAATGGTGACTTGCCGTTTTCAAATAAGCTCTGAAGAACTTGTCCACTGACTTTGAATTTGCTTTTTAAATCGATATCATCCATATTACGCTCACTAATTTAAAGGATATAGAGCTTGAAAGACAACAAAATTAACTTCAAAGAAATTCATGTCATCGGTGCAGGACTTGCCGGTAGTGAGTGCAGCTATCAACTGGCTGAAAAAGGATATCAGGTTCATCTTTATGAAATGCGTCCTCAGCAAATGACTCCGGCTCATAAGACAGCCCATTTCGCTGAAATCGTCTGTTCCAATTCCTTTGGCTCCCAAAGCCCAGGAAGCGCCCCTCATCAATTGAAGTGGGAGGCCTCTCAACTCCATTCCCTCGTTCTATCTACAGCAGAAAAAAACGCCGTCCCCGCTGGCCAAGCTCTGAGTGTCGACCGCGAGCTCTTTGCTAAAAACATTGATGAGAAAATCAAAAGCCATCCACGAATTATGATTCATCAAGAAAAAGTGAACTCCTTGAATGACTTACCAAGACCCCTCGTTGTCGCCACCGGACCCTTAACCGACGAGATCCTTGCTAAATCTATTCAGGAACATTTTGATGGTCAGTTCTTGTATTTTTTTGATGCCATCGCACCGATTATCGATACTGATTCCATTAATATGGATATCTGTTGGAAAGCGGATCGCTATGGTAAAGGGTCTGACGACTATATCAATTGCCCCCTTAACAAAGAACAATATTTTAACTTAATTAAAGAAGTTAACTCCGCCAAAAAAATTGAACCAAAGGATTTTGAAAAAACTCCCTTTTTTGAGGGGTGCATGCCTATTGAAGTTATGGTTGAGAGAGGGCCACATACCTTGCGTTTCGGCCCCATGAAACCTGTTGGTCTTCCCAACCCCAGAAATACTGGCCCCAAAAAAGAAGAATATGCTATCGTTCAACTCAGACAAGACAATAAAGAAGGCACCGCTTACAATATGGTAGGTTTTCAAACCCGGATGAGTTACTCAGAGCAGGTCAGAGTCTTCAGAATGATACCTGGTTTGGAAAATGCTGAATTTTTAAAATTAGGAAGCATTCATCGAAATTTATTTTTAAACACCCCCAAACTTCTCAACAAAGATTTATCAAGTAAAAAAGATCCTTGGTTATTTTTTGCAGGACAAATCACCGGAGTAGAAGGTTATTTTGAATCGACAGTCATTGGCTTGATTATTTCAGAATTTATAAATGACAAAATATTGGATAAATCATTTACACCGCCCCCCCGAGCCTCTGCCATTGGCTCTTTATTAGAGTCCATTACGGATGAAACAAAAATAAAACATTTCCAACCTACAAATATCAATTTTGGTTTATTCCCCCAAATTGAAGGATACAAAGATAAAAAAGTAAAAAAAGAGCAGCAAATTCTAAGAGCTCAAAATGATTTTGCCCTATGGCTCAAAACGAGAATTAAAAATTTCTAAAAAAAAAGATATTTTTTGAGTTTTCTTTTTAGTTCTCTCAGGACCTTCCGATAGCTTGATTATGAAACATTGGGGATTTTCATTTATCAGCATAACTTTGATCGTTCTTTCCCATTTTGTTTTAATTCCGATTCTTTCCGCTTTTGGATTAAATGCCTGCCCTCTATTACTTGAACAAGGTTTTCTATTTGGATGCCAGTATTCTGCAAGTTTAGTTGCCTCCGTCCTTGCAGCTCAAATGGTGTTTATATTGACAAGCGGTTGGGTGTTTTTGAAATTTTCTAAAAAACTAAACTTACCTCCACCGATCTTAAAATTATTTCCTCTTTTTAGCTTATTTATACATATCCTCAATTTTTATTATTTTAGCCAAATTTATCAAACAAAGTTAAGCGAGCACACCCCTCACTCTAAAGAAGTTCAACTTTTTTTATATGTCTGCATGTCTCTCATTGTTGTTTTAACTTGGCAATGGTTAGAAGTGGAAACTCTGTTCCACCTAAGGCGACTGAATTTACATCCTCAGACCGCAAGCTCTCAAGCTAAAGATAACCTCATCCGTCTTTGGATTACAGAGCAAAAAAACCGCTTTATTCCCCTCTTCGGGGTTGTCTCTTTTTTCTCTTGTTACTTTTTACTTTTTCTTGAAGCCAATAATTCAAATGAAGACCTAGCGGAGGCACTTAAAAATCAGCAAAGTAGTTATATTTATCTGGCAGGAATCATACTTCTGTGGCAATCAATTCTTTTCTTTTTTGAATTTTATAAAAATATCTATTTTATCAATCAAGTTGAACATCATTTAAAGAATTTTAATAATCAAAATTGGAAATACCACTCCAACCTTTCTTTAAGCGGATTTTATGGCTTTATCTTTAACCTGCTAAATCAATTATCAACCACCATGCAAAAGAAGACGAGACTTTTAAAAGGATTTTCAACATTTGTTTCTGAATCGGTCGCGAACGAGTTACTGGATAATGAAGTTCACTCTCAAATAGGAACACAAAAACAAGTGGCCATCTTAGTCGCTGACATCAGGGATTTTACCCAGCTTTCTTCACGGCTCAAACCTCAGGAAGTTGTTGACCTGCTAAATATTTATTTCACAGACATGCTAGAAATCTTTATCGAATATGGAGTCACCCTAGATAAGTTTATTGGAGATGGTATTTTAGCTTACATCCCCATAGATGAAGATAATTTACTCATCAATCTAGAAAATATAACCAAAGCGGCGTTTGAAATGCATTTTAAAATCAATCAGACCAATCAAAAATTAAAAAATAAGAAACTCCCAAAAATTCAACTAGGCGTCTCCCTTCATGTGGGGTCTGTTATCCTTGGTTCCATAGGTTCCAAAAATAAATTACAATACACCATCATCGGAGATCCCGTAAATGTAGCCTCCCGTCTTGAAGGCTTTTGTAAAGAGCAGCAGGTCGGCATCATCGCCAGCTCTCACTTCATTTCACGTATTTCAAATAATATGAAACTAAAATTTATCAGCCTAGGAAGGCAAAAAATTCGAGGAATCGATCTTCCAATGGAAATCTTCGGAGCCATCCCACAAGAAAAAAAATCCATCGCCTTGTAACCTATTTATTATTTCTATTCAGATCAGAAAAAAAAAGGGGGACTCATCCAGTCCCCTTTTCTAAATATTATAGTTTATAAATTACTCTATTTTGCTAAGACTACCTTACGAGTTGAAGATAGCATCAATGGAGCTTCTTGAGTCATAAAATTAGAAGGATCATTTAAAATTTGGTCTGAAGTCATTTTTCCCAATCCAATCTTATAGCCATATTTGTTGGTTATAATTGATTTTAAAAAGGAATAAGAACTTGTCCCACGAACTAACATTCTTAACGGATTAACAACTTGAGAATTAGTATCTGCAATGGAATTTGATTTTGGCACTTTAGCTTGATCCAACAGATAATAATTTTCTCTTCTATTTTCTTTGGTACTTTCTGCGCATAAATACCTTGATGTAGGCAGCTTTGCGGTTGTCAATTTAGTCTGAAGAACTGGTTTAGCTGAAATGAGCAAGCATTTTTTTACCTCAGCCGACATCGTAATGCTAAATTGCTGCGCAGTAAGTGCTTCCGTAGAAGTTAAAGAAATACCCTTAACGTCTTTATTGGCAAGAGTATAAGATTTACTTGAATAAACTTTACCCCCTAACCCAAATTTAAAGCCGATACCTGCTTCTGTGTTGGCTATAGGTTTATAACCAACATTAAAACCAGCATCTAGATTAGCTCCAATATTACCCTGAAGATCATAACCTTTAGAAAAACTAGTGTCTTCAGATTCTTGAAACACTGAGGTCAAAACAAGAGTTTCTAAAGTTCCAAAACTTGGCGTTCCTACGATCTTAGGAGCAGTGCTGTTAACGAACTCAGTAATTTCAGCCGATAAAAGTTTTTCTGGACTTGAAAGACACGACTTAACCCAAGCCCCTCCTAAATCTGGTAATCCCTGAAAAAAAGCTGAGCAAAGAGCTCTCTTTTCAATAGTTGAAAATTCATGTTGATCCTGAAGATTTTGAATTGATTTTGCAAGATCAACAGTTTCTTTTTCTACTGAAAGTATTCCTGTTTTAGTATAGGAAACATTAGCATTTTCAATTAACTTAAAGCCTTCAGAACTCAAAAGACTGTCGACAGTAAACCCAGTTCTAGATGTTAAATTCGTTTCTACTTTCTGATTATACTTTGCCAAAAGTTCATGTGCATTTGAATCATTTGGAATTAAACTAATTTCCAGTTGCTCATTTGCCGAAATGCCATTTACCATACCTTCATAAGTTTGTTCTGGAAATAGGGCCGGCTCATCTAAAGAAGTCACTGTAAGTAGCACGCTCATTCGACTAGATAGGGCTGTTAAGTTTTTAAAATTGATAGTTATTGGCACAGATATTAAACCAGCATCTCCCAGCGGAGATCCCTTAAAAGAAACTCCTGCAACAACTTCCTCTGGTTGTGGATTCTTTACTACCTGATGTTCCTTCAAAAAAACAAGATGGAACATGAATTTTCCCATTTTAATTTTTTCTTGGACTAGTCTACCTAGACTTTGCTTTAAAAACAAAATACTTAAATCAGTCACATAGGTATAGGGAACTGTTAAATTTAATTTTTCATCTATAGAAACATTTTGATAGTCTATACCTTTATATTTAAGTCTTAGAGTATCGATTTCTGTTTGTCTTTTGATCGAGCTGTAAGTTTCATCAAGATTTGCGATTTTCACATAGAACTCATGATTTACCTTATTTAAAGGTGATGAACTTTTATCCATATATGTATATAATTCTTCGGTAGAAACAGAAGCCCTTTTGTCATAAATAAACTTATCACTCCATGGATTATAAGAATATACAAATTTTATACTGCCCTTTTGACTTTGAAGTGCCTGAATTACACGAAGGAACGGGAAAAAATTCTCTGCACCTGTTGGTATATAATCAATAACTTCTTGCCAAAAAATGCATCCTTTATTCGAACTTGTTTTTTCAACAGACAAATCACCAGCAGAGAGTTTAAATTTAACATTTGTCACCGGAGCTTTTTTTGCAGCATCAAGCACGCAAGCTTCAAACCCCAAAAGTAACTTACTATATTGTCCCAAAGCATTTGGCTCACCGATTAAGCGTGATGATACGAATTTCACCTCATCAATATAGAAACTAGCACCAGAGTTTCCAGAGTCTGCAAGTGTTCCAGCTAATTCCTCATCGTTGATCTTGACATAGAAATCATAATTACTTGGCAAACCAACGGAGGCCGTGGTCAAATCTTTGGTTTTATATTTAATAAAACTCTCATTTACATTGTTTGTTGCTCCTGGAGATTGTTTGATAAAAGAAAATGTATTATCCCAAGGATTGACACTTAAAGTGAACTTTTCAGAACCACTATGTTTTTCCAGAGCCTCGATCATTCGAACCATTGAAATACTTTTTGCTGGATCATTAGGATTGAACTCTATGACTTCAACCCATTGAACACAGCCCTTAGGGTCAGAAACTTTTGTGGTAGTTGCCTCTCCAGCAGTGATCTTGAAATTAATATTACTTACAGATTTGCTTTCTGCGTTGTCTTTAAGGCAAGCCTCTAAAGCGATAAGTTTCTTATCAAATTGTCCGTTTGCATTGGTTTGACCCACAACTGTAAAACCATCACCAAGTTTTTTCACATCATCTACAAAAAAAGTAGAATTGTTGGCACCACTGGGTTGAGGCTTATTTTTTTCAGAACATGAAATGAGTCCTCCAAAAATAATTGCCCCAGAAAGAATCATTCCGCTAACAGTTTTTAAAAACATGGACTTATTAGAATAAGTCATACTTTACCTCCACCCCTAAATTAAAAATTTCTCGATCCGTTAAATATGGACTTCCAACAATTACATCAGCTTTCGTGTAATCTCCAAAAAATCCTAATTTTTGTTTTTCAAAATCAACACTCAAACTGATCTTTTGCCCTTCCCTATTGTTTAGCCTATTTGGCAAAATACTGTAAGGTGCAGGCGTCGTATCCGCCTGGATATTGAAAACACTCCAAGACGGGGTTAATGTCACATTTCCTCTTTTCCATTTTATTTCAAAAATACCTCGAGTCCCTTCATTGCTTTCTTCAAAGGCACTGTTATTAATGATTTTAACTCCCTTAATTGAGGTTGTTAAATTTGGAGTCCAATCTGTTTCAATCACTCCCGCAGTTTCATACCCAGCAAAACCTATGACGTACTCCATTTGGTCACCAAGCCCTGTTACGGAAGATCTTGAGTTTCCACCGGTTAATGCCCCTTTGGCTTGACTTCTTGGCAAATTCCCCATTTTAAATTGCGTCACTGCTCCCTTTAATTTGGTATTAATTATTTTAGAATTGAGTTCTCCCTTAACTGTCCCTGCCAAGAAAAAGGGAGTGTTTTCCTTATCAACTGAAGTTTTAGTAATACCCGTAGAAGGCATTGCTTCATTACCAATAAAACTCAATTTCATGGTCTCACTATCATTTGAAAACTCAAGGGTTTGCTCTGATCCAAGACTTGTATTTGCTGACATCGTCGACAAGAGAGGATTGATTTTATATCTTATAACTCCAGCTTTCAGTTCTAATTGTTTTATCGGTTTTAGCGCCACACCAATGGAATCGATAATAATTGTATTGGCACTAGCACCTTCATCTGAAAGATAATTTTGACCAGCACCTTCCCCAAAAATTCCAACTAAATTGAAATCAAAAGTAAACCATTCATTAAATTTTGACTTAATACCAAATTCAGCAAATGACCAACCGACCACGGAGTTCAAACTCTGATCTTGAACATTTCTTCCTAAGGTTGTTATTGTAACGGCACCCGTATTTTTTACGGTTGTATCACTTAAAACCGAGGAGGTCGAAGTAGCGCTTGAACCCGCTCCTGAAGATGGAGTTAAAGTTGATGTTGAATTTTGAGCGCTTACGGAAAGAGACACAAAAATGCTTAAAATTATTTTGCTTAGACTTTTATTTATTTTTTCTTTTAACAAGATACCATTTAAGAAGAAACAACTTAATTTTTTATTTATTAATTTATTACTTATTATTCTTATTTTTCTTGAAATAACCCTATCTACTTTCATAGATTCACCCCGTTACCGAGAATTCATATCCCAAATCATTCTAGAGTGCCATAGAAAAAATAAAATCTTCTGACTGAAGCTTAAATAGTCAGTACTTTTTTCAGATAGAATAAACAATTATTATTATAATTAGTAGGTTGACTTATGGTGCAAGGGTTTTCAGTTGGTGTTCAACTCGAGGAATAAAATGCTCTCGGCACCGAGCCTCATAGGATTCTGCAGCTCCAACTTCAATTTTTGATTCCCCACCTGAGGTTTTTTGGGTTCGACTGGCAGGGGCTCCACAGACCATGCAGACGGCGTGTTGTTTGGTAACGTTTTCAGCGATTGCCATCAAGGTAGGCATGGGCTCAAAGGGATTTCCCTTCCAATCTGTATCAAGCCCTGCGATGATAACTCTTAAACCTCGATCTGCCAGGTCCTGCACCACTTGAATAATACGTTCATCAAAAAATTGACCTTCATCAATTCCAACCACTCTGGTTTTAGAACTTAAATGATCCCAAATTTCATCAATACTATTTAGTGGAATGGCTTCCATCGAATTTAAATTATGGGATGTCACTTCTTTTTCTTTGTATCTATTATCAATTACTGGTTTAAAAACTTGAACTTTTAATTTTGCAAATTCAGCCCTACGAACTCGACGAATAAGCTCTTCAGTTTTTCCACTAAACATCGAACCCACAACCACTTCGATCCAACCTCTGGTTTGAAAATATGAAAACTCTGACATGATGACCCCACGTAAAAACGTAACAACTTAATAATTTGAAAACAAATAGGAGAGGATTATTTACTAAATCTTAGAGACTTTCATATGATTTTTTTTGACGCAAACATTAAGCTATCCTTAATTTTGATTAGAGCCACTTTTGCCGTGCAAGGACTTGATCCCATTCTAGAGCTAGTCTATCAAGCGATTTGATGATGTCAAAAATGAGGCAGTTTTATATAAAACTTAAAAAAAGTAGAGGCCATAGAGCCTTGACTCTGGGTCTTTTTATTCCATTGACTATTTCTTTAGTACATTGCGAAGGATCCCAATATAATTCAGCGCAAGGACAAAACCCTCTCTCCAAAAAAAATCACTTTGTTCCATCTAATAATGGATCAGTAATCGCGGCCTCTAAAGAGGGAACGAGTCAGGTTTTGAGCGACAAAGATATCTTTTTATTTCAAAAACGGTTTCACTCAAGGCTTGCTGATTACAAACCTCATTTTATTAAAGCTGGATCTCAATACAACCTTCCCTGGGAATTAGTAGCTGCCATTTCCTATCAAGAATCCCAATGGGACCCTCAAGCCAAAAGCTTCACGGGCGTACAAGGTTTGATGCAAATTACCAAATCCACTGCCAAAGATCTGGGTATCGAGGATATCCACAATGCTGAAGAAAATATCTTTGGTGGCGCCAAGTACTTGAAACAGTTAATTTCCTTAATGCCTGACCATTTAAGTGATACCGACAGAATTATTTTGGCCTTAGCGGCTTACAACCTTGGAATTGGTCATTTGTTTGATGCCTTTAAGATTGCCACTAGTCTTGGAAAAAACCCCTACGATTGGAATCACCTCAAGAAAATACTCCCAAAGCTAAGCGATGAAACGTTTTATCGACAAACTCAGTTTGGCAGCGCCAGAGGAAATGAAACCGTGGCCTTCGTCGAAAGAACAAAAGCCTTTTACAATTGTTTAATTCAAAAGAATCGTTAACCTGAATATAACTGGTAGGGTCATGACTAATGATTCAGCTTCAATAGTTTTCGTTCTAAATACTCATCAAAGGAAATAGCCACATCTTCAATAACAGTCGAATCAATTTCAATGATTCGACTGGCTACCGTTTGGACAAATTCATGGTCATGGGAAGTAAAGAGAACGACTCCTTTGAAACGTTTGACCCCTTCATTGACGGCGGTGATGCTTTCCAAATCCAAATGGGCGGTGGGACCATTAAGTAGTAAAACATTAGCCCCCGAGAGCATCATTTTAGCAAACATACAGCGAACTTTTTCTCCTCCAGATAAGACTTTTGGTTTTTTCATGGCTTCGTCGCCGCTGAATAACATCTTTCCCAAAAAACCACGCAGGAAGGATTCATCTTTATCTTCTGAATACTCACGAAGCCAATCGATAAGATTATTCATTTCAACATCAAAATATTTTGCATTATCAGAGGGAAAATAACTTCTTGAGGTCGTAATTCCCCATGAAATACTTCCAGAATCGGGTGTCACGTCGCCAGCAAGGATATCCATCAATAAGGTCTTGGCTACATCATTCCGGCCCACCAAGGCGACCTTGTCATTCTTATTTATGGTAAAGCTGATGTCTTTTAAAATCACTTCTCCATTAATAGATTTAGTTACACCTTTGACTGTTAAAATGTCATTCCCAGCTTCTCTTTTGGGTTCGAACCCCACAAAGGGGACTTTTCTTGAAGAAACGGGGAGGTCTGATAAATCTAATTTTTCCAATTGTTTTTGCCTAGAAGAAGCTTGTCTTGATTTTGAAGCGTTGGCACTGAATCTTTGGATAAAACTTTTTAGTTCTTCAGCCTTATCTGCATTTTTCTTGTTTTGATCAGATTTCAATCGAAGATTAAGTTCTACGGCCTGTTTCCAAAAATCGTAGTTACCGGAATAAATAACCACTTTTCCGTAATCTACGTCCACAGTGTGGGTACAAACTTTGTTTAAGAAATGTCGATCATGGGAAACGACAATGACAATATTATTAAAATTATATAAAAATTCCTCAAGCCAATTAATAGCATAAATATCAAGGTGATTTGTTGGCTCATCCAAAAGCAGAATATCAGGTTGCCCAAAAAGAGCTTGAGCCAAGAGGACTTTCACTTTATCTCCTGATTCTAATTCTTTCATCTGTTTTCCATGAAGCTCGTCGGGAATTCCAAGACCTGCGAGCATGACTCCGGCTTCGGATTCGGCTTCCCAACCATGGAGCTCAGAAAATTCTGATTCTAACTCGGAAGCTCTGATGCCGTCGGCATCTGAAAAATCTTCCTTAGCATACAACTTATCTTTTTCTTCAATAATTTCATACAGTCGGGAATTGCCCATCATCACTGTTTTTAAAACAGGAATATCGTCAAAGGCATATTGATCTTGTTTTAAAACAGACAACCGAAGATTCCCGGGAATGATGACCTCCCCGGTATTTGGTTCAATCTCTTTTGAAAGAATCTTTAGAAATGTCGATTTTCCAGCACCATTGGCGCCAATTAATCCATAACAATTTCCAGGAGTGAACTTGACACTCACCTCTTCGAATAATTTTTTGCTACCAAACCTTAAACTTAAATTAGAAGTACTTATCATATCCCCAAGGACTTACTCTACCGTGACTGATTTCGCAAGGTTTCTTGGCTGGTCCACATCATATCCCAAAATACAAGCTAAGTGAAAAGCCATTAATTGCATCGGAACCACGAAGAGAATGGGATTTAAATTCCAATCTGCTTTAGGAACTGGCAAATACGTGAGGCTGATTTTTTTCAATCTCTCATTATCACCGGAGCCAAGAGAAATAATTTGCCCGCCACGAGCCTTGGCCTCTTCCAAATTACTCACTGTTTTTTCATAGTGATTGTCGTCGGGAACAAGCATGACAATTGCCATCCGCTCGTCTATCAAGGCCAGAGGACCATGCTTCATTTCACCAGCGGCATAGCCTTCAGCATGAAGATAGGCTAATTCTTTGAGTTTCAGAGCCCCCTCCATGGCAATGGGAAAACTCACCCCACGACCCATAAATAGGAAACCTTTAAACTTTTTTAGATTCTCGGCAGCGGTTTGGAAATATTTATCATAAGACAAGACCACTTCCATCTTACTAGGAATGGCCAAAAGGTTTTGTACTAGTTCTTTTTCTTCAACCTCAGAGAGTTGGTTGTGAATTTTTGCCATGGCAATTGAAAAAATATTTAATATGGCCAAGGTCGTCGTGAAGGCTTTGGTGCTGGCCACGCCAATCTCTGGTCCTGCATTCATGTACAAATGCCCATGGGCTTCCCGATCGATGGTAGAATTTTTAACATTACACAACGACAAAGTCAGAGCTCCCTTTTCCTTTGCTAATCTGATAGCGGCTAAGGTATCTGCTGTCTCTCCACTTTGAGAAATAGTTAGGACTAAGGAGTTTTTTGGCAGAAGAGGATTTCGATATCTAAACTCGCTAGCGATATCGGTTTCAACAGGAATTTTAGCTAGGTTTTCTATTAAATATTTTCCTATTTGACCCGCATAAAAACTGGTTCCGCAGGCAATAATAAATATTCTTTCAATTTGGCCTAAGTGCTTCCAAGTTTTCTTCCAATCAGCTTCCGCATTAAGTTGATCCAAATGATGAAGATCAGTTTCATAAAAACCAACATTTTTTAACCGCACCTTGTGTTCAAATAAATGAGGCTCCAGGGCCATGGCTACGGCTCTGGGTTGCTCGTATATTTCCTTGAGCATATAATGAGAAAAGCCCTGTTTTTCAACTAACTCTGGGCTCCAATTTAATACAATAGGTTTCCTTTCTATCGCTACCCCTTGGGCTGAATACAGCTGCACTTTTTGCGTGGTTAGATGAACAATTTCTCTGTCATTTAAATAAATAAATTGATTCGTATAGGCAATCAAAGCTTGAACATCACTCGCAACAAAATTTTGATCTTTGCCAAGTCCAACAACCAAAGGAGGTCCGTCTTTAAAAGCCACAAGTTCCTCAGGATTTTTTTCCCACATCACCACGATGGAAAAAGCACCTTTTAGCTTTTCCAAAATATTTTCGACGGCTTTTTTCAAGTTCTTGGTTTCATCTATTTCATTAGCGATCAGATGGGCCACCAGTTCGGAATCAGTATCTGACTCGATCTTTGCACCTTGTTTTAATAATTCTTCTTTAATTTCTAAGTAATTTTCAATTATACCATTATGTACCAGGCTGATCCCACGAACTTTATGGGGATGGGCATTTCTTTCTGAAGGAACTCCGTGGGTGGCCCAGCGAGTATGACCAATACCGAGATGGCCATTAAAGTTTTCTTGAAATACTTTGTCTTCTAGGGATTTTAATTTTCCTAAAGCACGTATTAATTTTGTTTCTCCATTGTGAATAATCGCAAGCCCTGCACTATCGTACCCCCGATATTCTAATTTTTTTAATCCATTAATGATGATCTCTTTGGGATTTAAAGGACCTAGATAGCCGACGATTCCACACATAAGTATCTTCCTTATTTTTTAGGTTGGTAATTTTCTTTAATCATCTGATGTGCTCTGGTCACGGCCAAAGAGCCATCGGGAACATTTTTCGTAATGACAGAGCCCGCTCCAATCGTAGCATGATGGCCCACCTCCAAAGGAGCTATTAACTGAACATCACTTCCAATAAAGGTATGATCACCTACTTTTGTTTTATGTTTAGATTTGTTTGGCAGGTAATTCACAAAGATGGTCCCGCAGCCAATATTACACTCTTCCCCGACTTCCGCATCGCCAATATAGGCCAAGTGTGCCGCTTTGGTTTTCTTCCCAATCTTTGATTTTTTAACTTCTACGAAATTGCCTAGATGCACCTCTTCAAGAAGCTCTGTTTCAGGGCGAAGGCGAGCATAGGGACCTAAAGAACATTTACTATGAATCACTGAGGATTCTAAATAACTTCCCGCCTTGATTTGCACACTATCTCCTATTTGACAAGATTGAATAAAGCAATGTGGTTCCACCAAACAAAAATTTCCCAGTTGTGTTTTTCCTTTTAAATAAGCCCCAGGATAAATCACCGAACCAGATCCAATTTGAACGGTCTCTTCGATATAGGTGGCCTTCGGGTCGATGATCAGGACACCCTCCTCCATAAGTTTTTGGGCTTTGTTTTTAAATAACAACTTTGTGGCTTTTGCTAATTCCATTTGACTATTCACACCTGATGCCACCCTGGCATTCCCAGAAATAGTTTTCACCTTTTTTCTTTCAGAAATAGCCAACGAAATAATATCTGTGAAATAAAATTCTTTTTTAAGATTGTTATTTTTAATTTCTGGTAATAATTCCTTCAAAACCTTGGCTTTTATAATATAAATTCCGGTATTCACTTCGGTTATTTTGAGAGTCTCTGCGGTGGCATCTTTGGCCTCAACAATGGAATAAAGTTCTCCTCCATTGCGGACAATACGGCCAAATTCAGCAGGTTTTTTTAAATTGGTTGTGATTAAAGCAATATCTAATTTCTCGTCGCGATATTCTTTAATGAAGTCATTTAAGTCTTCTGCCTCGATCAAAGGATGATCGCCATTAAGAATAAGAACATCATCCTCGATCGTTTCGACTTGAGCCGCCTTTACCGCATCAGCCGTTCCTAATTGTTCTTTTTGCTCATAAAAAAACACAGGTTCTTTTTCTAAAACGGTTCTTACAAGTCCAGAACCATGACCAATGACAACTCGAATGTCTTTAACATCTGCCTTTTGACAAGATTGAATAACCCGAGAAATCATGGGTCGCCCCGCCACAGGATGTAAAACCTTGGGAAGTGCTGATTTCATCCTAGTCCCTTTTCCCGCCGCTAAGATTATTGCAGTCATATTACGCTTAATACTATTATTTGATGTATCCATAATTAAGACCCTATTGATAAAGGTTAAATGTTCTGGCTAAGAACCCGCACGGCCATAAATCTATTTCGTCACGGACTATAGCATTGGATTTGATCCACCACTAGTCACAATGCAAGAGAACCACGTAAACCTGAGCTTGCCTCAACCTCAAAGAAGCGATAGGTTTACTTAATGATTAAAGCTATCGCATTTGATGTCGATGATACCTTGCTCAACACTTCAGAAATACTTATTCCCTTTGCTATCCAAAAAATTTATCAGGTTCTTCTTGCGAATGGTTTAAAAGTCACATTTGAAGAGTTTAATAGGCAACGATTATCCTTTGTAGCCCAGTCCTCCCATCGAGAATTTTTCAAACACTTTATCGATGGCTATCCCTTTACTTCTGAAATCACTGTATCTAGAAATGACCTCGCCGCGACCTTAATTCAGCATTTTTATGAGCCGGAAATCCCACTGAATGCCAATCTCATCGAAGGATCATCCGAAAATTTGAATAGACTCAAATCAAAATATAAAATTTATGTCGTCACTTCTGGAGTTGAAAAAACTCAAGTTCAAAAAATCGAGGCTCTTAAATTAATTCAATGGATTCCTAAAGAAAATCATCTGATTATTGATGGAAATAAATATAAGACTAAAAAACAAGCCTTCCAAATGATTTTAAAAAAAGAAAATCTTCTCCCTTCTGAACTTCTTTCTGTCGGCAACAGGCTTTCTCAAGAGATTCGAATGGCAAAAGAATTAGGAGCCAAAACCTGCTATTTTAAGTTTGGCGAACATGCTAATGACATTCCCAAAGATCATTTTGAACAAGCTGACTATACCATCACTCACCATAAGGATTTTATTCCCACATGCCAGCTATAATTAATAAGTTTTTATTAATTGGTCCGTGGAATCCAAAACTGCAGGAAATGGGTTCGATCTTAGCGAAAGACCTTTATGAAGCCAATTATCATTTCACTAGATCGAACTATGATGTTATTGGAATAAATCTAACCTCGTTATTAGAAAAAAAATTTGTGGACTACTATACAGAATGGAAGTCCATAAATCCTTACTTAAAACTAGTTGCCGTCATACCAAAAGATTTTTCAAAAAATATTTTTATAAATCTGCATAATAAATTTTCTTTTTTTAAAATCTTTTATTCCTACAATGATCCCGAAATTGAGAATGACCTTAACTTAACATTGGAAAAAGTGTATTTCGATAAGCAAATTGAAAGTTACAAATCCTTACTTGATGAACAAAACAAATCTTTAGAAAAGCTAAAATCGGATTTGGAAGAAAAAATTGAAAAAAGAACAAAGTATTTAATTGAATCCAGAAAAAAATTATTTCTTACGAATTACAGAATCGAAGCTTTCAGAAAAACTATTACTGCTATTTTTAAATCAAACAATATTAACGAACTAGAGGTAAAATTAAATCAAGAACTGTTACAAACCTTTGAAATTCAATGGGTCAAAATCTATGAAGAACCCGATGATAAATATTTTTCAGAAGAACTTAAATCCAAGATGGATTATGACTTTTTAAAACTTCCTATTTTTTGGCAGAATGTTGAAGTTGGTTCTGTTTTTTTTATGAGAGCAAAAATAAAACCATTTAAAAAAGAAGAAACTGAGTTCTTAAGTCGAATCACTGAAGCCGTCAGCCTTTCTTTGGAACGCATTGAAAAAAACTATAAAATGGAAATTATTAAAAATCATTGGGAAGCCACTTTCAAAGCCATCAAAGAGCCTGTTGTGTTAATAAATAACAACTTCGAAGTCATTCAAAGCAATCTTCCTAGCGATTTAAATAAAAACAAATGTTATAAATTAATTTTTAATTTAGATCACCCTTGCAAAGATTGCGAAAAAGGTTCCAATTTCAAACTAGACAACAACAACGATCATTTTGAAGTATTGAGCCAGAATATCCTTATCGAGAAACAAGAATATTTTATAAACTCGTACAACAATATCAACGAAAAATTAAAACTGGAATCAAAAATCCTTTTAATGGCACCAGATGCCGAACTTGGGATTATCAGTAGCAGTTTAGCACATGAAATGAATAACCCCCTCGCTGGCTTGTTATCTTTTACGCAACTTATTTTAATGGATTTAACATCAGAAGATCCCATTTATCATGACCTCAAAGAAATTGAACAGGCAGCCAAAAGATGCAGAGATATCGTTGACAATCTTTTGGTCTTTTCAAGAATCAATGATACTGAGTTGGTCAAAAGAATTAATTTATATGATATGATTGAAAAAGCCTTTCAATTATTCCATCTGCAACGACAAAATAAAAATTTCACCCTCAGTTATCACCTCCAAAAAGATCTACAGGTTCTGGGATCTTCAATTTTAATGATTCAATTTTTCCTAGAACTATTTTTATCCGTCAAAAATTTTATAGATGATAAAATTTCAATTTCAGGTAAATCAGACCAAAATTTTGCAACTCTAAAGATCTTGTTGACCACAAAGCAGACCCCCACGGAAGCCCTGAATATTATAGAAAAGTACCATCTTCAAGGCTCCTTAACCAAAGCCCATGAGCTTAAGATCCTTTTCTCGCTTAAAAGCGTTAATTTTACGACAATCTAGACCGAACTCACGTCAAGTTTTGAGGTAGAATTTTTGACAGGCCCGTCAAACTTCAATAATATAAAGTTATGTCACATACCGACCAGGAAGGAAGGTTCATGAAGAATCAGAAAGTTCTTATTTTAGATGATGACTCCAGTCTCAGAACGGCTTTATTTAGAGTTCTTTCAAAAAAGAATTTGAATGTCATCACCTCTGCAAATATCGAGGAAGCTAAGTTGCTTATCCAAGGGGATCAAGCTTTAGATTTGGCTATTGTAGATATGAATCTTCCTGATGGAAATGGGCTAGAGTTTATGGAACACCTAAAACTTATTTACCCACAAATACAAGTGATTATTCTCACAGGCTATGGGTCAATTGAACACGCCATCAAAGCCACTCAGAAAGGAGCCTTTCATTTTATAACGAAGCCCTTTAATTTTGAAGAACTTCTGAGTCTTATTGACAAGGCCTTAGAACATAAAAACCTTCAGCAAGAAAATAAACAGTTAAAATCATTTATAGATAAGAAATATAAGTTTGACCAAATCGTAGGACAAAGTGAGGGAATTCATCACGTTCTGGATCTTGTTGAGAGAGTGGCGGACTCGGAAGCCACCGTTCTTATTACAGGCAATAGTGGCACGGGAAAAGAACTCATCGCCAAGGCCATTCATTATAATTCCTCGCGCGCGTCAGGCCCTTTTATCCCCATAAACTGCGGCGCTATCCCTTCTGAGCTTCTTGAAAGTGAATTGTTTGGCCATGTCAAAGGCGCCTTTACCGGTGCCATCACTAACCGGATGGGGCGTTTTGAGTTAGCTGATGGTGGTACTTTGTTTTTAGATGAAATAGGAGATCTGATACCTAGCCTGCAAGTCAAAATTCTTCGGGCTCTTCAAGAAAAATCTTTTGAACCCGTCGGAGGCATGAAAACTATCAACGTAAATGTGCGAGTGATCGCTGCCACTAATTTAAATTTAGAAAAAGCCGTTAATGAAGGCCGCTTTAGAGAAGATTTATTTTATCGTCTAAATGTGATTCCTATTTCCATTCCCTCTTTGAATGAAAGAAAAACAGATATTCCCTTGTTGTTAAGTCATTTTTTACTCCAATATAACAAATCTAAAAAACTGCTTGGGTTTAGTGAAAAAGCATTGGCGAGCCTAACGCTTTATCCTTGGCCAGGAAATATCCGCGAACTTGAAAACCTTGTGGAAAGAATCTGTATCCTTAAAGGAGAGGGAATCATTGAGCTTCAAGACCTACCCATTAAGTACCAAACTAAAATTGAAAAAAAAGAAGAAATGACTTATGAAGAAATCCCAGAAAATGGTTTAGATTTTAATTCTGCTGTGGATGCCTATGAAAATTCTTTAATTTTAAAGGCTCTCGAAAAAACAGGATGGAACCGCAACCAGGCGGCGGCTTTATTGCGACTAAACAGAACCACTTTGGTAGAAAAAATTAAGAAAAAGGGACTAAAACCCTACGGCCCTGGTCCCCAAATGGAAGTTTAGAAGTATAGAAACATTGAATAATAAATATCTCCATAAGTCCTTTTAGCCATCCTCATCACAAATGAGGAAAATGGAAAGAGCCTTAAGCAAATTTTATAGTTAATTCGAACTTAAAGAGCTGATAACAAAAGCTATTTCGGTCAGTAACGTTTATTGCTTAAATGTCTAATTCTCTACAGGTGAAATATTTAAAGTTTTACCATATATTGATTTTTCATAGAATACATCGTTGTGAAGTCAATTAAGGAGAAAGAAAATGTTTCAAGATCAAAAAGGAACAACAAAAAAATTGGAAAATGGCCCTTCATTAAGGCGAATAGCTAAACTATTTGTTTTCTTTTTTATTTCTTTTATTAATAAATTACCAGCACTTGCTGCCGGTAATGATATCGTTGCCAATGTTCCAACTCAAACATCATGCTCACCCCAGACAGATTCCGAAAGTCAAAGGCTGGGAGTTCCGAAAATCTGTATAAATGATCAAATATCAGTTTTGTCATCCCGCCCGATTAAAGAATTAAGTGCCTATCCAAATATGCCAGGAATAGTAACGAAAATCGATGGGCTACCTGGATCTGAGACTTTCTACATACGTGTTTTAGATCCTTACCCTCAAGTTAAAACCATACCTGTTAAACGGCAATATATTTGCCCAACTGGTCATTTATGCAGCGGGGACATTGTGTTAGTTGATAAAATGAATCCCGAAACCAAGACACTAAATATTTACAAAAGCGTTGTGCTCTACACAACAGTCACAGGAAATGTTTCTGTTCAAAGGCTGTATAATAGAAGAGATCCTACTGAAAAAATTCCTACAGATGATAATGTCAGTTTAACTGCTAATGAAGTCAAAAGTAACTTGCACCGATCTGTACCGTGCTTCATGCTTAGATTCTGTATTGGTAAACTTGTAAATGAAAATAGATTCTTATCAGTAATGGACAACCAGCAAAAAGAAATTTCGATTCTCGAGGTATTTAGCAATGGCGACGTGACAATAGCTCCATATGTCGGAGGAAAAATAATGTTTACCCAAGTAACTAATATCGAAATCCTAAGCGAATCCTGGTCTGGTAATCCAAAAAATGAAATGAAACAATCGATGTCTGCATTGGTCAAACAGAATCGTTATGCACAACTTAGTCCACAATTTTATGTCTCAAAATGTAAATCGCATGTAACAGATCTACAGCAAAATGAAAATTATCAAACTTTTTTATTCAAATATGCTTTTATTGAAAAAATCAAAAATTCGTGTACAGCTATAACCAATTCATTTGCATTTGAGTGCTTTAAGGATGAATTGAAACAGCTCAACGATGTACCGAGAGAAGAAACTGAGTTTCACTTGAAGAGCTGTGGAAAATTTAACAATTCATTTGCTCTTCAAGCTTTTAAAATTGCCGTGGAACCATGGATAGAAAATGGAAAATATCAGAGATATACTACGTCAGAGGGGTTAGAGATTTTATCAAAATTCAAATCTTTAGAACAAGTTAAATGCATGAATTTAATTCGGGATTGGCATGTTCGAAACAATAAAAAACCAAATTTATTAGATGCTTACAATGACTGTTTAACAAAAAGCGATAAAGGAACAGCTGTTGTTCCCGAAAGTCAAGAGGACTAATTTAGTTTATAATTTAAATAATAATAAAAGAGAAAAATATGAAAATAAAACACAAAATTATGAGTTTAAAAGAATCGATAGCTGCAGCCGCTCTATTATTCATATCTTTACAAACATGGGCAGAATTGTCACAACCCCTTTACTTAAAGGCAAAATCATTTAATGCCTCTTCAACAAAGGTAGATCAAAATCTTGGTCAGCAATGTACAAAAAACGATAAACTATTTTGCTTAGGTGATAATGTAACTTATCTGATACATCCACCAAACACTGGCGCTAATAGACCCGTCAAACTAATTAAAATCGATGGAGATTTTCCAAATGAAAAGTTTACGATTCTAGATACAAGCGCTAAATTTTCGCAAGCTACCCGAGAAGATTTGTGCCCTCAAAATCGAATATGCGTTAATGATGAAGTTATTGGTTTAGTTAGAAAAATTCAAATCTATGATCCACCCAACCCTATTCGTTGGGTCACTGGTGTGGTAACTTCAATTCAAAGTAATGGCGTATTTAAGATTTTAATTCAAAGAAATGTTCTTAGTCAGTCGAATATTCAAGAAAACGATTCTGTAGCATTGCTGGCAAGTGATATCTATAAAGCTGTACTTTGTGGAGAAGGAAATAAGTGCGCATTTAGTTCAAACGAAAATTATCAATATGGAGGTAATCCCGCTGTTATTACTCGAGTTTACGAAAATGGATTTTCAATCATTCAACAACCGAACAGTGAAAAAAGCTGGCAATTTGTTTACACTAAAGATATCGGACTATTAAAAGATGCTTTTGTTGTACCCGATATTCAATCAAGACTAGCTAACTTAAAAACACAGACAGAAAAAGAACGTGCTGACTATTTCAATTTGCTTCGTGAAGCAAATCGTTTATTAGATTTACAGACAGCTTACTATGCTAACTCGTTATTAACACAGGAAAAGGCCGATAGTGCTGAAGCTCGTACAATTTCGAAAAGATCCGCAGCTATAGTGAATCGGTCTGAGCAGAAAGATCGTGAAATTGAGTGGGCGCAAAATCGCCTTGAAGAACAAAAAATAAAAGCAAAGCGACAACTTGAACGATTGGAAAATCGCAAGCAAAATGCATTGGAAGAAGCTGAAAAACGCCGTCAACTTTAACTATTTAGAGAATATAATCGAGGAATTTATGAAGAAATCAAAAGAACTTTTTGCTTGTTTATCACTTACTTTAATAATTACGTACAATAGTTCCGCAACTGATATCTATAGGGCCATCTCAACACAAGAAATACCTGACTATTCTATACCTCAATTTGAAAAACCTGAAAACTTACAAAAACTATGTTCTAAAAAGTTCGGGTATTGTATCGGAGAAAATGTAAGTTTGCTAATTCAAGAAGAGGAACTTGCAAATTTACCTGCTAGAATTTTAGACATCCAAAATAATTTTGATAGTGATCAAGAACTATTTAAAATTGCGTTGCCTGATGGAAGTATTAAAGAAAAAATTCCAGGTGGAGACCTTTGCGGAAGTAAGGAAATTTGTATTAACGACGAAGTCCTAATAAAAGGTTTCAATAATGATTCCAATTCTGACTTCTATATACTTTCAAAAATTAAAGGCATTGAAAATAGCCAACTTAACACTAAAACGATTAAAATATTTGAAGATCAGAATCATCATGAAAACGTATCAAATTTAACAATTAATACGGAAAAGGTTTCTAAATCTGTAATGTGTCTCAAAGAATTTTGTTTTGGTAACGAAAAATATAAGCAATTTGAAGCCATGGAAACTGGCTGGAAAATCTTGCGCCTTTTCGATAATGAAACTATAGAAATTATGGTTCATTCAAATAGCTATTTAATAAGTTTGGACCTTTTTATGAAAACTATTTTTGGGCGTAATACTGTTTGGGGTAGCAACACTCCTTTAAAAACAGAGGATTTACTTAATTTGAGGTCATTACCTTTGTATTACAATAGTATGGCTGATCGAATACGTGATGAAAGGGTCATGTTATTGGCTTCGGAAAAAACAAAAAGGCTCCATCGACGTCAACAAATTGCCCAAACTAATCGCTCTATGAAATTGATTCACCAGCAATCTGCGGATTTTTTTAGATCAATGTCTTCACGCGGTAATTTAATAAACGAAGGTCGCAAAATAAGACTTGAAGAAAATCGTCAAGGTCAAAAATATCAGCTTAATTCTATTGAATTCTATGAAAGGGAAGCACTCGCTCGAATTCGCGAAGAATCGTTGACTGTTGCAAATGATCTTTCTGCTAGAAAAAATTTATTAAAAAGTGATATTTATAAAATAAATCGAAGTTATCGCTAATTAGAAGAAATCTTTGATAACTAAACGGAGGATTAAATGAATTCATTTAATCCTTCGCCGCAGGCTCTGGTATCGATCTGTGAATTAGAAACATAGTGTAAGTAGACACCAAAGCTGTAAGTACCAGAATATAACCTAATGTATCGAAGTGCTCTAATTTACCATCAACTCCTTCAACAACAATAAGACCCGCCGCAAGCGAAGCAAAACCACCAGCAAATTGCTGTAATGAAGAACCAATAGCCATAAAAGCTCCACGCCGATCCGTAGATGGAATAACAGACATCAGCGCTTGTGAAGGTATCATCCGAGAGAAAATTCCTATAAACATCACTGTGTTTACTACGATCACCCAAAATAAAGGCGTCATACCTAAGTTCGTGTAAATAAGAACCATGACAATGCTAAGGACAGCACCAAAAAGAAATACATTAAATTTTCCAAAAACATCGCTAGACTTTCCAACCAGAGGGCCAATAAAAATGGAAGCTACTCCCGTTAACAAATAAATCAAAGGCAATTTATCGATTTGAATTCCTAAATTATGCACAGAGAACGCACTTCCAAATGGCATTAGCATATAACCACCAAGACTTAAAAGTCCCGTGGTAAAAAATGCTAACAAATAGCTTGGGATTTTAACCGTCGTCCACAGGTGATGAAAAGGATTAGGATCCACTTTTTTATTTAAATGAGTTTCTAAAGGCTTGAGATATATAATAATGACTCCCCCAACAATCAGACTCACCAGCACAATCAAAATAAAAGGCCATTGCCAACCCCATAAATTAGAAAAAAACAATCCTGCAGGAATACCTAAAATTTGACTAGCTGCAAAGGCTGTTTGAATAAAACCCATCACTGTTCCTCTTTGCTGAAAAGAAAAAATATCTGTGGAAATCGCCATAATGATCGAGCCGATAACTCCGCCAAAAAGCCCTGTGATAATCCGAGCCATCAACAAAAATTCATAGGTCTTTGATATACCACATAAAAATGTCCCCAGTACAAATCCTGCATAAAAAAACAAAAGGAGTTTCTTACGATCATAACGATCAGCAAATCCAGCAGCCAAAAGCCCAGATAACCCAGCACTAAAGGCATAGGCCGAAACAATCGCACCAAATTGTGATGGCGTAATTTTTAATGCCGGCATTAATACCGCCCCCAAAGGCGAAATAATCATAAAATCTAAAATAATCGTAAATTGCAAAAAGGCTAAAATGGCTACGACAAATTTTTGATACCCCGTAAAGCCAGGGGTATGTATTGAATGCGCTGTGTTTTCCATAAATGTTAGAGTAGCAAGGTAAAATTTGAGTGTCGATGAAAGAGACTAATTTAATTTAATTTGATTCTTTTCCTGGACTGACAAATTATAATCCTAAATATCTAAAAAAGGCTTTGTTATTGGGTTGACGGCCTAAAAACTTCTTGACCAATTCATCCGCTGGATAAGTGTTTCCTTTTTCAAGTACTTGAGTTCGGTACTTGTACCCTACATCAGAGGATAAAAGATTTTTTCCCGCAAACTTAGTAAACATATCGTGGGCATAAACCTGTGACCAAAGATATCCATAATATCCGGCATCATATCCTCCCATGAGATGACCAAAAGTTGCTGGAAAATGAGTTTCAGGCAAGGGTTCCATATCTGTTGTTTCTTTATATATTTTTTTATAAGTTTCTATGGGTTCAAGATCCTTTAAACTTTGATGTAAATTCATGTCAAAAAGTCCCAACATTAATTGTCTAGTTGAAAAGTAAGATTGATCAAACTTTCTAGAAGCAACTAATTTATTAATAAGCTCTTCAGGCATTGGCACTTTGGTATTACGATAATGCCCGGTTATTTGTCGTAATATTTCTGGTTCCCAAACCCAGTTTTCGAGCATTTGAGAAGGGGCTTCAACAAAGTCCCAAGCCACATTTGCACCAGAAAGGCTTGCATAATTGGCTTTCGTTAACACCATATGCATAATGTGACCAAACTCATGAAATAATGTTTCCACTTCATCATGACTCAGTAAGGAAGGTTTATCTGCACTTGGTGGAGTTAAATTTGCGACAATAGCAGCGATAGGTAATACATATTTTCCTTGAGTGAAATATCCAGGACGTAATGGAAATGCCGCCGCATGATTGTACTTTCCTTCGCGTGGATATAAATCCGTATAGAAATAGGAAAGTAACTCACCCGTTTTTTCATCATGAACTTCAAATAATTGGACGCTAGAATGCCAAGTTGTTGCATTAGATACTTGGATAAAATGAACTCTCAACAACTTAGAGTAAATTTGAAATAATTTTTCTAATACTAATTGAGTGGGAAAGTACTCTCTTAGCAATTCAGCATCTAATTTAAATTTTTTCTTTCGAAGCTGGTAATCCAAATAAATACCATCCCAAGGATCCAAGGTTGTTGTCTTCGGATCAAATTGTTTTTTAAAATTAACTAGCTCAGCATAATCTTTTCTATATTGTATTTTTAATTTCTTTCTTAGGCCTTCTAAAAAATCTCTGGCTATTTTTCCAGTTTTGGCCATTTTATTGGCTGTTTTGTAATCAGCCCAATCTTTATATCCTAATAGCTTTGCTAATTGACGGCGAATACTGACAGCTCTTTTTAAAATTTCAGTATTTTTTTGAGCTTCTCTATTGTCCATGACAGACAACATTTTTCGACGTGCGTCTGGCCGGCTTGCATTTTCCATAAATGCTAAATTATATGTGCTCTTGGCCGGAATTTTATAGTTTCCATTTGGTAATTTTGTGAACCTAGAGAGTACTGATTCAGGTATCCCTTGCATTTCCTCGATCGTCATTTCTGCAAAATCATTGTTATTATTTAAATTGGCGCCGAACTGAGTGGACAAATCTGCAAGCTCTTTCTTTAATTTCTTAACTTCATTGAGTTTCTCGTCGGGCAGCTCTAATCCATTAAGTCTAAAATTCTTCATGGTTTCAGAAACAATTCGCTTTTCCTCTGGGTTTAATTTGATTTTTGAAAGCAAACCTTCCGCCAGCTTCATAACCTGAAATAAATCTTTTCTTGAACTCACTTCAATTGATTGCTGTTCAGCTTGAGTCTCACAATCCTGTGAAGGCGTTCGCAATTCTTCGCGTGTTGAAACTGAATACATGAAATTTAACGGAGCGGTTTTTTCAAAAAAAACCGCTGAAGCTGACTCCAGTTCACCAAAAGTATGATTGAAGAGCTCCAAACCCATTTGACGGTCTAATCGCTTCTGTTTTGTATCAAATTTAAAGGTTGCCAACTTATCTATTCTTTCCTGGAAAATTTTAATTTCCTTTTGACAAAGTTCTGTCAATTCTTTGGGAGAGTAATCAGAGCGTATGAGTGCCGGCAATAAAATTTGAGTGCCAGAGTTTTTGATTAGTTGTTCTTTTGGAGCTTGATCCTTTTGAGCTTGTTCCTTTTGAATAGAGGAACATGATAATAAAACAAGGCTTATCAAACCCACAGAGATCAAATTCATACCCCCTAAGCCTTTATCTAAGCCTTTATCTAAGCTTCTACCTAAGCCTCTATGAACGTATAACCTTATAAAGCGATTCACTTTGCCCTCCTCTTTTTCAGACTTTGGAATATTTCACAGAACTTGGCAATGTTCTACATTTTTTTTGCAATTGACAAATGCTTAAGAGCTCACATATTGGTCTCACTTAAGGAGATTACCGATGAAACAAACTCAAACATTTAATGCTGAAATCAAGAAATTATTGGATCTTATGATCCACTCTTTGTATTCGAACAAAGAGATCTTTTTACGAGAACTTATCTCCAATGCCTCAGACGCTATGGATAAGTTGAAGTTCGAAGCTTTGACAAATCATTTGCTTGTTCCTGCAGAACACAAATATGAAGTCAGGTTGGAGCCGAATAAAGAAGCCAGAACTTTAAAAATCATTGATTCTGGTATCGGCATGAATAAAGAAGAAGTTATCGAGTATATTGGAACTATCGCTAGGTCTGGCACACAAAAATATCACACCATTTCTCAGGAAATGAAAGACAAGCCTGAACTTATCGGACAGTTCGGGGTGGGATTTTACTCAAGTTTTATGGTCTCTGAAAAGGTGACCTTGCACACTCAAAAAGCAGGAACCAATATGGGTGTAGTTTGGGAATCATTAGGTGATGGCTCCTACTCCGTTGACGAAGTTCCAAGACCCGAAGGAACAGGAACGACGATCACCTTAACTTTGAAAAAATTTGAGGAAGAAGATCACGTTGCGGACTTCAGTGATGAGTGGACTCTTAAATCTTTAGTTAAAAAATATTCCGATTTTATTTCTTACCCTGTGGTTATGAAAACTAAAGTGAAAGAAAATGAAACCGACAAGGAAAAAGAAGAGGATCAAACCCTTAATTCTATGAAGGCGCTTTGGCTAAGGCCCGCAAGTGAAATCAAGGCTGAGGAATACCAAGAATTTTATAAACACATTTCCCATGACTGGGCGAATCCTGCGAAAACAATCCACTATAAGGCCGAGGGAAATATTGAATTTACCTCTCTTTTATTTTTTCCTGAGAAAAAACCTTGGAATTATCAGTATCGAGATACCGAATATGGTTTAAGTCTTTATGTGAAAAAAGTTTTTATTATGAGCGACTGCAAAGATTTAATTCCTCCTCACTTACGATTTGTTAAGGGCCTTATCGATAGCAGCGATCTTTCTCTAAATGTATCACGCGAAATTTTACAACAAGATCGTCAAGTTCAATTGATAAAAAAGAATGTCGTTAATAAAATTTATTCTTCCTTAAAAGACATGATGACTCAGACAAGGGAACTCTACGAAAACTTTTGGAAAGAATTTGGTTCCACCTTAAAAGAAGGTATTGCCAATGATTCTTCTGCGAAAGATAAAATTCAAGATTTATTGCTTTTTACGACTTCAACTCAAGAAAAGCTATCTTCTTTGGATGAGTACATTGCCAGAATGAAACCGCATCAAAAGGATATTTATTTTATTACAGGAGAGAGCCTGACTCAAATTAAATCGACTCCTTACATGGAGAAATTGAACGAAAAAGGTTTTGAAGTCTTGTTTTGTAATGACCCTATTGACGAATGGGTCATGGGAAGTTTAACAACTTATAAAGATAAAAAACTTCAGTCTATCACTCGCAATGATTTGGATCTAGATTCAGCAGAAGAAAAGAAAACTAAGGAAGAAGAGAATAAATCACTCAAAGAAAGATTTCTACCTTTAATCGAGAAGATGAAAACCTTCCTAACAGAAAACATCAAAGACGTGGTGATTTCTGATCGCCTCAGCACAACCCCTGCATGCCTGGTCAATGCGGCTAATGACCCATCGGCCAATATGGAAAGACTGATGTCACGAATGGGTTCTGATTTTCAAATGCCCAAAAACAAGAGAATTTTGGAGTTAAATTTAAAGCATCCATTGTTTGACGTCATGATGACAAAATCTGAGGAGGAGCAAAAGACCTGGTCAGAAATTTTGTACAATCAAGCCCTTTTGACTGAAGGATCCTCCTTACCAGACCCCAGTAAGTTTTCAAAACAAATCTCTGATTTGATGACAAGAATGTAATCCGAATTCTTAAATAGCCTTAGGTAAAGTTTTGTACCTTAGAATGTAGATTAGGATCTAAACCAATTTAGCAACAAGTAGGTTTAGATCCTAATCCAGTTGATGAATGATGAGAGTGCACCTAAAGGCCAGTTTACCCAAAAATATCAAGCTCCTACCTGCCACAGATTGGATTCTTTCTGAATTATAAAATTTATAGAGTTTACAAAAAGGTAACTAATCTAGTTAATTATTTACAAACTAAATCTACACCGCCTTCAAATCAGCAAATATAAATAAAGTCAGAAGAACAAAAAACAATAACAACCAATCTGCCGGACTAACCCGGCTCACGGAGAATACATGAGAACACAATTTTTTAAAGGCCTACTTACGCTAGGACTTCTGAGTCAACTCGCTTGCCTGTCGGCCTGTCAGTCAAAACGTGAAGATGGATTAGCTGTCAATACCTCATCTAAAATCGTAGAAGCCAATGCCACCATGTCATCAGAGGAACTTACTGATGCTGCTGAACAATTATTAACCCCCACTCAATTTATGCATGCCGATAAGATTTTAGATATTGCGTTGGAAAAAGATGCTAATAATACAAAGGCTCAGTTTTATAAGAGCTTTTTAAAATCTTTTTTAAGCACCAAGGGAATTCTTACCAGAGTTAAACCCTTAGTTAAAAAATATGGAAATTTTACTGAGTATGAAAATAGTTTAGAGAATATTCCAAATTTACATGTAAAGAAATTTCTATTGGCTGGTAAGGAAGATATTCAAAATGTAAAAGACATTCAATCTTGGTTTACTGAATATCAAATGGCATTAAATGATTTCAGAAAGTTTCTGATTGTTAATCAGGACAAAACATTTACCTTAGAACTCAATGCCCAGTCCTTAGAGGCAAGTCTTAAAGATCCAAACTCCTATTCATGTGAAACCATCAGAGCCAATGAAAAAGATTACAAATTTAAATGCGACATGAGTATCGTTGGAAAAAAGATAATTTCTACACCTGATTTAATTGCCTTAAGACAAATGACTGCTGGTTATATTTTATACTTAAATTTCTACACAGCTTATAGCTTTGAAGGGTCCGAACTTTTCAAAACGGTGACTATAAAAGAAGGAACTAGCCCTAAAGAGGTTGAAAGATTTATTTCAGAAAATATGCCAGAATTTGGAAAATTAAGAAAAGACAATTTATTAAAGGAAATTATTCCTATGGGCTCTGATTTAGTCAATGCAGGTAGATGGGCCATCAACTACCAAAATCAGCTTTGTCCATTAGGAATGAATAAACCTCAACAACGAAAAGGAGCTTTGTTTCACGAAGGCCTTTGTGTTACCAATGCCCAAGAATCGCTAAAATCATTGGCTCTTCTTGAGCAACTCTTAGCGAAAACAATGAAAATTCATCTTGGTTCTAAAAATGAGGAATATGAAGTCGATTACTTTGCTTTAACCAAAAATCCTGTTGAAAACCTCCTCAGCTTAACACCAAAGGATTATGATAATTGTGGTCAAGCAATCTCTTTAAAAGATCCTTCATTTGGTGGAACTTTTATCAATAAAGATGCAGATAGATGGCTCTTAACTCAAAATGTAGTTTGTAAAAAATAACTTTTCAATTGGAGATAGTGAGGTTTTTGCCTCACTATCTCATTTCTGAGCGCCTTGTTTAATCTCCAATAACTAATTTCTTACTTAATTTAACCAAGAAGATGTTTAACTCCATCTCTTTCTTCAGTAAGTTCTTTCAAAGTAAAATCCATTTTTTCTCTTGAGAAAGAATCAATTTCTAAACCTTGGACAATTTTGTATTCTTTATTTTCACAGACACAAGGGTAACCGTAAATAATCCCCTCTGGTATTCCGTATGATCCATCAGAAGGCACGCCCATCGTGACCCACTTGCCCTCAGAACCCAACCACCAGTCTTTCATGTGACCAATGGCTGCATTCGCAGCAGAGGCAGCACTAGACAATCCTCTGGCTTCAATAATGGCGGCTCCTCTTTTTCCAACAGTAGGAATGAACGTTTCTTTATACCAGGCCTCATCATTGATCATAGCTTTGACTGATTGACCTTGAATATTGGCAAATCGATAATCGGGATACATCGTTGGTGAATGATTTCCCCATACGATCATTTTTTCAAAAGATCCTACGGGTTTTTTGGTTTTAGTCGCCAATTGAGATAAAGCGCGATTATGGTCAAGCCTTAACATGGCTGTAAAATTTTTTGCTTTTAAAGATTTTGCAGACTTCATAGCAATATAAGCATTTGTATTTGCTGGGTTTCCAACAACTAAAACTTTAACATCTCTATTGGCAACTTCATCTAGAGCTTTTCCCTGAGCTGTAAAAATTTGAGCGTTGGCTTCTAATAAATCTTTTCTTTCCATTCCTTTAGATCGAGGTCTGGCACCCACTAGCAAAGCAATTTGCGTGTCGTTAAAAGCGACCTTTGCATCATCCGAAGCGGTTACCTGATGCAACAAAGGAAACGCGCAGTCTTCCAGCTCCATCACGACACCCTTCAAAGCTTGCATTGCTGGCGTTAATTCTAACAACTGTAATATCACAGGTTGATCCTTACCTAGCATTTCACCTGAAGCGATTCTATATAGTAAGCTGTAACCAATTTGCCCAGCAGCACCCGTTACGGAAACTTTTACTGGAGTTTTCATTGTTGACATTATTTCTCCTTTTTTTGTGTTTGTATTTTTATTCTTAGAATGGGCTTTATACTGTCTTAAGAAAAATGTGAAGTCAAAACCCTTCTTCTTAGGATGAGGATCCATAGGATTTTTTAAAAATCCTAAGAGCGATATAGATTCTGAGTCTTTGCACTGGATTTTTGTATCCAAAAGGAATCCAAGTTTTAACGATTTTGTTTAGATAAGCATCATATTGGATAGAAACAGGAGCCTGAGATACCTGGCCCCGTTTTAATAGAATTTTAATGATTTCCGCACCAGCTACTGCAGAACACATTTGACAGCCCATAGGTGTTGAGGGTACTTTTTTATTCTTAAAATCAATTTTTTTGGAGTCAACTAAATAGCTGAAAGTCATTCTGGAAGGTGATAAACCTAAGGCAAATAAGACTGATTTTTCCTCGTCATCTTTAGCATTTGATAACCCAAAGTACTGATCAAAGGTCATTCCTTTTGGAAGAAAATTCACCAAAGCAGAACCCATTCCCAATGGACCTGCCGTGACTGCTGGAATATTTTTTTCATAGGCCTTTGCAAAAACGAGCCTTCGGATATCAAAACAAAAAAAATCTAAACCATCTAAGTATAAATCACAATCCTTGAGAAAAGAATCCACATTTTCCGGCCACACTCCCTTGGGAAAAGGAACAATCTCAACTTCAGGATTGATATCCATTGCCACTTCCCTCATGACGTCCAGCTTTGACCTACCGATGGTGGACATAAAGGCGCCAGCTTGGCGATTGAAATTATGCATTTCAAAAAAATCAAAATCAGCTATATGAAACTTCTGAAAACCCATCCTAACAAGGGTGGTTAAATGAATTCCGCCCACACCCCCAAGACCTGCAATGGCAATTCTTTTAGATTTTAAAACTAGTTGTTCCTCATCTGTAATCCAGCCTATATTCCTTGAAAAAGCGACAGGGTAATTAAATGTTGTGTCCTTCATTTTTCAAAAGTCCTCTCTAAGGCTATGCTATTACTGCCACCTTTAATTCTGGCGGAAAAAAAGAGAACTTGTCAAAGAAGTTTTTTCTGAAGTTTTTTCTGAAGTTTTTTCTGAAGTTTTTTGTCAGAAACTAGTTTAGAATACTTGGAAGGACAAACATTCATTACTTTTTTAAACTGCTTATTAAAATTATTTGTTCCTAAAAATCCAACTTCGAAAGTGGTTTGAGTTACGGATTTAGGTTCTAAAATCATCCTATGTGCAGCCTCAAGGACTCTTAATTTATTTCGATACTCAACAGGTGACATTTCATAATTTTTTATAAAGGCCCTGTCCATAACTGAATGATTTAATCTAAGACTTTTGGCAACATCTGCCATCGTCAGTTCACTATCAAAATGTCTATCGATATAATTTTTTGTTTTGGAAGCCACCGCTGAAGGAGCTTCTTCTTTTCCAACAGCCACGATAAACTCAGCCTCCTTGAGGAGGCGAAATAATTCGGCTATAGAAGAGGGAATTTTATTTAAATTCTTGTTCTTTATCAGATAGGGTTCATTGGGCAAATCCCCGGTGACTGGATGATTAGATATCACTCCTTCAAATTGAATCTCTCCACCTTTTAGACGCCAATCAATTACAGAAAATGGAGGAATAAATACGGCCTGATATCCGTTTAATGAAATGAGCTGTCCCCTGCGTTTAATACAAACTTCGTCATTTTGAAAATTAAACAAAGCCAGACTCCAACAAGGGCCAAACACATCAATTTCATTAGCATTTTGAGGCCAATGATGAATTCTAGAAAAGTACGACAAATGAGGTTCTATACGTAAAATCCTTGATTCATATGTTGAGGATTTTACCACTAGTTCTGTTTCAATTTTTGAATCTAACGAGGAATTAATCATCCAGTTGATTTGAATCCTAAACTCGACTCGCTGTCAAAGTCATAATGTTTATTGCCCTCATTTTGAAATGAGGATATAAGATGATTCCAAGATTCTGATTCTTTAATAATCTTCATTCCAATGATGCCAGATTGTCGATCTTCCCGGACTTTTTCAACCACAATCGTTGTTTTTTTCTCTGGACCAATCTTACAAGTTAAAAAAATAGGAATCTCTGGAGGAATAGGAAAAGTTGATTTTAAGGCAATTCCTGTTTTAGAGATATTGACAACTTTTGAGCCTTCATAATTTAGGATTTGAAAGGATACCGGATAACGGTAACGATGATTCTCTGGATTCATTATCATCCCTTCTTCTGATGGATAACCAAAACACCTTGCTAGTTTATTACTTAATTCCTTTGTATAAGGCTCTGATAGCAAATGTTTAAGTTTAGGAATCCATTCCCTTCTGACGGGTGAATAAACCTGAGTAAAGAATTCTTGCAAAGGAAATTTTTCATGGAAAATCGTTGAGTTTTTCATATAGTATCCAAAATTTGATTTGATATTGTTATTTCTGTAAACAGAATCAAATTTGTCGAATGATGACTTTAAATGGATATACTGACCAACAGCAGGATTGTTATTTGCAAAATCATATTTACTCACTACCGATTTTCTTTTTAAGGTCTCAAAAAGATAAATGGATTCATACAACTCATACATTGAAGGATTTACAGCAATGACAAAATAGTCAATGTCCAGAAAATGATAGGACAAATTCCACATATATCTCATGAATGGGAAAAAAAGCTGCCCGTCTTGCCCCCTGAATTCTTTTTTAATAGCCAAGGAAGAAATTTCACACAACACCCCATCTTTTTTTCGAAGGTCCGAAAGATCAAATATCTTTTCCATCGGCAAGCCCAATGAGTTGTCTCGAATTAAACTCACAGTTCCAACGATTTCATTTTTCCAGTAGGCTAATAAAACTGTCGTTGTCGGAATTAAATGATAAGGAGTCATCCGAATTTTTGATTGATTTGAACTCGCATACCCTTTTTCTAAATAGCACTCTTGAAGAATTCTAAATGCTCCTAAATATTGCGCCTCTGTTGTGGCTATTTCAAAATGCAATTCCTTTGGAAGGGACATGGGAAGTGCCAGCATGGACCTTAGAATTGGATACTTCACATTTTTGGGTATAAATTTCATCAGGTTTAACATGTTGAGACTCCACAATTTTGATTTAACCAAGAGTAACAAAGATGATTTTAATGGACCTGTCGTAATTTGACAAAAAATCAGGGAGGCTTCCAAGTTTTATGAATTCAATATCTAAATCGAATCTATTTATTTATAACTATTGAAACTATTGAGTTAAAAAATCTTGATTCTCAAATTGGAACGTTGTTAGGACCCTTAACTCAAGTTTGAACCATTAATTATTAACTCTTTGTACCCGGTATGGTTATCTATTTTTCTATCAAAAATTAAATCTTCAAAAATAAGGATCACCATTTCAAGAGTGGTAAAAATAAGGTTCTCATCCATAAGGTGACCACCCATCACATTACCTTTGCTATCCGCTACAGAGATATGAAGATGAACTCCCGAAACTGAAATAGACCCTTGCAAGGATAGCACTTCCATTTTCTCTTCTCGTTTTAAAAAAGCATTTGAATTTGCTAATCGTATATTTAAATTCTTTAAGCTTCCAACAACAGACACGACAGCACCAGCCATGATCTTATTTTTTTCACAAATTGAAGCTATCTTTTTTTTTAAATCTTCATCAGGATTTAATCTTAGGACTAAAAAAGAATGTTTCCTGGATTTTGTCACTACCGGCAAAAACTTTGAAATAGGTAGATTTTTTCGGAATCTATCTTTTGCCCCTCAAAGCGAGCCAGATCCTCATTCGCCTGAATCAAGAAAGCCGCTAAATTTTGAGCCGTCGTTCTAAGATAATACTCTACGAGTCTGTATCCCCAAACCTGTCTTGGTTGATAACTGCATTGAGGATGGCCATTACCACCAGGATAACAAACATAATCATTCACAGTGTAGGTACAAGACTCATATTCTCTTCGATTTGGAGAATTAGACACCGTCGTGTTCACGGATCCTTTGATATCAAAATCTTGATGGATATCTTTAGCCAATAGTAAAAAACTACCATTTAAAGGAAATTCAAAATTGAGTGGCCGTTTTAAAATAATCGTCTCCGTAATTTTATTTGCCTTTAATTCAATACGTATCAGGTCTTTAGAAGAAAAATTTATTTTTGAATTGTAGTTTCCAGGTTGAATAGTAACTTCTTTTAAGGGTTCACAATGGCCAAAAGGATCCCAACCACAATTGTTTTTTGCTTGAGCTTTAAAATCTTTGGTAACAATAAAACTCCCTGAAATCTCTTTACATGAGACTAGAGCAAAGCAAACTGATAAAAAGAAAACAATTTTTTTCATTAAGAACTCCTTTAATCAAGGGGTACGCCTAGGCATAACGCTGTATATCCCTGGGTAACAGCGGAAATTATAGATGAAACTATGAATGAGGTCCATGAAAGCTTCTGACTAAATGCGAAAGCCCTATCTTGTTCACTAAAACAAGATAGGGCTTTTAATTTTAATGACCTTTTGAGGACAGGTTCTTTAGGTTTTACCTAAAGTCGTTCCGTCTTAACGTTTGAGCTGGATAACCTCATTTAAAAGCTCATCTGTTGTTGTAATGGTCTTGGCATTGGCCTGAAACCCTCTTTGATTTTGAATCATGTTAACAAATTCAGTGGCAATATCCACAGTGGATCTTTCTAAGGACTTTGCATAAATTTTTCCACGACCTGCGCTTCCAGGTGAGCCCATGGAAGGACCTCCTGAATCCCTTGATTCTTTTAAACGGTTGTTCCCCACCTTGAACATGGCTTCGGCATTTTCAAACTTAGCTAGCGATATTTGGGCTAAATCAGCTGCCTGTCCATTTGAATATACGGCGGTTAAGACGCCATCATCATTGAAAGATAGGCCTGTGATGGTTCCCGCAGCAGCTCCATTTTGATGCCAAGAAATTAAATCCGAACTTTTTCCGTATTGCTTAGTTCCCTCAATCCCCTTGCCGCCTTCGGAAATGGCATCTCCAAAAGTAATTTTAATTTTTTGATTTTGTTGAGCTCCTCCTGAAAAATTGAACATAGAATCAGTTAATTCTTGCTTGTTTAATTTTCCATCTTCGGTAAATTCCAACTTTCCGGCGCAGACCTCAGCCAATTTACCTGCTTCCCCACCACTGGCTTCTTTACCATCAACAAGTCCTTTATATTCCCATTTACGGTCTGCAACCTTATTAAAGAAAAAGGAAACCAAATGCTTATTCCCTTGGGTATCATAGATCTCAACTCCTGTAGAGTAATGAGATGTCGAATACGGGTCTTCAATATTAAATTTTTTATTAGGTTCAAATCTGGAGTCTAAATTTAAATCTAATTTAAGCTCTTGAGTCCCCTTTGCTGGAATCAAAGCCCTAGGAAATTTTATATCCCCAAGTTTGTTTAAAATATTTCCCTTCTCATCTGTCATAAACCCTTGAACCCTTTGATTATCATTGGTTACCAAGTTCCCTTCTTTATCGAAGTGAAAAGAACCATCTCGTGTAAAGGATTCCCCGTCGCTTCCCTTAACTTTAAAATAGCCATCACCAGATATCGCAAGATCAGTCACTTTCTCGGTAGCATCCACATTACCTTGCACTAATATAGGATTTACCGCGCCGATTTTCACCCCTCGCCCAATTTGATTTCCACCCAATATCCCTTTTAAATTTTTTGAAATAATATCTTGAAACTCAGCTCTTGAGGCTTTAAATCCAATTGTGTTAGCGTTGGCTATGTTATCACCGATAACACCTAAGGCTTCACCCTGTGCTGTCATTCCTGATACACCGGTGTAAAGAGACGAAAGAATACCCATATGACCTCCATGTCATTTTCTTATTTTTGGAGGGCCCCCTCAAAGAGGACCAGCCCTGTTTAGTTAAATTTTTTATCCAGCACTTCCGCTGAATAAATTTTCATTTTACATCACAATTGTACTATCAATATTCGTGAAAACGTTTTCCTTTAAGGTGGCTTTGTCCATCACGGTTACGACAGTTCTATTTTTCACGCTCACGATAAGAGCCGTATCATTCATTAAAATTAAGGAATCTTTACTCCCCTTACTCGCAGCTCTATCTACAGCTTCATTCAATTTGCTGAGATCCTCTTGCTTAAACGAAATTCCCCGAGAATTCATTCTATCGATGGCATGATTTGAAAACTTTATTCCGGTATCAACAACTCCTAAGTTTTGCAGACCTTGCAAACTTTTTTTCAAATCAAGTTTTGAAGTTTCTGTAGGTGAAGTCTTAGCTAAGGTTTCCTTAAAAGAAGGCCCCTGACCGGGAATGTAATTCTTCCCTACAGGATTTGGCATTAATGTATCTAGCTGACCGATCTTTTTTATATCCATTTACTTACTTAAACCTATTTCCTTTTTTTCTATCTTGTTTCATTTTGAACTATCACGATCCTGACTTTCAAGTCCTGTACCAAAAATAATTAATTTCTAGACTATCTATCGTAGATCTCTATCTAGTACTGTTTTACGCCCATCGCTTTGGGCTTTCTTTATAGCCTCATCGCAGAAGAAACGAATTCGTTGAGATAAAGTCTCCATGATATCATCTGAAACATTCATATCAGCTTGAGCCTTGATATAAGATTTAACTTTAGAGACCACCACAAGAATTTCTTGATCTGCCTTTTTATGTAGAGGAGCTTGGATTGAAGTATTTGTAACCACGATTCGACGTGCCACCTTTTCCACCGCTGCGGCATCTCGATGTTTAGCTCCTGGTAAGTGTCTCTCCCAGCAAGGAATTGAACAAAACACGTAGCCTGTTCGATGCCCACCACAAGTAGAAACACTGCATTCATAGTATTTTGAATTATAATTTATTTCTTTTTTACAACTACTGCATTCCCGCCAAACCAATCCCTCTTGACTCATTATTTCCTCTTATTAATTGTTAATTCGTTACCTTTAATTTGTTAACCTTTAATTTGTTTCTTTTGCAATTTTAGCCATCATTTCTGAGGACAGTCCAACCTGCTCTAATAACTTTGATTTTGGAGGAGCGACAGGAGCTCCTTGCGTTTTTGCTGTCACTGGCGCTTGCGGTGCTTGAGTTGTGGGCGTCTGAGTTGTGGGCGTCTGAGTTGTAGGTGTCTGAGTTGGAAGTGCTGAATTTTCAGTTGGTTTATTTTCATTCTGTATTTTTTTCACATCTCGAAGACGGACGGTTTGATTTCCAACCATCAGAACGGGCCCCTCCTTGGTGTAATTAACTCCAGTAATGGCACCCTCAAAATCTGTTTTAATTGCGATTTTTTTATCTTGGTCATTTCTTGCTTCCACTGAATATTGATATTCCCCTTCGGGTAAAATCGTTCCCTTTTCATCCATGCCATTCCAAGCTAATCGATTTGAACCTTGCTTTAAGTTGCTCAGCTTATAAGTCCTGACTAACTCTCCATCCGCATTTTTTACTTTAATCTCGGCTTCTCTTGCATTCATTGGTAAATCAAATAAAATATCATGATCCTTATCTCCTTTGGCTCTGAAAATTTTTGACGAGTCTCCTGATACTGTTTTTCCTAAGAACTGTAAAACTTGAAACTGCTCTGCAGGCTTCTGTGCATTGCTGATCTCGGTTAAGGTTTTATTCATGTTTTGCATTTGCTCAAGAGAAGTAAAACTAGCCAACTGGGCTGCCATTTCATGAGACTGCATTGGATTCATGGGATCTTGATTTTTCATTTGTGTTAACATGAGTTTAAAAAAAGCATCCTTGTCCATCTTATCATTACCTGCAGTTCTCATTTTTTTTCCAGGATCAATCCAATTAGGATCAGCGACTTTATTTAAGACATCGCCCACATCCTCCCCTGCCAATTTTTTCATGTCTCCTGCTGACAAATTACTAGAAATCGAGTTTTGAGAAACTGGCGCTGTTTGCGTTTGACCAAAAGACTTTGTTCCTTGCTTTGCTCCCATCACACTCATAAAACTCCCCCATATGTAAGATAAAGTGATTCCACATTGTTCCCCAGGTTCCTGTTCCTTAGATTTTATCATCCTTTAAAAACAAGGTGGAATCACTAAGTAAAAATTCCGACTTTGATCAAGCTACCAAATTCAGCCCACTTCCCTTACCCATTTCTCTTCGTGCAGAAAGCAATTGTGAGCTTTCTGCAGGAGCAATGGGCTGAGAGCTTTTCTTAGCATAGCCCTTTACTTGTGGTGGTTGAAACAAAGCCTCCCTTTGAGGACCTCTGCCAAACTGATCTTGAAACTGATTCCAAAATTGTTTGGTTTGTCTGTCTGATTGGTTTTGCGATAGGTCCAAAGAGTTTTGATTTCTTGTAGCCACATCGGTATTAACACCTTGAACCGTATCAATTTTGATTGAGTTGATATTCAACTTATGTGAAGACAACTGGTCTTTTAAATCACCCATATTAGATTCTAAAATCTTTTTAGTTTCTTTATTATCGGTAACCATTTGCATCTGCACTTTGCCGTCGATCAATTCTACCTTCAACTGAATTTGTCCAAGTCCCTCTGGACTCATTTTGACATTCACTTCGCCTCCACCCTTTTTAACTAAATACTGAGCCTGATGCATGACATTTTGAATGTTTTTATCAATCTCAGCTGGCGTTAGCTCTTTAGGAATTAGTTTGGCAGAAGTGGCTTCTCCTCGCGCGCTCTCCTCAGTGTAAATCTGATTTCCCAGTTGGGCAGCAAAAAGAGATTTCAGCTCCTCACCCTTTGATTTGTTAGATCTCTGAGTTTTAGAAAGCTCTTTTCCTTGAGCTTGCCCTTCAAAATAGGAAGTAGCACTTTGTCCTTCTTTAAACCTCTCTGGAGCCTCCGTCTTCTTTAAAAGAGAAGAATTCATCTGGTCCGTATTTAATAACTCTGAGTCCCGTTGTTGAATCTTTGGATCCTCTCGACGCCATTCAGCTGCGGTCACTGCACTTGTGTTTGCTGTTGCCGTTGCTCCTGCTGCAGCAGCACCGGCTGTTGCTGCGATTACTTCCGCCTCAGCCATACCGGGAGTCGCAACAGCTGGGACTGTCAGGACTGTTGGAATGTTTGGGACTGTCGTGATATTCTCAACAGTTGCCGCTTTTGACGGATGCAGTAAATCTATTGTTGGCAACTCAGTTTGGCCATCAAACTTTGTAGTCAACACTTGATTTGAAAGTTCTGAATCTAGCTGACTGTTTGAATCTGTTAGATTCATCAATTGATTATTAAAATCAGGTTCCACCAAACGAGATATCTTAGTTGGAACAGCAGATTCTGAACCGCTCAAAATATCTGATTTAGAAAGCTCTACAAGAGTGTTGTCTTTAAATACCTCTCGCGGCTTCCAAAAACTCTGGTTCATTTGATCAATTGACTTCTGAAGAACTTCTCTCTGTGATTTCATTTTTTGAAATCGCTCTTGAGCCATTCCTAAACCCATCAACGATAACCCTGGTAAAGGTGTCAATTGTTGGTTTGCCACAGAAATCTGATTCAAATCCTGTATCAACTCTAAATATTGCTTCTTAGCCTTTGGTTTTGCAAGGGGATCCAAGTTTAACTGATCAATTACCGAATCAGCAGTTTGCTCTGCAGACTCTGATAATTGTTCAGGCGTTAACTGACTGATGACCTCAACTAGTCGAGTTGGGGGCACTTGAAATTCACTCTCAAATGAGTCCATGAATTTTTTAACTTTTGAATCCTTCTTTGCATCCCTTCCAGCCACGCTTTCATTTGTCTCTTTTTTTATCTTCGAAAAACTATCTTTATTATCATCTTCAGAATCAATATTTGAAGCTTCATTTTCAGAAGTGTTCTTCTCTTGAGACAAAATCTGCGGTTTGTTAGCTGACCGCGAATTAGTTTTCTGTTTTAAAACTTGATCGAAACTTTTTTCACTGTCAGCAGAATCCTTTTGTTCCACATCGCGAATTGGAATTTTTGTCTTGGCTGACATTTCCATTAGGGGCGATGCAGACATGGCCTGCAGGTTCAATCAATCTCCTTTCGTTAAAATTGTTTAGGTTGTTATGGTTTTTTGCTATTAACATTCTTTAATTCCTCATTGTTTCTTGTTTCCGAATTTTTTGCTTCAGAACCTATACTAGATGGCTTTCTTCTATAACCTGCAAATTTCTCTGAAAGGCTTTGAGCCCTCTCAGGCTTCAATAAATTTAGAATTTCTGCAGCATTTTTTTTCTTCATCTTAGTCAGGACTTCGACTGCCAAGTCTTCATCAATGGATTCAAAAACTTTGGCTGCTTGTGGGGGTTTCATTTGACTGTAAACCTGAACAAGGGTGTCAATTTTTTGTTCATCAGCTTTGACTCTATCCTCAAGTTGCTGAGTTATTTTTTTTCTGATATTTTCTACTTCATCAAGTTTTTTATCAATATTTTCACGCTGACTAACGATTTCTGATTCCAATTTTTTTAATTCTTCTTCTTTTAAATCCAGTTGTTTTTTTCGCTCTTGAAAATCCTTTATAAAATTAAAATCAACAATATCATTTTCTAACTTTGATTCTTGTGGTTTTACTGCCCCTTCGACGGCATCAGGCTCTTTTTTCTCTGGATGATGTGCAGGCTCCGAAGAAGCCTCCTTACTAAAGGACTTGGTCGTAAATGATATTTCAATTGAGTTAATCCACTTATCTAGCTGAGGCTGATTTTCGTACCCCCATAAGGCCAAAAAAAAGCCTATCAATGAAAACACAACGCTCAACATGGGAATTCTTTTTTTAGGTTTAACCTGTTGATCTCTTTTAATCTGCTGATCTTGTTTAAACCTTCGATCACGATTAAATCTTTGGTCACGATTATTTTGCGGGTCGGAACTTGTTTTCTTATTTGAAAATTGACTACGAGAAAAAGATAATTTATCTCCTCTGTTTGCTTTGGATTCTACCTGTTTTAAATATTTATCATAACCGTTCATTTTTTATTTCCTAAGACGAATCTCAGCATTACTGTTTCTTCATTTTGAGACTGTTCATTTTTTTTCAGTTCTTCAAGAAATTGTTCTTTTTTCTTTTCTTTAAACTTATCTATTATTTTATAATCAATTGCTTTGATTTTCAAAAATTCCCTTTTGGCCTCGACTTCTTTTTCAATATTTCTTATGACTTCTTTCTGAGTCTCAATCCTTATGTCCTGGAGCCTTTGAAAAGATTCCGCCTGAGAAAAAATAAATTTTTTCTCAGGACTTGATATTTGATTAGCTGTTTGAAAATGATAAGTAACGACACGCGAATTTTTTTTTTCATCTATCATTTTTTGAAGATTTTGAACTTCATTATTAAACTTAAAAATAGCATCTTCTAACTCTGATTTAGCAATGTCCTCTAGTGTTTTACGATGTTCTAAAACTTTCTGCATTCGAAATTTAAAATTCATTATTAAATAGTATCATGCTTTAAAAAATATTTTTAAAATAATTGATTTTTGTGACTTTTGTAGAGCTTAGATTTTATTTCTCAGTGGTCACTCATAGGACTCAAATCGAGGCCGCAGGAGGGAGGCGACTGAGGCTTGGAAAAGCCAAGCCTCAAGGAGTCTGACCGACGAGAACGAAGAGTTGAGTCCTATGAGTGACCACTGATTATTGACCAACAAATAATTGCTGTAAAAGTCTCATCGTCTGGGCATAACGAGTTCCATCTTCAACCCTTTGTCGCAAAAATTCATTGATGGGATCAATCAATTTAATTGCCTTATCAATTTTCGGATTAGCCCCTGGCTTGTAGGCACCAATATTAATTAGATCCTCTGCATCTTTATAAACTGCTAGAGTTTCTCTTATTCTTTGAGCTAACTTTTGGTGCTCCAATTGGGTAACATTCTTCATCACTCTGGACGCGCTTGCAAGGATATCAATTGAAGGGAAATGCCCCTTTTGCGCCAGTTGCCTTGAAAGAACGATATGTCCATCCACAATAGATCTTACAGAATCTCCGATGGGATCATTCATATCATCGCCCTCAACAAGAGTCGTGTACAAACCCGTAATACTTCCTTGATTTTCAAAGTTTCCAGCTCTCTCGAGTAATTTAGGAAGATGTGCAAACACACTTGGGGTGTAGCCCTTAGATGAGGGTGGCTCTCCTGTACTTAATCCAATTTCTCTTTGTGCCATTGCAAAACGCGTGACCGAGTCCATCATCAATAATACATTTTTTCCTAATCCACAAAAATACTCAGCTATCGCTGTAGCCACAAAGGCCCCCCGCATTCGTATCAATGGACTTTGGTCACTGGTAACACAAACAATCACTGACTTTTTCATCCCCTCAAGGCCTAGATCATTTTCGATAAATTCTCTCACCTCTCGACCACGCTCTCCGATGAGGGCAATAACATTGATATCTGCATTCGTATATCTAGCCATCATTCCTAGAAGCACCGATTTTCCAACTCCTGACCCCGCCATAATAGCTACCCGTTGACCTAACCCCACCGTCAGACAAGAATTGATGGCTCTCACACCTAAATCCAGCGATTGATTAATGGGCTTACGTTGCAAGGGATTGACAACTTCTGCATATAAGGACTTTTCTTGGAAATCCTCTATCGGAGGCAACCCATCTAAAGGTTGACCTAGGCCATCAACCACTCTACCGATAAGTTCCTGCCCGACCCTGATGGTTGCAATTTGTTTAGATAAAACAATTTTAGCCCCTAGCCCCACTCCACGCATATCATTTAATGGCATCATCAAAACATCTTTATCTTTAAATCCAACAACTTCAGCTAAAAAAAATTTTTCGGTACCATGTGGGAAAATTTCAACAATACTTCCAATCGCCGCACCAGGAAGATAACCCTTAATAATCATTCCTACGACTTCTTTTACCTTTCCACTATCTTTCGAAAGGTGAATGTTTGAAATTAAATGGCTATACTTTTCAAAATTGATTTCATTCATATTTTAGTTCATTCTTTACCTTAGGCAGAGATTCCTTAAGGTTGTTCCATAACTTTTCCAATCGCTGTTCTGTTCTTGAATCTACTTCTCCGTAATTTGTTTGAACAATACACCCACCGGCAGTGATGCTTTCATTTGGTTCAAGGGTAATCTTTCGCAAAAAATCAAATTCTCGAGCTGTTTGTTTCTTTAAGTCTTCTATAAACTCAAACTGAGATTTTGATACTTGAACAACGACATTCTCTTCGTCTTGTGCTAGACTCAATGATTGCCTCATCACATCCACCAAAATATTATTGTCAAGTTCAACGTGCCGTAACGATACCCTTTCGACCATATGATAAATGAGCCTGACTAAATGAGATTCATTATGGATTTCTAAGTCTTTTTTAATTTGGGTTAATCTTTCCATGAGGCTTTCAAATTCGTCCAATTTAGAAATCAATTCAGAATTTTTTTCTTGATAGGCTTTTTTTAGTCCCTCATCTAATCCTAATTCATAACCTTCTTTGTAAGAATTCTCTTGAATATCTTGAATTTTATTTAGAGCCAACTCTTCAGCCATTTTATCAATATTTTCACTTTGCAACTGATCAACACCCGTTTGTATTTGAATTACAGGATTCATTAAAAAGTCGGACCCCTTTTTCCTTTCTTCCATATACTCTAAAGCTTGAAGAGAAGTTCCCAGATCGAATTTTGCAGGAGTAAACTCCATGACCCTGCTTTCAGCTAACTCTTTTTTTAAGACAGAACGATTATACCATGGCATCTTCAGAACCGCCTCTTGCAATTAATATTTTACCTTCCGCTTCAAGTCTTCGAGCAACGTTTACAATTTCCTGCTGTGCTCTTTCAACATCTGAAAGCCTAGAAGGACCCATACTCGTTAAATCTTCTTTTAACATTTCAGCAGCACGACCTGATAGATTTTTAAATATTTTTTGCTTAATGTCCTCATTGGCTGTTTTAAGTGCTAAGATTAGTTTATCGTTAGGCACTTCTTTCAACAATGTTTGAATTCCACGATCATCGATTTTACTGATATCCTCAAATACAAACATCAGCTTTCGAATCTCTTCAGCTAAAAGAGGATCTTTCTCTTCCAATCGAGACATAATGGATGTTTCGGTATTTTTATCCATCACATTGAGCATCTCTGCTACGGGTTGGACACCTCCAAGAGTAGACTGTTCAACGCTGGCTGTGTTTGCTAATTGGTTCTTTAATACTTTGTCGATCTCTAAAATCAATTCAGGATCCACATGCTCTAGATTTGCCATTCGCAAAACTACTTCTGCCTGCAAGGTTTCTGGCAAACGCTTTAAAACTTCACCTTTTTTCTCTGGCTCCAGGTGAGCGACAATCACTGCCACCGTCTGCGGGTGCTCATTAACCAGGAAATTTGCCAATGATTTAGCATCCACCATCTCTAATGACTCTAGAGACCGAGAATTTCCCGCAGTGATATTTAAACCGCCAAGAATCCCTCGAGCCCTATCTTCACCTAAGGCATCGACAATGCTGTCCTTGCTGGATATCGTTTCAGAAAAAATATAGTCATCAGTTTCGCTGATCATCTCATAAAACTCTTCCAGAATTTTTTTAGTTACATGAACGGGAACCACGCGAAATTTATTCATCACATTTATCAGCTTTCGGATATCAGCGTCTTCCATGCGTTTTAATAAGATTTTCACTGCATCTTTACCTAGATAATTCAGTAAAATGGCTGCTTTATCAAAGCCCTTTAAACTATCATATTCTACCATTTCAGGTTTATAGACCTTCATGCTTTTTCATCCTTTCGAACTAACCACATACCAAAAGCATTAGCGGCTTTTTCTTCATCTTTTTGCATAATTGTTAATATCCTATCTTTTAATAATTCAGACTCAGCCTTTTCAGGGTCCATTGATTCCTGCAACACCGGCAAGGCAGCTGACATCCCAGGAAGCGTGCTATCAACAGCCTGTAGCTCTTCAAGTTCCTCGATGGTTCTTGGCAACATTTCATCGACAGAATCTTGAAATGAATCCGTAATCCACTGCATGAATGGCCTGACCACAATGATGAAAAATAAAATTAAAGAAAATGCCAATAAGGCCCACTTAAATATCGCTTGCAATAATTTTCGCTTCTCTAAATTTGTTAATAGCTTTTCAGCTTCAGAAAAATCCTCAGGCTGAAATTGAATATTCTCAATCTTAACCGAATCACCCCTCGCGGAATTAAATCCAATTGCATTTTTGACCACAGTTTCATATTTTTGCAGTTCATCTTGAGTTCTTGGAACATATTTCAGCTCTTCAACTCCCTGGGTGTTCTTAATATTTTGAAAGGTTCCGTCAACAACCACCGCCACCGATATTTTTTCTAAATTACCTGCGGCTTCCTTTACATTTCTTACGGTTTTTGGAACTTCATAATTAGTCGTTTTAATTTCTTTTTTCACATCTTGTTTAAAACCGACTTGACCAGCGTCTTCAGCTCCCGGAAGATTGCTTCTAGAACCAGGGACTCCCGCTGGGTTTACCCGTGAACCATCCAAGGACTCTTCTTCACTTTGTTGGGCACGAATAGCTGTTTTTTCTGGATCCACAATTTCTTCTACGGAAGAAATTATTTTATTATTTAGCGTGGCATTTACCTTAGCTACAACTTTTGATTGCCCAACCACTTTTGCTAAAATACTTTCAATTCTGGCTTCATATTCTTTTTCTATCTTGCTCTTAAGATCTAAAATTTCATTTGAACCGGCAGTGCTGCCATCACCTTGCTTTGTTAAAACTTTACCACGCTCATCCAATACCGTCACATTATCTGGATCCATACCTTCAACCGCATTAGCAACTAAGTACCGAATCCCTCTTATTTGATCGGGACCCAGTTCTTTTCCTTGATGAAGTTCGACAACCACAGAGGCAGAAGGTTTTCCCCCTTCCTCTAAAAATGTTTTTTTATTTGGTAGGGCTAAAAGAACTTTAGATTGTTTTACCGCTGTTAAGGTATTTATGGCTCTAATCAATTCACCCTGGATGGCCCTTTGAAAATTTATTTTCTGCGCATAGGAATTAATTCCGAAATCTTGTTTATCAAAAATTTCAAGACCAATGCTTCCCATTTTAGCTGAACCAATTTCTGCCATCAACGTCATTTGTGTTGAGTGCAATAAATCTTTAGGAACAAAAATAGTTTTACCATCTTCCTTGAGTTGAAAAGGCACGTTTTTTTCATTTAATTTTTGAACAATTAAGGGCATTTGTTCATTAGGTATTTGGGTTAACAAAGGGACATAATCTTTCCCTGAGACCATCATAAATATGACCACCACTACCACCACAGCAATAATAGAAACCATGATTACTGATAACCGTTTAGTTGGACCTAAATTTTTAAAAAATTCACGGTATTGAACTAATATACCTGCAAAAATTTTATTCACAACACTTCCCTTCTATACCTGCATTTTCATAATTTCATTATAAGCATCAATTATTTTATTCCTTACTTGAACCATAACTCTTAATCCAATATCTGCTTTCTCGGCTGCAATCATCACATCAGCCACATTATCCGTCTTCCCCGTAGCCAAATCCTGAGCCGCCTTATCACTTGTTTTTTGCAACTGATTGACACCTTTGATAGCCTCGTTCAAAGTATCTGAAAAAGATTTTCCAACGATTTGATTATCGGGAGCAATACTTCCATTTAAATCTTTGTTTTTATCAACGATAGCATTATCTACTTTTAAAGATCTTTGATCTAAATAAGAACCAGAATTTAAAAATTGATTGGAATTTTTAACTGTAAACCCGTCCATGGATCCTCACTTTATAGTTTATTTTATCTTAAAAATCGAATTGCTTAAAGGGACAATTCATAAATCTGGCCCAATCTCCAAGAGCGACTGAGGCTTGGCGAAGCCAGGTCGCAAGGTGTCCGACCGACGAGAACGAAGAGTTGAGACATAGGCTTAACCCCTGTCTCACTATCGACCAATTTCAAGAGCACTCAATGCCATGTCTTTGGATGCCTGAAGTGCAGAGACGTTGGCTTCGTAGGCTCTAGTTGCCTGGATCATATTTGTCATTTCTTCCATTAGGTTTATATTTGGATAGGCGACATAACCATCGGGATTTGCGTCTGGATGATCAGGTTCATATTTTAACAAGGGAGCTTTCCTGTCAGAGATCACGTCAGAGACTTGCACTCTTTGCATGTTCGATTTCGGATTCGTGGAAGTCAAAATTTCTCCGAAATTTTTGGTATCAGGCATGGCCTCGAAAACCACATCTTTTCGTCTATAGGGCCCACCCTCTGGAGTTTGTGTCGTATTTATATTTGCAATATTTGAAGAAATGGTATTTAAACGAGTTCGTTGCGCTGTCATTCCACTACCAGATATTCTCATTCCTGAAATAAAATCAGCCATAGTCTACCTATCTTCCTTCACTTGCGGCATATTTAAGTGCCGCCATTTTTTTATTTATCAATTGTAAGGCCGCTTTATATAAAACAGCATTTTCTGACAGGGCAGACATTTCTTTTTCTAGGTCAACGGTATTGCCATCATTGTTGACGGCTCCTTCAGGATTTTCATAAATATCAGGTCTGACTTTAGCTGTCTTTCCACCCACGATCATATGATCTCCATGGCTTGTCGACATGTTCTTTAAACCTTCCAAATCGATGGCCCGAGATAGAGCTTCTTCAAAATCCAGTTTCTTAGCATGATATCCTGGAGTTTCCGCATTCGCAATATTTGATGAAGTCACATTATGCCTTAATTGCCTCATCCCTAAAGATGTTTGCAGCGCCGAGGTCGTTTTATCAAATAAACTCATAGAATCCCCGCTTCTTTATATTCGTTGATTTTATTCCTCAAGGTTCTAATGCTAATTCCAAGGATATGAGCCGCCTTGGTTCGGTTATTTTCAGTATGTTCAAGAGTTTGCAGGATCAAGCGTTTCTCCACTTCAGACAAAGACATACCCATACTTAAATTCAAAGATGAGTGTTTTTGAAAGTCATCAAACCTAATATGTTTTTCACTAATAACATTTTCTTGCGAAAGTATGACGGCTCTTTCCATAACGCTTTCCAGTTCAGAGATATTACCAGGCCAAAAGTACATACTCAATTTTTGTAGGGCCTCCGGAGTGAGACTCAGAGGACCCTTTTTATAATTAGGTGCAAACAATTGAGCGTACCAATTTGCCAGAACGGGAATATCTTCTGAAATTTCTTTCAGAGAAGGCAACTCAATTTTAAAAACAGTTAGCTTATAGTACAAATCTTGACGTAGCAGACCTTCTTTCGCTATTTCGGTTAAATTTCTTGTCGAGGTCGATAAAATAACTGGCTTCGAGATCAATCCGCTTTTTTGAATATACTGTGCCAAACACGTTTGATTTTCCTTATGCAAATATTCTATATTTTCTAACAAAATATAGCGAAAAGAATTTTTTTCTAACACTTCTTTAAAAAGGCCTTCATCCATTTCCTTGATATCTAATCTTAATACTTGACCACTGATATTTGACTTTTCTATAAGGTAATTCATCCATGCTGATTTTCCAGAACCGGATGGTCCAAAAATATTTAAATTGGATTCAACGGGTATCAACGAATGAATTAACTTATTTATTTGCTCCATTTGTTCCGATTTGTATTGAATATTTTTTAAACCCAATTGACTCATATTTTCTCCTCAAGGTGTGTTTTTAGATGCGGGAAATCGATCGATAAATTTTTTATTTTCATTTTCCCATTCAAAGGAACGGATTTGTTCTTTAGCAATTTTCTTCCATGACTCCGAATTATCTCCCCTAAATTTAGCCCAGATTTCAGAGGCTTTTTGAATTTTTCCTATATCAAAATAAATCTTTCCCAACCGATACCTTATGGAGGCCATTGAGATCTTGTCTTCAAACTTATCAAGCAGTTTTTCATACCAAAAAATAGCTTGATCAAAATCCTTTTTTTCTTCATTGATACTGGCTAATTTTTCCAAAGACTTTCTATATAGATCGATACTTACCAAGTTGGTATCATCCATTAATGTCGCAATTTTATTTAGAGATTTTAAAGCCTCTTCCTTTTCCCCTTTTTTATATTGCAACTCACTCAATTTAAAATAAGGTTCAGCCACAAGAAAGGGCTGCCCCTTCCAATAAGTCAGCAGTTCAGTCAAATAAAGAATTGCCGTATCGAAGTCCCCTCGTTTTTCATAAAGCGAGGTGGATAGGATTATTCTGGCGATCTGATCTGATTCTGACAAGAGATTAGGCTCTTTTATCGCCTTTAAGTATTCAAATGCCTTGTTGTAATTTTTATTTTTGTCTTCAACTTCAGCCAGTCGTAAGTTTAGCAAGCTCTCTGAAGGTAGTTTTTCTTTCACGAGCTTTTCTCTACCCTCCCTGCTCCCTCGATAAGAATACACTTTATTTAAAACCTCAGAATAGTATTTTATGGCTGGCTCATAAACTCCACCTTGTTCATAGGCACGCCCTATCTGGTATTTTATATCTAGTCTTGTCGATGGTTTAAGCCAATTATCATAATATTCATTATATATCTTAAGTGCTGATAAGAAATCACCTGCTCCAACGCTTGTTTCAATTTTTTCAAAAATATTTGAAACAATTCTTTTAGAAAATAAATTTGTATCAACGATACTAGGATTTTGTTTATAATAAGTAATTAATAAATTTAGAGCTTTATCATAACTCTTTTTTTGCTGAAACCCTTCAGCAATGAGAACCGTTGCAAATTGTTGAATTCCTGGCAAGTCAGACCTCTTAATGAGCTCCGTAATTTCTTTTATCGTGCTATCCACTTCCTTCGGCTTCATTCCTTTCATTTTAGCAGTTAACAATCTGAGTCTAGCGACAATAGCAGACGGATTCTCTCCACTTCGAAAATAGGTTTCCAAGTAAGCTCCAATGACCTTTGTTTTATCGGCCCCCAGAATTTCAAGCAGTTCTCCCACTCGAGTCATTGCATAAGGAGATACATTATCTTGGGGAAACTTTTTTATGAACTCCCGGTAGGTGTTCAGACTCTCTTTATATTGTTCTAATAAAAATTGCGCTTGTGCTTGATTATAAAATGCATTGGGAAATTTCAATTCACTTTTAGGCCTTCTTGCAATCGCCGCTTTGTATTCCTTAATCGCTAAATCATATTTTTTTTGCCTTAACAAGACATCGCCTTTTCGATAAGCGGCTTCACTTTTTAAATCATCGAACACTGATGAATTTTCTAATTTGTCAAATTCTCGATAAGCGTCCTCAAACTGATTCAACTTTAAAAAGCTCAGACCTATTCCTAATGCGGATAAATCAGCAGAGTAAGAGCCCTTTTTATTCCATAATTCTTGACTCATGTGATTTTGAAATGACCTTAATGAGTTAAAATAATCTTTTTTTTCATAGGCTAAAATACCTAAAAGCATTGAATACTTTTCGGCCATGGGATGTTTTCCATCTTTATTTATAATCTCTCTCATTTTTTGTACAGCTAAGTCATAGTGGTGAGCATCATTCTTACTTTCCCACTCGCTCAAGTGAACTTGGATACTCATATTTTTCACAATGTCAGAATATTCCGATTCAGGATACTTTTCTTGAAACCAGTTATAGGTTTTAAAAAAAACTTGGGGTCTTTTATTATTCATCAATGTTTGTAAAAGCCTCACATGCTTATTTTCAGGTTCTTCCGTTGGAGCGATTTGAAACACGGTCTCAGCATTTTTAATTTTATTCCAATCCACGACAGGTAAATCAATATCTGGGAAAGGAATATAATAATTTTCCTTACTCATAATAATCGATTCTTCTTTGATTTCATAATCCTTCATCGAAAATCTTTCATAAAAAGGATCAGCGCCGTCATAGATCCCAGCAAGTTTATTTTTTTCCTGTTTCACCTGCGACAATACAGGTCCTTCAACCTCTAACTTCAGAAAATCAGCGGACGCGGGCGCCCTATTTTCTTTTGTCTCTGATTTGATTTTTTTTACATTTTGAGCTTTTGTATTTTTTTTCTCGGTAGGTTTTTGATACAAATCCACAATGAGTCGAGATGGCGATTCAACCAGATAATCGAAAATTTCTAAATCATTTGCCAATTCAAAACTAATCAAAGTTTTGTGGTCTTCTTGATTCTCTAAAACATTAATTTTTTTTAACAAGCTAGACTTAAATCTTAAAATATTTTTAATCGTTTCCATGTCAAGTGGATCAATCAAAATCTGAACGACTTGTGCTTTTTTATCAATTGAATAATTCCAAGAGTTTTTGCCAGAAAATTCTAAGTGAATCGTATCGTCCTGAAATATTATTTTTCCTTTAACCGTAGTCTCCTCAGCACTCTTTCCAAGGCTCAAATTAACTACGAGTAAGAAACCTATCAAAAAAAATTTTATCATTAAAATTACTAATTGCACTTTAGGTGCCAAAACAAACTCATATCAAAGTAGAGGAAAAAAATGCCTAAGATGCATTTAAAGAATTTTCATTTTCTAGACTGTCATCATTATGTCAGTCTGGTTTCTTGTTTTTGACATCTTTGACTAAATAAAATCTTTATTCAGTATTGGCATTGCGTAAAAACCCGAGGCAGCAAAAAATTTAATTTTTACGGCTCCATCGGAACCCTTTTTGATCACACCTCAAAAACAGGAGACCGGGTTTGGATTTCAAGAAAAACGGGAAATTCACCTAGATGTTGGGCTTGAACGATTCGGGCTTAATTCTTCTTTTCCTCAAAGAAAATCAAAAAAATCGCAGTTACTCAAGGAGCGCATCAGTACTGATGTTGTTCTTTCTGATGTCAACAGTGCCTTGTTTTTTTCTCAGTGGCACTACGCTGCTGTTTAAATTATAGTAGCCCTTCCCGGTTTTACTAATACCTGACAACAAGACAGGTCTCACTGACACCGGAAGGTCAGCAGTACTTGGCGAGATGTAAGGAAATTCTCTTTGCTATCAAAGTTTACCGATTTGTACCCTGAGCTGGATATTGAACTCAGTTGTGCAGATCGGACAGTAGATTTGGTTCGTGATGGGATTGATTGTGTCGTGCCTACAACAAGTGTTTGATTCTTTCCTTAAAAAACTGATTGAGAAATTTCCCTTTTTTCTTAGCCAGAGGGAAAGAAAAAAAATGTTGATAGTTCTTTTCAAACTGGCTAACTAATTTTTCCAACATTGAAACTGTAGCGGCTTCTGGAATATCATATCTCTGACCGAACTCGATAAAGTTTTTCTTTTTTAAATTTTGGTTTTTACCTAAAAACATTAACGCCATTTTCTGATCACCGTACAAAGCCGTGCAAACCAAATCATAGCATGGTGTCAGCTTGCAAATATCACTTTCTGATTTTTGAGTCAGACTTATATTTTTTGCATGCAAATCTCCATTGCCTATTAAATAAGAAAAAGCTTTTAACTTTAAAAGATTTAAAACTTCGATCTCTGGACTTGTTGCAAGGTTTGCAACCTCATCGGCAATTTCTTGAAAAGTCAGTCGGTATTTATCTGCAGGGTAACGATTTAAAAACTGACAAGCATCTTCTTGATGAAAACATTGCCATTTTTTTTCTAGCTTATTCCATTCGCGATCAAATCTTTCCACCAACAATGCTGGATTTTGTTTCGCGTCTTTAACAATTTGTGCTTTGTTTATACTAAGACCACAGGCTTTGGCTATTTCTATACACTGCCATTCATTTTGAATCACTTCTGGAAATTCAGTTGACGTTAATTTTAAAATATAACTTTTATTTCTTTTCTTTATTGTTGTCGGTAAAGAAATTCGATCTGCTGAAAGTTTATCTTGTACTCCTGCAATAGCATTGTGCCCAGGATCTTGTCCCTGATGAAGTTGCTCCTTGATAGAATTAAAGTCATTCAGCAAGTCCTCCATACTGGTCAAGGACTCGTCATTTTCGAAATGAATATCACCAATGGTTTGGCCTCCAGATGCCACAAGTATACTAAATAAATCATCTTGAGAGGTCTTTAATCTTTTAATTAAAGCTTTTAGTCTGAGCCCTTCTGGCAACAATCCTGCAAAGTATGGTGGCAGTCCGACTCCTTTAAATTCAATCTTTTTTTCTTCAGATGAAATTTTAAAAGTTAAGTTCTTTTTCGTTTTTTTAAATTCATCAGTCAATTCAATACAACAGCCATCGTTAGTTCTTTCCAGGTTTCCAACTAAAATTTCATTTTTAAAAATCTTTAGTTTATTAACGGCCTTTGAATCCATAGTTATTTTTCCCCGCTATTACTTTTTTTAACTGGTGTTTTTTCTGAAGGGATCACAAGTCCTAAGGCTCCTCTTTGAATATGTAATTCTATTCCTAAAACCTGAAGCACACGGAACACCTTACCAATATGAGCCGTAACTTTTCCAGCTTCAATTTGGCTTATGAAATTGATGCTGGTGTTAGTTATTTCACCAAGCTGTGTTTGCGTTAGCTGACACTGTTTACGTTCACGTTTTATTAGAAGCCCTAGATCTTTTATGGATGTATTAATGTTTTTTTTCATATGTTCGTATGAATATAACCTATTTTTTCAAAAAAATGAAATAATTTAACTATAATTCATACGATCAAGTGAATAATAAGACAAAAGTAGCGCTAAAATGGGTAAATTTAATAAATTCACACGATATCGTGAATAATGCTGGCTCAATAGCCGTCGTAGCGCTCTTTGAATCACAGCTTTACTTAACTACTTATATACCCGATAAATATGAAGTATTGAACTACTCTACTATTTCTCGGGAAACTGGTGTCGAGGTAGCAACAATTCAGAACTACTATGAGATTCTTGAAGAAACCCATTTTGGATTCCATCTTTCTGGATTCCATAAGTCCATTCGTAAGCAACAAAGGCAGTCACCAAAGTTTTATTTTTTTAATCTGCCCTAGTCTTCCACCGTCTTTTCAATTGCGGGGTGATTTATTATGAGTTCAGCTCGCAGTTCGTAAAATTATGAGTACACCCAACAGCTATTTTTTTAGCGACACCATTTACGCTTATAAAATTACGGAGCCCGCAACAAATAAAGAATCATGGCAATTAATTTTTATTCCGGACGATAAATTAGAGAAAGTTAGGGAAGTTAAAATTCGAAAAAAGTGTTGCTACAAATCTCCATTTTAAATGTCAGCAAAAAAAATAAGACTAATAAACTTGGCCAATCAACACATTTCGTTTTAATTTTGATCGATTTAAACAAGAGTCTTATCGTAGAAAAAGATTTGAGACTTTAAGAGAGCTAGCGTTTCTAAAGTCAAAGAACAGCACAAAGAATGTTGAAGGCGTTAAAAGCAAATCAGCTTTTTTAAGAAAATTTAGAATTTTTAAAACTTAGAAATATTATTTTCAAATTGAGATTTTTTTATCTTAACTTCGCTAAAAACTTCTAAATTTTTGTCCCAACTTTTCTAGATGTTGGCTATCACCCTCAAGATTTTCAAAAGCAAACCGGTTGAAAAACTGATGGGAGCTAAATAGTTTTCTATCAACTTCAGAGAGCTTCGATTCTTCGCAAGTCTCTTTCCAATTATCAATAATGATGTTAGCAATTTCTTCTATAATGGACATAGATTCTTTTCTTGATAGCTGAAAGTGCGAAGCTACAGCAATACACTCTCTCAATTGGCTCATTCGATTATTTCCATGAATAAGCATGCCTTGTGAAGCTTCGCCACCAGTGCGAGGTTGTGGGCATATGTCATAGGCTGGAGTCAGCTTTAACATTTTCCCATCCCAGAAGGCAGCATGGTTTCTGGCATGATCATCTGTGTTTCCGACCAAAATATTAATGACTAGACGTTTGTAAAGCTCCTTAAGGGTCTTTGAAGCCTCATAAAACGAATGCCTGATTTTTTCTGCTAGCAATTCATAGCTGGTATAGCGAACATCGACGATTTCATCAAATTCAAAAATGGTCAGAGCTGAAATCATATTTTTTCTCTGCCAACCTTTTTTTGTAGGGACGCGATCAAAGCGCTCAATAAGCAAAACATCTTTTTTCGAGGACTGTTCCAGTCTCACATTGGCAACTTCAATGCCAGCCTGCTTTGCCAAGCGCATGGCAATAAATTCAGCTTTGATTACGCTGAATAAATCCGAGGTCGAAGAAAATTTCGCGATATATTTTTTATCGGTATGATCAATAAGAGCTTTGGGTCGTGCGCCGCCAATAGGGCTGCCATGAAAAAGTGCCTGATCCAAGGCTTGGGTTAAAGGAATTCCTTTTTCCACTTTTTCTGCTGAGTGCAGAAGTTCATCAAGGGATGCGTGCAGAGATAGGCGTGGTTTGTATTCTGTGGGAGATGTTTGAAAATCAAGTGCGCCAATACGATCAGAGCCTGACTCTAATAAAAAAGTCAGCTCATCAAGTTGATGTTGGTCAATGGCTTTCCCTGTGACTCCATATTTTTTATTAATAATAACACGTCTTCCCCAGGCGTCAGGAGAGCCATCTCGTATACATCCTGGTATTGTTAAATTTCCTAACAGGGGTAACATGCCGGGCTTAAGAGGAAGCTCTGGTGTATAAATAGAAATTTTATTTGGTCTTTCTAAGTAGCTTTGACCATAATTAAAAACAAAAGACTTTCCATCTTGAGTCAGTTTTCCTGCGACGACGGGATTTACTTCATCAGGCAGCCAAATCCAAACATAAGCTTCATTATAAGTTTTAGATTTAGAAGGCATCATCTACTTCCTTTTTCTTTTTATGAATGCTTTTAGGAAGAAGTGCGAGCTTATCATTTATACGTTCAATGCTGGGTGAAAGAGAAAAAGAAGAGTCCGCCCCAAATAGAGGAACTCCAACGATGGTGGCAACTTCAAAGTATAATCCCAGTTCGCACTTAGGATCACCCTTTTCGATTTTCTGTAAAGTGACGCGCGAAATGCCAGCACGGTCCGCAAGATCTGTTTCGGTGAGGAAGCGCTCTTTGCGGCCCAATTGGATATGCTTACCAAGTAAAATGGCTGCTTCTTTGGTGTGTCTTGAATAGACTCTTTCTTTCTTCGCTTTCATACTTATAGTATCGGCTGTTTTTTGGAAAAATCAACTAAACTGCATATTATAATATACATAATATACAACTATGAACATTATAATATACAATCGGCGTGATTTTTGCTGAGCACTATATGCTACATCGGCGATTATGTTGTTTAACCAACGGTGTTTCAAATTGAAAACTTCAACCTCTTGAATTCATTGAACAATTTAATATAATTTCAAAAATTCTTAACAAGTATTGATAATTACCGCGCGTAGTAATTCATAGATGTTAAGACTGCATTTTGAGGTCATTAGGGCTTTTTTGGGGGGCTAGGACGTGACTGAACTAGATCTGCCATTTTTATCAATTTGAAACATTCTGGTTTTTAAGTGTTGGCGCCAGAGAAATTTACCAACATGGATTTGGTAAGGGAGCCTAGCTTGCGTATTACTTCGCAAGTCGCTGCATTGACAGCGCGGAGACATCTTTCGCAAAATCAAAGAAAGTTAAAAGTATCCATGCAATAACTTGCAAGTGGATCTAGGTTTGCCAATAGCAGTGTGGGTCCTTCAGGACAAACCATCGCTGAAAGTTTAAAATCACAAGCTTAGGGTTTTGAGTCTGCGACTATGAATGTGCAAAATGCTTCGAGTTTGGCGCAACAAGCTGAAGGTGCACTGAATGAACCCACTGAACAGCAGCGTCTAGCTCATCTATAAATTTATCGACAAATTTTATATCATACTCATTTGAATTATAAATATGATCTTCAATGTGGAGTCGATCATCTTCAAATTGCTGGGTCTTAACAATCTTCATTTTTTAAATCTTTTCAAACGATCTTTATCGCCAATTTTATATTCGATGATTTCACCTCTTAAAGCTTGGTTGGCAGAGAGCAAGCTTTTTTGTAGCGAAGAAATCTCATTCAATAACCCTTCGTAGTATTCCTCAGACATTAAAACGCAGGCATTACCTTCACGCTTTTGAATACGTAAGGGCTTTTCATCAGCCATATCCATATATTCTTTTAAGTTAGCCCTAAATGTTCTTGGGGACGTTGATTCCCTGTCAACCCCTTAATTATGGACATTTTCGATGCGAACACTTGTGTTAAAATTTGATTTAAATTCTTCATGCTAAAGTCTCACTTCCACTTCAGCAATAGAATCGTTTTTATAACATTTTTTAAAATCTAATGGAGCCATCACTTTCAAGGAGCCATGTTTTCTTTTAGTATTATAAAATTCAATAAACTCCATGGTTTGCTTGTAAGCTTCTTGGAAGGTAGCAAAATACCTTACCTGTAAGAATTCAATTTCATAGATTTAGAAGAAGGATTCAATGTAAGCATTCTTTTCTCCACCAAATAGATTAGACGCAATCAACGTTAATAATAAAAAATCGTTTTCATATATATCTCCAGCAACTTGAAAAATTTAAGTAATACTCCCCATAGTTGAGCAAATCTTGCGTCATGAATTTGAGGGAGACGAGGTTGCGAACAAAACCCAAAACGATTCTGGCTTAATTCTTCCTATCCACCAATGTTTATGAATTGTGTGGCAAATCTAAAATAGGTATTAAAAAAATGATCTAAGGCTTTGCGCGAGGATCCTGTTTTTTGCAGTTCGACTTGAAAATCTTCAACTAAAGAATTTGCCATCTCCTTGCCGACTAATTCAAGAGAGAACCCAAATCCTGGGATTGACTTAAATGCATGCATTGCTAAAGTCCCATCTGACCAAAAAGAAACTACAAAATCGCTAAACTCATTTGTAGTGAGATTCTTACTTGAATAAATGCCAGCCTCCAAAACAACAGAATTGTCTGTTTTTAAAAAAGCATTGGAGCCTGACGCATGCACATCTTTATGAATGTAAAATCGTTCTGAAGCCTTAAGTGTTGCGCCAATTACGGAGGGTCGAAACAAATGCAAAATGGGTCCATCTGTTTTTGCCAGTAAATAGAAACCTCGTCCTATCCACTCCAGATTTTTAATCTGATGCGATTCCACCTTTTGATTGAATTTTTTCCCAGGATTCTCTAAGGAAATTAACTCGGTAGAAAGAGCGTCCCTTGAATACAAAGCTACTTGATTAGTGTTCGTAATATGCGCGATGATTCCTGACTGAGGGTCCACAAATAGATTTTCATTTACTCCATTTGGTAAACTCGTTGCAATGTCATCCATAGGAGTTGAAGCAATTTTAAAATCGCCACGCAGACCTGTTGGAACCACAATTTGATAAGGCAAATCGGATGGGTCCATTAGCGGTGAGCCACCCATCGTTCTATAGGAAATAGGATTATTAGATATACGAGAAACTTGAGGCGGTTCTTTTTTAAGATTAGCTAGATCAGACATTTTATATCTTAATGTTGGGCTACTCACTTTAAAGTCTAAATCTTTGATAGTGGCATCTAACTTCATTGTGACAGCAACACGAAGGAAGTCGTTAAATATCTGAACAATCATTTTATGTGAATCCATAGGTGAAGCTTCTTGAAATTTTTGGAAAAGAGCCAGGGATAACAATTCACTTGCGATAGGAGAAAAAGATGTCATCACTGAATGTCCATTTCTCTTATTTTCCAGCTCATAAAAATGATAACTTCCCGAATTAGAAATCACACCTAAATATTCATGGTCATTTCCATTTGTGCGGAGATTAAATACATGATGATGTAATACATCTTCAGCAATAGGTTTATTATAATTTGTTAATATACCTTTTCCAAAGTCAAAGGCATTAGGAGTTAAATTCAATAGTTGACTATCAGTGGTGGTAACCAAAATACTTTTTCCTTTGCCTATAATTTGAATGTCTTTAGCTTCTGGTCCTGTGAAGGTCTCGCTCCACAAATCGTTTAGGACAATGGCAAAAAACTGACCTTTATCATAGGAAATAATCATCGAATCATTTAAAAGAAAAGGGCCAAAATCGGGGTTTACAACAACCTTGGAACTATTAGTTTTCTTATTGATTCTAACTGAATTACTGTATTCAATAGGTCGTTTGAGACCATAAAATCGGCCGTCTTTACCAACATAAAGAGAACTCCCATTCTGTGGAGAAAAGACTTTACCAACAATTGATTCTGGATGAATTTGAGTTAAAAACCGATTTTTATAAAAAAGCTGACATGATTTCGCAGATCTACTAGCAAATGAAAGACTTTGCGTTCCTAATATCGATACAATTATTGTCCATACTAAAGTTTTCATCATACATTATTTTGGTTGCAATTTCAGATCAACTTAAGAATGCCTAAGAGTTATTCCAGCGGTTCCCGGTCAGAGCTAACTTTATGACGAAACTATTTTTTTTAACTTGATTTTGAATTAAAAAATTCTTTTCTTTTGGGATTTATGAAGCTCGTTTTTTTTTCAAATTGTCACCCTTGATGTCAATTAATATGACACCGATTCCAAATACACAATTTTAAAAAGCACCAAGTAAAACCTAGATGTTGGACTTGAACGATTCGGGCTTAATTCTTCCTATCCTCTGTCACCTAATCATCGGAATTAGGGTCTCAATTCTTTAGTCGCATTTGCTCTTCAATCCCTGCTTTTGCAAATGACTATTCTCAATCCGAGAAATCCCATTCCTAGAAGCTATCATCAAATCCAACCGATTGAGTTTATATCCTCGCTGACCATTTAAAAAGCTTAGCATTTGTTGAAAATTAAAGTAAAATCAAAGGTGTGAGAAAAGGTCCTTTTATTATTTTCGGCTTTGTGTTTAGTGTTGGGATCATGCTGGCTTTTCAGAATTGCGGCGAAGGATTTTCATCCGTTGATCAAAGTAAGAGCCTGGTAAAAAGTGATATCAGCTCTCAGTGCACCGCAAAGATGTTAAACGACCGCCTAGATCTGCTCATCATGAGAAATGATATATCCTGCACTGATCTCAAGGCCATTGAATGTGATGTTTCAACTTTTTCTCCGGAAGTAGAAAATTCTCACTTTATTGAAAGCGACTGCAGCTCCTTTGGCTCAACTTGCATTCAAATTCATAGGTATTTTTTCAATACAAAAGACGCCTCACAAAGGTCGCTCCCCCTCGGGGATGAATATAACCGAATGGAAATTAGGTGCTCTCTTTTTGATAAATCACCCGATGGCAAAAATCAAAACGCTCTCCTCACAGAGCAAGGAAATTCACTTTCAGAGGCTGTCCATCATTTAATAGAGACGTGCACAGAAAGGATTTTGTCGGTTGGAAAATAAGACTTATACAATGATAGCTTTGATGATTTTTGTCGCCTACCCTACAGTTTCATTTGGCCATGCCCGAATCAAGTCCTCTGCTGCGTTAATTCCCCGCAGTAGCAGCGATGGTCTAAAAACGGGCCCTTGTGGCGGTGTGCCGCGAACTAACTCTGCAAAAACGTTTGCACCGGGTGAAACGATCACTCTAAACTGGGAGGAGACCATCAATCATCCTGGACAATTTGAATTCTATTTTTCGCTCGCAAACGATGTTAATTTTACTTTGCTAAAAACAGTCGTCGATGACAAAGACTCGACAACCGATTTACCACATCAGTACAGCACTACTTTGACTTTACCAAATGTCAGCTGTGATCAATGCACGCTTCAAATGATCCAATTGATGACGGACAGAAATCCACCGACCAGGTATTATTCCTGCTCTGATATTGTACTGAGTGGGGACACCTCGAAAACTCCACCCCCATCGCCCACTCCGCCGCCTAAAAATGTGGAATGTCCGAAGTAGAGCACAGTGGACACGCGGCGGTCGACGCGGGCTGGCCTCTACTGCTCAGAGGGCTGATAATTGACGTAGTATTCAACAGAAAATCCAACAACTTTTATAGCTGTTAAATAACTTTGGTTTCTGCTCAGACTTAACCGAATAGTGCAGTGAGAATCTCCATATTCGGCGCAATATTCTGCAGTCAAAAGGGTTGTGATTTTCATTGTGGATGTCTGCTGCCGCGATAGCGTCAATAATTTTCATTTTGCCGCAGGAAAAACCAGAACTCCGCTGTGAACTTCCCCCCTTTTAGTGGACAACTCTTCAAGCAAGGCTGGCCCTGATGAATTTGGCGTCAAAGTACAAATCAAGGGCACCAAGTTTGACGGCCTCGTAGTAAAAAATAAGCCAAAACTTTGTATCTTGCAATGGCTGATGTACATGAAGTTTTGCTTGAATTGCTGAACCGAGGTACGGACAAATTGCGGGTAAAAAACCGAACTCAGTTAAGAAAGACCAAGTTTTTTATAGATTCCAAAAACCCGGACTGAGTACTGATTTGACTAAGAAAACATTTGAGATAGGAAAGTTGAATCACTTAGCACCTTTTTGAATCCAGTTCTCTAAGGCTGCGATATCGGTCTCTGCCATTTGTCCTCCTCCTTGGGGCATAGCCGTGGCAGAAGACTGATGGCGAAGGGATTTGATCAGCAGAGACCCTGCAGAGTTATCAGGTACAACCCAGTTACCTTTGCCTTGCGTTGTAGCTGCGAGCAGGGAATCGCGAGAAGAAAGGAACGCGGAATGACAGCCAATACAAGTGCTGCCATTAATTGATTTTTGAAAAATACTTTTGATTGAAGAGAAGGTCACTTCCTTAGGATTCTCATTTGAATCCCGATCCCCGCTACTGTCATCATCAGCAATGCTTGTAGGTAACTGCAGTTCATGGGTCCTAAAAAGTCCTAAAGAGTGGGATTTGAGTTCTTCATCAGAAAGTGATTTTTTAAAAACCCCTATTTCAGCAAATTCAAAACTGCCTTGATTCGCATAATAACTTGAGTGTAACTCTAAATTACGATTGACGAAGCCCATATTAGGAAGTGTTCCAACGACAGAAGTCTTTTCAGAGCCCAATTCGCCGTTGATTGCAAGCATCAGTTCCCTTCCATTTGTAGGATACCTTACTGCAATAGCAAATCCTTGGGCTAAATTCTCTCCGGGCAAACTGAATATACTAGTACTGTATGTAGTACCGTTGAACCAATAGGTCGCTTGAAAATTGGCCTTCTTATTAGCATCTTTAAATACATCAACAACAAAAAGTCCAGCTTCTTCGGAGTTGACTGGACTCAGAGTAAATAGGCGAATGCGCTTTGGGTCAGTGGCATTTTCGGTAGTAGTGGGAATTTTCAAATTACCCACAAACAAAAGTATGCTGTATTCTTTCGATAAAAAGGCAGAGGAATCTTGAGCAATACTTGTCAACGATGTTCTAGCTTCAAAACTTAGCCGAGGACCTTTTTCAGTACTCTTCCAAAGTGCCGAATGGTCCATATCTAAAGTTTTGGTTCCGGCTACAAAGGCAGGATACAAGGGTATGAACTTTCCGGTCGCATCGTACCATCTTTCGATGCGATCATAATTATTTCGATTCATTTTTGAATTTTGATTCAAAGTGGACCATGAAAAGTCTGCACCCAAATAACTTGAATCGATCATAAATGTGTTTGCCGTATTTTGATTTGTGGAATTAATACTGCTTAAATCTTCGGTTTGGAATCTTGGTGCACAATTCTGATAAACCAAAACTAGCGTGAAGATAAATAAAAATGCAATCAGTGAGTTATGTGGATGTGATTTCATAAAATCTCCCAATAGGCTGTTTCACAGACACTTAAAAATACTAGCCTCCAACGATCGAGCATAGTTTCAGAATTAACCGCCATTTTATTATCAATCGTGACCAAGGCTTGAACCACATTAGTAATGGATTCCGCCTCCCAGGCGGGGTAAAAAAGTTGCACAGTTTTCTGTAGCGACGTCACATTTGGGGTTAGATCTTGTCCTTTGACTTGATTGACTGCCGAATTCAACAGGCTATCGGTAGCAACCAAACGCCGGCAAAGCTGAATGCGTGAAGACTCGCGAACCGTTGAAGTGGATTTCCACATTCCCATTTCCAAATTAGTCAGATTGTAAAAACAGTCTGCAAAAGTCCCTTGAGCCACAATATCGCAGGGGCGGCCAAAAGCATGTTGTTGTGGTCTGATTTCTGCGTTTATTAAATCAAAAAAAGTATTTCGATCAGCCTCACTGCTGAGGCCTGAGAGAAATACATTTTCCAGTACCGAAGTCACGCCGACTCGATCAATCAGTGTGATACCAGTAGCGGTTTTTTCTAAGTTGGGAGCAGGGTCTGGATGGGACACCTCTAGCGCAGCAGGCATATTCTCGGTCTGATTGCCAGAAGATGAAAGTTGTGAACAATTCTGGAACCACAGCGCAAGAGTCAATGAAGCAGAAAAAAATAGGAAATAATTTAAATAGGCTTTCACACAATTTCTCCACTCGTTTTAATTTCTAAATTAGCACCCTTACGAACAATCAAGGGCTGGGCCAAATTACCCCAAGGATTTAAAGTAAATTGCATCAGATTAGCGATTGTGGAAGTCACATGGGCTGGCCCTAAATAGAGATTACTTCCACCTACATTTGTAGGAGCCCAATTTCCGAAAGTTCCGGTGTAAGTACCCGTTGTATCACCCTTGGAAATATTTCCCAAAACAATCGGTTTATCATCATGGCAGCCAGTTATGAGTGATGAAATCATACTATTAAATCCATGATCGGAACCAGTCCCATCATTGCGAGGGATACGACCAAATTCTTGCACCATATGAAAAAAAGTTTTTTCGAATTCTCCAGCGCTCTTAAGTTGATCCATCAATTCCAGCAAACAACTGCCCAAGGATCGAAAAAGCACAGAGTTCATATACGTAGTTGGGACTTTTCCATAGGCGTGTTGGTCAAAAATATGAATTCCAGTGCTTGCTGTGGTCGCGCCATCAAAAAAGCCGATCAGATTGGTTGGTGCGAAATTACTTAATTCAATGGTGGAACCATAACCTCGAGTCAAAACAAATTCCGCCAGTGCAAAAGTAGATATCATCATTTCGCAGCTGACATTATTGTACCAGTCACGAATATCGCTACCGGTATTGGGTTGAATAGTTTTTCCTGTACCTAAGTCGATTTGCCAAACGGTATTTTGAGTTGCGATCACTGGCAAATCCGATAACCCAGGAACGGTGCGGTCTTTGATGGTTGTCATCACCAGTTTTTCATATTTTTGGTAGAGTGTCGTCCAAGAGTTATCCAGATCTTGAATGCCATCGGCCAAGGTTTTAAGTGAATTATCAAAATCGATATTCAGGGGATTTAGGCCTTGGATTTGTTGACTAGTTAAATGGCGTATTTGATCCTGAGCCTCATCGACGAAGTTAGAATAACGTTTTCGCAATGTCTCAACGACTTTCGATTCCGTGCGCGAGGTAAAGGGTTGCATCAGAGTGGCCGCATAGTTGGTCTTTGGGTCTCCTTGAAATAAAACACTTAAACCAGTACCTTTGATGGATGAAAAACCTGAAGCCGAGAACAAGGGCGGGAATTGCAAAGCTCTAAAAATCTTTGCAGAATGATCAGCTACATGGGCTCCTACGCTGCCCGCACCGCTGACGGGATTTGTTTGTTTAGCAAAATTGCTGGGATGGCCGTCCACATTAGTCCCATAGCCGCGAAACACGATCATGTGCTTTAGCAAATCATTCAAGGGCCTTGAGCCACCTTTTGCAGAGGCCACTTGGGTTGACCACAGCCAAGGGACTTTGACACCTTTGTAATCGACAACACTATAGCTAGCGTCGGTATATGTGGCTCCATTCTCAACTAGCCGAGTAGCAACCATGGGATTTGGCAAAATATTTTGTCCATCTTTAGTTTGCAGCATTTGATCAAAACACCAGCGGGCAGGGGCGCCATAAAGGTTTATAGAAACATAGTTCACCAGCGGAGAATCGTTAGCAGCAATTGCCTTCTTCAAGAAATTCTGTGACATGATGGATACTAATTTTTCAACCGGCGGAAGTCTGGAAGCCAGGACTCCAGAACCTATGGCTAAACTACTTTTTAACAAGAAATCTCGACGCGATTTTTTCATTCTAAGATCCTTTATTTCCTTTGCCGTCGTTCCTATTTATTTTCTACTATGTTTACTTATAATTACTACTTTTATTAAATTCTGCTAGCGACCAAAGTTAGCGCGGCTATAATAATCAGACTCCATAATTTGAATAACTAATTTTTTCAATGTGCCGCCTTCAGACCTGAGGCTTCTTCCCAATCCTAGCACAAAATCACGCATGGCTTTTTCTTTGACGTTCAGACTTTCCATATAGTCATTATTGGAAATGTCATAAGGATCTAAAAGCTGGACTTTGTTATTAGTGAAATACTCGAAATAGCGGGCGGCAGCGCAGGCATAATAGTCAGGTGTATTAGCTAAACTCTGACCCAAATTTTCCAAATTAGACAATCCAACATCAACAATCGCGCCGTCAATATTTCGCATATATAATTTGCCCGCTGGCGCGCTTCGATGAAAATTGGTTTGACTGCTGGACGGCCAAAATTCAGTGGGACTCGCTTGGTCTGCATTGTAAGTCAGCAATACAGGGGGTGTACGATAGTCCGAAATCGCATTAGAAGGCGCATTTGCGGTTCCACCGAATCGAAGATTGCGCAGGACCATCGCCGATTGATCCAAGGAAGCATGACAGCGTAAACAAGATTCAGATTTTCTAAAACCGGGGGCATCGTTTTTTGCGGATAACCAAATCGAAACATCACTGCCTCGAACAAAGGGTCCTTGACGGCACAGGAAATCATCGAAAACTGAAAGTATATAACGCCGAGGAAGTTTTGCCGCACCATCAGCTTTGTAATCAAAGCCATGACCTAAATTTAACATGATATAGGGTACAGACCCAATAGCTCCACCACCTCGATTGGCCATAAAGGCCTGAGGAACAGTGACTCCTTCAGTAGTCGAAGTAGCGACTGCCGTGTAGGGCTCGGTCCAAATTACAGGTAACAGAGGAGTGCCGACATAGGAACGCATTTCAATTCCGTAAATTTCACCCATTTGGATAAGAGGCACAGGCAAGGCCAGCAAATCAGCTAAACCAAAGGATGAGGAAGTGGTATAGTTGATGATGGTTGAATTAAGATTGGGGCCTTCGGTGCCATTAACCGTTGTTCGCGAAGGACGTAAGAATCCCCCGGCAGCTGCTGGTAAGGCTGGAATTAGTTTCGTATTATCTCTGATCCCTACAGCCGTATTATTTCCTTGCAAAACTTTTGAGTAATGTTCACTAGTCGCCAAGTTCCGGGTCAGATAAAGAGCGGGTTCTTGCACATCATAGATATCAACACCCCCTCCGTAAGAATCCGGAAAGGTATTTTGAAAAACCCAAGAACCATGAATCCAAGTGCGGTGAAAGTCTGCGAACTGTTTCAATATTTTTCTTTGAACTGTGTTGTTAGGCTGGACGAGCACCCCATCAGCGCCTAATTTAAGCGAGCCTAATAATTCAGAGCAGATGGAAACAGCACTTCGATTTTTAAGTTGTCCCCATAACGGATCGCTACTTTTTAGCTGATGACCTGTTAGATGAAAATAACATCTTGATAACATTTTCCGCTCTGGTAAGCGAGGCTGTTCCAGGACTTGAGCAAATACCGGTGAAACGAATTGATAAAAACAAACTATAGCTATTTCGAAATGACTGCGGAATGAAATACCCATAGCTCTAACTCCCCTTGTTAAGGATATAAGGAAAAGCCTAATTTTGATATTAAAATTTAAGAATATATTATTTTTCGCATTAAACTTAGCCAGTAAGTTTGGGACTGTTTCAAAGTGAGAATAAAGGGAAAAAATCTTCATTTTTACAAAGAGTCTGCACCGGTTTTTTAAAATAAGTCCTCTAAAGCAATAACTAAGTCTTTTTAAAAAGATCTCGATGTTTGGAGGGTTTAGTTTTTCTATTACTCTTTTTAAGGCTTCTTCTTTAGCGGCAGTCATTGTAGGTGTTGCAAGTTCATTTTTAAGCGGGAACTTATGGGGGGCTTCACTTTGGAATGCTTATGACAGAATTTCCTGTTGAGACAGAATTTCTTGATCTGACGTCAACCGATTCGTGGTTGAATGGGGATCTCGGTATGAACATTTCTTTCCCTCCATGCAGGTGTAGCTACCAAAGCCAATGAGCGAGATAAGCGAGAGAAGATTTGTAGCTACATTGCTCGTCCGGCTGATGCCAAAGACCGATTCCAAATACACAATTTTAACAAGTACCAAGTAAAACCTAGATGTTGGGCTTGAACGATTCGGGCTAAATTCTTCCAATCCTCCATTTAAAGAATTTTCATTTTCTAGCCTGTCATCATTATGTCAGTCTGGTTTCTTGCTTTTGACATCTTTGACTAAATTAAATCTATATTTTTGACTCTAATTTTTTAAAAACTTGTCGATATAATCACCATGAGGAACCACTTAAAATTTGTTTTATATTTTTCAATGTATATAATTTCTGGCTGTATCAGTATTGGCGTTGCACAAAAACCCGAGGCAGCAAAAAATTTAATTTTTACGGCTCCATCGGACCCCTTTTTTGATCACACCTCAAAAACAGGAGACCGGGTTTGGATTTCAAGAAAAACGGGAAATTCTATCTCCTACCTCTCTGATTGTTCTGCTAACACGGATCCCAGTTTAGAGCTTTTGGAATCTGAGTCTTTATCAGGTATTGAAAATCTTGAAATTCTCGAAAGCCATTTCCGAGAATTCAATCATAGAAAAGCCAAGGAAACTCTTGCCTCTGGAACCCTTGATGGAGTGACCATTAAAATGAATGTGATTTCCCTTAAGAAAAACTCCTGCACTTACACTCTTTTATTTGCTGGTAAAAAAGAACACTTTGATTCAGAGATTTCTTTTTTTAATCAGTTCAAAGAAAGTTTTAAGGCCCCATGACAGACTTGATATTTAACTCGCCCTTAATTTTATTTTTAAATGAAACACTTTCTTTTTTTGGTGGAATTGGAATTCTTTCTTATCAAATAACGAGAGACATTTTTAAAGGCCCCATTTACTGGCGCTTACTTATCGACCAGGTCTTTCATGTAGGAAATCGATCCTTACCCCTTATTGTCATCACCGCTTTGAGTACCGGAATGGTGATGTCGCTCCAATTTGGTCTTGGCCTTGAAAAATTTGGTGGGAAACTTTATGTCCCCAAACTTGTATCAGCAACGGTGCTTAGAGAGATGGGTCCAGTTTTTACTTCTTTAATGGTCGCGGCCAGAGTCGGCGCTGGTTTTGCTTCTGAAATTGGGAGCATGGTTGTAACTCAACAGATTGATGCCATTCGAGCCTTAGGAACCTCTCCCATAAAAAAAATCGTCATCCCTAGGGTTTTGGCCACACTTCTTTCTCTTCCGATTCTTGTGGGTATTTCAAATATAGTCAGCAACTTTGGTGCTTTAATTGTTGGCTACTCGGAGCTTAAGTTAGATCCAAATTTTTATTTATTAAAGATTCTTACGACGGTGACTTTAAAAGATTATTTTGCAGGATTTGGTAAAAGTTTTTTCTTTGCACTATTTATATCAATTCCTTCTTGTTACTTTGGTTTAACCGTAAAAAATGGAACAAAGGAAGTGGGAATTGCCACCACAAAAGCTGTTGTGGTTTCTTCTATCCTTGTTTTGGTAGGTGATTTCTTTTTATCTAAGTTATTTTGGATTTTAGAAAGAATGTCATAGGTAATTTATGATTGAGGTCAAACACTTTAAAAAGTCATTTGGAAATAAAATCATTCATTCCGATGTGTCCTTCAAAGTGGGAAAAGGGGAATGCATGGGACTTATTGGTGGTTCGGGGGCTGGGAAAAGTGTCATCCTGAGGAGTCTCATTGGCTTGGAAAAACCAGATAGCGGGCAAATCATCATTGATAACGAGGATATTACTGATTACAACGAGTCTCAATTGGTTGAGACTCGAAAAAAAGTTGCCTATGTGTTTCAGGGTGGAGCCCTTTTTGACTCCATGACCGTGTTTGAAAATTTAGCTTATCCATTAAAAGAACATACAACGTTGCCAGATTTGGAAATTAAAAAATTAATTTTAGAACAGCTCCAGGAATTCGGACTTGCTAATAACGAAAACTTATTTCCCGGAAATCTTTCTGGAGGCATGCAAAAAAGGGTGGGTTTAGCCAGAGCCTTAATGACCTTACCCAGCGTCATCCTTTATGATGAACCCACGGCTGGACTAGACCCTTACAATACCAAAAAAATCCAAGAACATATTTTGAAATTAAAATCACAGGGAAAAACTTCCATTTTAGTCACCCATGACATGCCAACAGCTTTTGCTGTTTGTGATAAAATGTGCTTCTTGCTCAATGGGAAAATTGCCTTTACTGGGAAGATCGATGAAATTCATGAAGATAGAACTGGAATTGTAAATAAATTTATAAACGGCGAGGCACATTAATGGAATCCAGTAAAATGAACCAAATTAAAGTAGGAATTTTCGTATCCGTAGGAATGATAGCCATTATGGGTACCATCTTTATGTTAGGAGCTAACAAAACTTTATTTTCAAGCTTTTCGAGCTTATATGCTGACTTTGAAAGTGTACAAGGTCTAGCGCGTGGGAGCGTTGTTTCGTTATCCGGTGTTGTCATTGGAAATATCGAGCGCATAGATTTCGTTCCTGAAAATAACTCTCTTCGAGTTAAAATGAAAATCGAAAAAGAGTATTTATCGCGAGTGTTTAAAGGTTCCCAAGCAGAGATCCGTACTCAAGGAGCATTAGGTGATAAATATATCTATATTATCCCAGGAGCCAATTCTCAAAATCTTGTTGAAGATGGAGAAACATTACCAATTGCTAAAGCTACTGATTTTTTCAATGTTCTTTCTGAGCGAGGAAAAGAGAGCGAAAAGATCTTCGATATCATCAATGAGATGTACAAACTTACGAAAACCATAAATGCGGAAAATAAAATTGGAAACATTATCGCAAATCTTAACTCTTCATCAGAAGATTTTAAAAAAATAAGTAAAGAATCCTTAAAAATGATAACTGATTTCTCTGCCGATGGTTTGCCAAGCCAACAATTTAAAAACACCTTAGATAAAATGAACCGTATTATCACGAAAATTGACAAAGGCGAAGGCACCCTCGGGGCCCTTATCAATGATTCGTCTTTACATGATCAACTTAAAAATCTGGTTGGAGGCAACCAAAGAAAAAATCATATTAAATCAATAATTCGAACCTCCATTGAAAAATCAGAAGATTAATTTGCTGCGACAATCAAAGATTTGAAATTGACCCTGACTTCAGAAATGAGGACAGTGTTCTTTTTAAAGGAGAGTCCATGAGATCTGTTCATTTTCTAAAGTTATTTTTCTTAAGTTTATTGATATTAAGTTCTTGTACCAAAAAAGAAGATGTTATTCTTGTTGGAGAGTATGGCTCACTGACTGGCGATGATGCCACTTTTGGAATTTCTACCAATAAAGGAATTAAAATGGCCTTTGATGAAATTAACTCGAAGGGTGGAATCAAAGGAAAAAAAATAAAACTTATCACTGAAGACGATCAAGGAAAAAACGAAGAAACGGCAAAGGTGGTGACTCGCTTAATTACCCAAGATAAGGTCATGGCCCTTCTTGGTGAGGTGGCTTCCTCGAGGTCTATTATCGCAGCTCCAATTGCTCAAAAGAACGGCATTCCAATGATCTCACCAAGCTCGACGGCCCCTGAAGTTACCGAAAAGGGTGACCATATTTTTCGCGTTTGCTTTCTAGATCCTTTTCAAGGATACGTCATGGCTAAATTTGCAACTGAGAATTTAAAGGCCAAAAAAGCTGCGGTATTGAGAAAAAATGGTGATACCTATAGCGAAGGACTGGCCAATGTTTTTGCTGCTGAATTTAAAAAATTTGGTGGAGAAGTTGTGGCTGATCTCAGCTACCAACCTAAGGATATGGATTTCAAAACCCAGCTCACTGAGTTCAAAGCAAAAAAACCTGATGTTATTTTCATTCCTGGATATTATACAGATGTTGGGATGATTGCCCAGCAAGTGAAGCAGCTTGAAATCAAAGTCACCCTATTAGGTGGAGATGGCTGGGACTCTCCAAAACTTCATGAGGTGGGAAAAGAAGCGATAAACGGTCATTACTTTTCTAACCACTACACTACGGAATCCACAAGTCCCATTGTTGTTGAATTTATTAAGAACTTTAAACAAAGATATAATAATGAAGTTCCAGATGGCTTAGCCGCTTTAGGATATGATGCTGCTAAAATTTTAGCTGATGCCATGACCCGAACGAAGGATTTAACTTCTAAAAATATTCGGGACGAGTTAGCCAAGACCAAAGATTTTGTTGGTGTCACCGGCAATATTACAATCAACGATCAAAGAAATGCTGTTAAAAGTGCTGTCGTCGTTCAAGTTGAAAATGAAAAAAGAAAATATGTGACAACGGTTGCTCCCTAATACAGAATTTAAATCATGGAAGAAATTATTCAACATTTTATTAATGGTCTTAGTATTGGAAGTATCTACTCTCTTATCGCTCTTGGTTACACCATGGTGTATGGAATTTTGCAGATGATTAATTTTGCCCATTCTGAAGTTTACATGATGGGCGCTTTCTTTGCCTACTATTCAGCAAAGTTCTTAAATTTAGAGAAGTCACCCAGCTATTCCACATTAATTATTATTTTAGTCATAACAATGATTCTTTGTAGTTTGTTGGCTTTAACAATTGAAAAGTTTGCCTATCGACCTTTGCGAAAACAACCAAAACTCAATGTTTTAATTACAGCCATTGGAGTGAGTTTGTTTTTGCAGTATTTTGCCCAAATTATTTTTGGAGCCGATCCAAAAGTATTCCCCAACTTGATCAATAATCAACTCTTATTTGAAGTTGGAGGGGTTTCTATAAATACATTCGATGTGACTATATTAGGAGTTAGTCTTCTCTCGATGCTGGGATTGCATTTTTTAGTCTATCATACCAAAATGGGACAAGGAATGAGAGCTGTAAGTCACAACCCAGCCGTAGCCTCGATCCTTGGAATCAATGTGAACCGAACCATTGCCCTTACATTTATTGCTGGCTCTTCTTTGGCTGGAATCGGTAGCGTCCTTGTGGGAATTAAATATCAAAAAATTGAACCCTTAATGGGCACCATGATAGGCTTGAAAGCCTTTGTAGCAGCTGTTCTTGGAGGAATTGGAAGTATTGCTGGGGCCGTCGTCGGAGGACTGGTTCTAGGAATTTCAGAAGTATTGGTGGTCGTCTATGGGTCTTCTCAGTATCGAGATGCTTTAGCCTTTGGAATTTTAATTTTTATATTATTATTCAAACCTGCAGGCATTTTTGGAAAAAACACTATCGAGAAAGTTTAATATGAATGCTTTAAAAACCCCTATCCTCTCTGCTTTCATTATCATCTTAGTTGCTAGTACGTTGGGCTTACTTACTAATTCATATATTCAATTAGTGCTACTTTTTCTGTTTGTGAACTCAATCATGGGAATGAGTCTCAACTTGATTAATGGCTATACAGGACAGTTCTCATTAGGACATGCAGGCTTCGTCGCCATCGGTGCTTATTTCACTGCCATTCTGACAACAAAATTACCTTTTCCTGAGGGAATTTTAGGTCTTCCTGTGGCCATTTTAATTTCTCTTGGAAGCGGACTTTGTGCAGGATTGGTTGGATATTTCGTCGGTTTACCCTCTCTCCGGTTGAAGGGAGATTACCTAGCCATAGTCACCTTAGGTTTTGGCGAAATCATCCGTGTGAGTTTAAATAATATTACTTTCTTCGGTGGGTCCATTGGTATTTCTTCGATCCCTTCATTGCCTGAGTTAAATTTGGGTGGCTTTATCATTGATAAGTTCGTCATCTCTTTAATTTTTGCTACTTTCTGGGCTCTGCTTTGCTTTTTTGTTATTTGGAGATTATTAAAATCCAGCCATGGCAGAGGGTTCTTGAGTGTCCGTGAAGATGAAATTGCAGCAGAAGCTATGGGAATTAATACAACACAAATGAAAGTCCAAGCCTTTGTGGTTTCCAGTTTTTTTGCAGGCATCGCCGGCTCTTTATATGCTCATTTCACAAATTATGTAAGCCCGGCAAGTTTTACCTTTCTCATGAGTATTGATGCCGTCATCATGGTCGTTCTTGGCGGAATGGGCAGCATGACGGGCTGCTTAGCTTCCGCATTTTTCATCACCCTCCTTCCTGAAATCTTGCGTTCTCTAAAAGAATTTACCGGAGGAGTAGACCTTCGTATGGTCATTTATTCTCTTGCGCTTATTTTTATTATGATATTAAGACCCCAAGGCTTATTTGGAGAGAAAGAAATATTTCATTTGTGGAGAAAAAATGACAAAACCACTCCTTGATGTACAAAATATAACCATGCAATTTGGGGGGTTAAAAGCTGTTGATAATTTCTCAATGCAAATTTCTAAAGGCCAATTAGCTGGTTTAATTGGTCCTAACGGTGCTGGAAAAACCACTGTTTTTAATATGCTCACCGGGGTCTATCAGCCCACTCATGGACAAGTTGTTTTTAGAGATCACGTTTTGAACGGATTAAAACCCTATCAAATTTCTAATAAAGGTTTGACGAGGACCTTTCAAAATATCAGATTGTTTAAAAACTTAAGTGTACTTGAAAATGTGTTGATCGCAGGTCATCAACATGTCGAATATAGTTGGTGGGATGCCATCGCTTTAAATCAACTTTTCTTAAAAGAAGAAAAAACCCTTACCAACAAAGGGAAGGAAATTTTAAGCATTTTTGGTCTCATAAATAAAATAGATGAAAAAGCATCAAGCCTTCCCTACGGAGAACAAAGAAAACTTGAAATTGTTAGGGCCCTCATGACCCATCCTGAAATGATTTTACTTGATGAACCGGCTGCTGGCATGAATCACTCTGAAACCCATTCTTTGATGGAACTCATTGCTAAAATCAGAAAAGATTTTAATTTAACCGTTTTATTAATTGAACATGATATGAAATTAGTAATGGGCATTTGTGAAACCATCTTTGTTCTGGATCACGGCGTGAAAATCGAAGAAGGTATTCCAACTAAAATTCAGTCCTCACAAAAAGTTATTGAAGCCTACCTGGGTGTTGACAACGAATAGGAGATTAGATTGATCCTTAAAGTCGAAAATTTATTTGTAAATTATGGAGCTATCCAGGCGATAAAGGGTATTTCTTTCGAAATTGCAAAGGGTGAAATTGTTTCTTTAATTGGTGCCAATGGCGCAGGAAAAACCACAACACTCAGAGCGATTTCTGGGATTGTTGAATCCTCTGGTTCTATTTTTTTGAATGGTACTAATTTAGGTCATATTCCCGCCCATGCCCGAGTCAAATTAGGCCTCGCGCAGTCTCCAGAAGGAAGAGGAATCTTTCCACAAATGACGGTGAAAGAAAACTTACAACTAGGCAGCTACTCACGATCTGACAAAGCTCAAATCTCCAAAGATGAACAGCATTGTTTTGACCTTTTCCCAAGACTCAAGGAAAGACTTAATCAATTAGCCGGAACTTTATCTGGTGGAGAGCAGCAAATGTTGTCTATCTCTAGAGCCATCATGTGCAAACCTGAATTATTACTTTTGGATGAGCCTTCCCTTGGCTTGGCTCCTATTATCGTGAGCCAGATTTTTCAGATTATAAAAAATCTAAATGCGCAAGGCATGACGGTTTTACTTGTGGAACAAAATGCCAAACAAGCTCTGAGTATTTCAAACCGTGCCTATGTTCTTGAAACAGGAAATATAACTCTCCAAGGAACTGGCAAGGAACTTCTGAACAATGATGAAGTCAGAAAGTCCTATCTAGGAGTTTAAACCTAGACCTGAATTTTCTTGGACTTTAGTACTTTTTTTTTTATACTCAATCAGAGGTAATAAATGAAAAGAAAACCATGGCCATTAATCATCATAGCACTTCTGCATGTTCTATCCCCCATTGGGAATATTATTGCTAATTCTTTTTTAGCTAAAATATCTATACTCCTCTACATCAAGGCTCTACTTACACCCAATGAGCTTCTTCGAACGACCATTTTTCTGCTTATTCCAGTGGTAGGTGGCTTCCTAATATATTTGTGCAAAAAATGGAGTTACTATCTTTATCTTTTAATTATGATAATCCCTTTTTTATATAGTTACTATTCTTGGCAAAGCCAACCTAATCAGAATTTAGGAATCTATCTGATCTCTTTTTACCTCATAAATATAATTGTTGTTGGATACTTTGTACTTCCTCAAGTAAGAGTTGTCTATTTTGACCCTCGCCTGCGCTGGTGGGAAACTAAACCCAGATATGCAGCAGAATTTGAGACTGAGGTAAAGTGGATTGATCAAAAAACTAAAGGAGAAATTAAAAACATTTCTGAATCAGGTATATTCTTACAAACAAGCTTAGAACTAAATCAGAATGCTCGAGTTGAAATTAGTTTTAAATTCAATAATCGTCTTCACCATTTTTTAGGAGAAGTCATTTACACGAATGCCAACGTAACTCCTAAGGGATATGGACTGAGTTTGGCTCTAAACGAAAAAGACAGTGAGGACTTAAGAAAATTGATTCGTGATTTAAGCGAGCAAGGAAGTCTGATAACTTCTAGAGCTCCTTCTGTAGAAGATTCTTTTGGATTTTGGTTAAGCCGTCTAATTCATTTTAAAAAGGGACTTCTTCCAGAATCTGGAAAAAAAACAAATAAACCCGTCTAGACCATTAGGACCCTTAGGAGCGTACCTTAATTTATCGCAGATTCAATTCTTTTAAATTCAAAAGGTTTGACTGATACTCTTTTTCCTTTTTGGTTTAAGGCTTCTTGAGAAACTGAAATATTATTTAATTCTAATTTAGGCAAAGTTTCTTGAGAATTTAAAACTTTATTAATCTCTGATTTAGCTAAAGCCTCTTTAAACTGATCTCCTAGTTTTTTTAGATTTTGTTGATCTACCTTCGGCACCTCAAATGTTTTTTCGAAATCAAGCCACTGGGATTTTTGATAATTAGCTGATTCCTGCTGTGAATCTGACGAAACCCAATCTGGCAGCTCCGCTTCTGAAAACATCAGCTGATTTTTATTTAATTTTAAAATGAGATTAATTTCTGCAGGAGTTAAGTCAACTTGGTTTGAAATTTCATCTATAGAAAGACCCTGATTTGCCAACTTAGCAGCTTTGACATACTTGATGGTATATTGTCGGTCTAAAATTTCTTTGTGAGGAATTTTATCTTGAAAAATTTTTGCCACTTCCATGCTTTTTTGAATTTTGCTTTCCACAAGGCTAGCTGTTCTTTCAGCATCCATAATTTTTCCTTGTATTTCCTTTATTTTGTTTTCCATTAACGCAGTTAATTGATTGACCTGAGTTTCCGTTCTATCAGAAAGATCTTCTAACACAGCAATTTTACTTTGAAGAAGTTGTAAACCCTTTGTTAACCTTGGGTCATCTTCAGGGGTTTTATGCATTCTAATCCATAAGAAATATAGAGCCCCAAACATAAAACATTGAATAACTAATAAACTTAAGAAACTTAAATTCACATTAACCCCTTTAATCTAATGAACTTATTTATTCAGCTCATTCAGTGATAATTATAAAATTTGCATTCAATAGTCTCAAGTCTGGTTTGGGGAATTACAAAAGTCCTAGCTGTTAGTTTGAGACTCCTTTTAGAGAGATAACCTCTCCTAAAGACCAAGGTTTATTCTCTGTCCTTCAATCCGATGTAAAAAAATGATAGCCTTGATATTGATACATCTAAAAAAGGTGTATGGATGAGTCCGAAACTAATAAGAAGGGGCTTTTTTTTATGAACGGTGTTTTTAAGAAAATTGTGAGTTTGGCTTTGTTAACATTCATATTTGTTTTATTTGTTAGCTGTAGCCCTGTTAAATTTTCATCCAGTTCTAACCAACCAACCACGCCTGAGACACCTACAGATCCTACTCCCACTGGCCAGGGTGGCGGAGGGACAAGTTCAAAAGATGTCGAAACAACTTATACAGTTACCTCAAAACAAAATAAAGTCGATATCCTTCTGATTGTGGATAATTCAAGCTCCATGAATGCTGATAATTTAAAACTTGCTGATAGATTAAATCATTTTGTTGGGCAACTTGAAAGTGCTTCTATTGATTGGCAAATGTGTTTAACAGTAACTACTTATATCCCTTCAGGCGGAACAAACTATTGGGGTATGTCAGTAAACTGGGCTGACTACTCAGGAACACCCTCATGGGTCTTAAAAAAAGGAACAGCAAATCTTTCGACAATTTTTAGAAACACTATTGCAAATAATATTGCCACAGGAAGTGCAAATACAAATGATGAAAGAGCGATTAAGGCCGGTTACTGGCACGTGAGCTATAAAGACTATAACAACTGTTACCGTCCAGATGCCGCCTTAGCCTATATTATTATTTCTGATGAAGATGAGAGGAGTATCGGCGGAAACGCTTCACTCAAATATTATTCTGATGAGCTAAAAACACTGGAACAAGACGATCTTCCTTCTATCCTCGTTGATAAGGTCAAATCCACCTTGAGCTCTGCGATTCGCTTCCGAGCCAACTCCATTGTCGTCAAGTCAACAGATTCGACTTGCTTAAAAATTCAAGATGATCAAGGAACAAAAGCCCACTACGGAAAACTGTATGAAGAGCTCTCTAATTTAACTGGTGGTGGCATTGGTTCTATTTGTGATAATGATTACACAAGTAGCTTGAATTATTTCAATGAAGTTATTAGCGACTCATTAGGATCCATGCCCTTAGATTGCAATCCCGTCAGCAACAATGTTTCTGTGACCATCACACCTGCAAATAATAGCATCAGCTCTTCGGTTCAGGGACAAAGTTTAGTGTTTACACCCAATGTCCCAGCAGGTTCAACGATTGTGGCAAAATACAAATGCAGTTTAACAACGACCAACCTGAAAAGAGCTCCTAATGCCACTGACAATAGGGATTCGAAAGTTTTAGAGGAGCCCTCCTTTTTAACTAAATTATATTCGTGGATTATTGAGCCCCTACTTCAGTTCTTCAAATAGCCATTTAGCATCCTCAAGATGTGAGCTGGCCAACGAATTGAACCATACGGTCCACCGCTAATTTCATTTTTTCTTCGGTGGTTGCAAAGCTCAATCTTAAATACCCCTGATTACCGCACTCGATACCTGGTACCGTTGCTACATAGAATTTTTCTAAGAGGATATCACCTACCATTTTATCATTTTCGATATAGGTATTTTCAAATTTTTTTCCAAATAAAGATTTAACATTCACCCATAAATAAAAGGCCCCTTGAGGCTCACTGATAATAAATTGAGGGATTCTTTTAAATTCCTGGAGTGCTAAATTTTTTCTTTGAGCTAATTTTACATTAACAGCCTCGATATCCTTTGAACAATCTGTAAGAGCCGCCAAAGCGGCATGCTGAGAAATACTAGAGGCAGAACCCGTAGATTGAGATTGGTAATCTGCCATAGCTGTAATTACTTTTTGAGGCCCCAAGGCCCATCCAATCCGCCATCCTGTCATGGAATAGGCTTTAGAACCTCCATTGATCATGATAACTCTTTCTTTTAAATCAGGAGCCACATGCAGAATATGAGGGGCCACATTGTTCACACGATTCTTAGGATCAAAAACAAGACTGTTATAGATATCATCACTAATAATGATCACCTGAGGGTGTCTTCTGAAAACTTCGGCAAAAGCTTGAAGCTCTTCCTTAGTGTACATCAAGCCTGTTGGATTACTCGGTGAACAAAATAAGAAGGCTTTGGTTTTAGGATTAATAGCTTGCTCTAACTTTTCGGGAGTTAATTTGTAGCCCTCCTTTTCTTCGCAAAGAATGATCCGAGGCACACCATCCGCAAGCTCTACCATGGTGGGATAACTAACCCAGTAGGGGGAGTGAATGATGACTTCGTCGCCAGGATTACAAATCATTTGCAATGCTGCAAAAATAATAAACTTAGCTCCAGATCCTACGGTTACTTGAGTTGGAGCATACTCTAATCCTATTTCAACTTTTGCTTTTTCTGCAATTTTTTTTCTTAGTTCGATGGTTCCATTCGCAGGGGTGTATTTAGTGATATTATTTTGAATGGCCGCGATGCCTGCATTCGAAGGAGAGGCAAAGGTATTCCAATCAGGCTCTCCTACGGTTAAAGAAATAACATCAAAACCTTTAGCTTGAAGCTCTTTGGCCTTCGCAACTAAAGATAAGGTCGGAGATGGTTTTAAATTCAAAGCTCTTTTTGACAACATATATTTCCTCTCATTTCTTTTTTTTAATTACTTTTAATTTGTCTAGTAATGGTTTGGTTACACACCCAGGAATAAAATCCTTCAAGGCTCCGCCATTCATAGCCACTTCCTTCACGCTCCGCGAACTGATATAATAATATTCAGGACTGGCAAAAACCAGAAGAGTTTCAATTTCTGGATCCAATTTTCTGTTGATGTTTGCCATGATCATTTCATACTCAAAATCAACGATCGCTCTTAAGCCCCTAACGATTTTATCAATTTTATGCTTTTTCATATAATCAACGGTTAGGCCGTCAAATATATCAACGGAAATATTTTTTTGCCCTTTCAAAGCTTGTAAAATTAAATCTTTTCGTTCCTGAGCATTAAATAAAAATTCCTTCTGCGCATTATTTGCTACAAGAACAACAACTTCTTCGAATGTTTTTGATAGTCTGGTGATGATATCCACATGACCCATCGTAATGGGATCAAAGCTTCCGGGATAAATCACTCTACTGTTTATATTGTTTTTTTTATTTTTCATTTATATGTGTAGTTTATTATATTTGTTTTTTAAAAAAAGAAAGGATTTTATCACCATAATCTTTAAAATCGTAGCGAACGAGCGGAAAATAGGAGTCATCCATACGTTCCTGTTTAATGGACTCTATGGTGATAATTGTGGACTCATGAAACAAGTGACTTTGGGATAATTGAGTCATTACTTCATGGGCCATTTTTTCAGTAAATGGAGGGTCTATAAATATAATATCAAAAGGAGCTTGAATTTTACTTTTAATAAAAGAAGCACTCTCCATTTTGGTCACTTTATACTCCGTTTTTGGAATTTTTAATTTCTCAATATTACTCAGCAAAATTTGTAACGATTTAGGATGATTATCCACAAAATGAACGGACCTCGCTCCACGCGAATAGGCCTCCAATCCCAGACTGCCTGTACCGCTAAATAAATCCAACACGCTTTTCCCTTCAATTTCGAATTGAATTTTATTAAATAATGTTTCCTTAACCCTGTCTGTAGTTGGCCGTATATGTTTTGCTTGAAATGAAACCAAATGATGCCCCTTAAATTTTCCTGCGATAATTCTCACATTAGACTCCAACCATATCTAGAACTTTTTTAGAAACGAATACAATATCTTCAAAGGGTTTGGAAATGAATAAATCAACTTTTTTTAAAATCTGTGTTTCCGTTTCAGAATCCCCAATATATGCTGAAATTAAACAAATTTTAGCGTGAGAATCCTTTGGTTTTTTTTGAATTACCTGATCCGCATTCAGACCAGGCATAATGAAATCCAAAATGACGATATCAGGATTAAACTCGATCCATTTTTCCAGTCCACTTTTTCCATCATAGGCCACCATGGTCTGATGTTTTTTTGCAAAGATCCTTTCAAAGGACTTAGCAACCAAGATCTCGTCATCAATGATGAGTATTTTCATAAATTGGCCATTCTATAATAAACCTTGCCCCTCTGGGTGTATTTGCTTCATAAAAAATTCTTCCTTGAGTATTTTCTACAATATTTTTAACGATATTCAGCCCCAAGCCTGTTCCTTCCCCCTCGGGCTTTGTCGTAAAAAAGGGCTCAAAAATAAACTTTTGAATTTCATTTGGTATTCCCTCTCCCGTGTCTGTTATTTCTAACCGCACCTTTTTATCTTTGGAAAAAGTATCAATTCGAATCTCACCTTTTTCTTTAAGCGCTTGTGTTGAATTATTAACCAGATTAAAAATTACATGCTGGAGCATATTTGGATCAGCAATGATATATTTCTTATGCGTATTCAAATTTAGATTTAACAGATGATTTCTTAAGGACACCTTTAAAAGAGGAATTGTTTTTAAAACAACTTCCGAAATATCTACCGATTCTAATTTGACTTTACGCGGATTTGAAAACTCCATAAAATTATTTAAAACTTTAAAGCACCGCTCTGTGGCCTTCTCGATTTCTACCAAATCAGAAAACCGCTCACTCTCAGCGGGCACCTGCTCTTTTAACAATTGAACCATCGATCTGATTCCCGTTAAAGGGTTATTTAGCTCGTGAGACAGATGCCCTGCAAGCCTTCCAATAGATAACATTTTCTCAGTTTGTAATAATTTCGAATATAGTTTTTTCTCTTCAGTTCGGTCTCTATAAGTATGGACGACAGATTTTAAATTCAAATTAGCTAGCATGGGATAACTAAACAATTGGAAATTTTTATTATTTACAATAATTTCTTTTTTTTGCATCTGAGATTTTTCAATGGTTTCTACTAAGGGACACCCTGGACAGATTGTTTTTATTCCTGCAAATAACTCATAACATTTTAAAGAGGGTTGATTTAACTCAAAAGCTGAATTGGATCTGAGTACATTAAAATTTTGATCAATTATGGCAATTGGCTCCTTAATGGCATCAAAAGTTTTTTCCCATCTGTAAGAAAATTGGTTCAGATTCAATTCAGAGGAAAGTTTATCGAATGCCATAAAAATGACTTCTTTTCTTTCTTCGAAAAAATCAAAAAACTCCTTGATTGTATTTTCATTAAATTGATTTTCAAAGCCCAAATAACAGTCATGGCTTAAGGGAAACAAATATAACTTACCGAAAGGTCTTGATAAGAAATTTGCCATGACTGTTGAGTTTTCAATGGAGTTAAAATTAAGTTCACATTTAAACTTGAGTTCTGCCTGAAAATGCTCTTTCCACAAATAAGAACTTTGGCTAGACAACAAAGAGACTTTTTCATGATGAATATTTTTGATTAAAAAAATGTCCCCAAGTTCATGAAAAACTTTGAATTCATTTTTAATCATTCTCAATAATTCCTCGTAGGATTGACTGAGTGAAATATCTTTAATAAACTTTAAAACAACTCTCTCTCTTTTTAGTTTAAAATCCTGCTCTCTATTGGAAAATTCTATATCTGAGGTTTTCTCCGAAATAATGAGCTCTTGCTCTTTAATCAGCTCATCTAATAAATTCTTCTGTTCAAAAGTTTTTTTTATTAAGGCTTTTTCTTCAAACTTACTATTGATTCTTTCTTGAATTTCTAGATTTCCAGGCCAGTCTGGTGAAATAAAATCTGCAAAGGAAATAATTTTAACTAGACTCCATTGATTCACAAGTCTTTTTAAATCAAAATCTTCATCCTCAATAAGCAAAATAAATTCTGTTTGGTGTTTGACGTCTTGAATTGAATTAAAGAATTCTTCACTTAATAAATCCTTATAAAACAACAAAACTAAATCATACTTCACAATAAGCTGATTTTTATTTGCCAAAGGACTGAATGCTGCATAGGAAAAGGTATGAAACAATTTTCTCAATGGTCCCTGATAGCTTTTCAGAGCCCTTTCAATTTGCCATTCTTCCCCTAGAAGTAAAAGAGGATATGATTTTATAGCCGTTGTTTCTGGCGTGGATATCAACTGTTTTTTCCCCATTTATGAGATTCAGTAAATTGACTAAAAGTTTTTCCCAGTTCTGCAAACTCGTAATTAACTCATACTCAATAATATCAGCTAAACAGACAAAATCCTTTTTTTCAACTGCTGTTAGAGCTTCTTCTAACATTGTCTTTGTTTTCAACTCCGCCTCAGATAACCGCGCAAGACCCGCCGCAGCAGAGTCTCCCATAAGATTTTTTATCGATATAACACTTGAAATTAAATACTCATAATTTTCAATCAAAACTTCAATTTTCTTAAAGGCGCTTTGAACTCCAGAAAATCTAATCTGTTTTGAAATCAGTTCGGTATTCTGTATCATTTCAGGAAAAGCCTCAATCCAACTTTGTAAAACGTCCACCAATAGCTCATTAATATTTTCAGAAAGATACTCTAAGGTTATGACTTGCGAAAGATTCATGTCGAAATAGCCCTGCTCTTCGGCTTCAACAAGCTCCTTTCCATTCACTATGTATTGACAAACCACTTGATTCGATTTTTTTAAATCAGACTCGATATCTTTAAAAACTTGCCCCAAAGTGGTATCTCTATTGTAAAAATCAATTAACTTTTGTCCATTAATTTTGAATCTATCCATGATTCTTTTCCTCTTCCTGAGTGAGTTCTTCTTCAAGCAAATAAGGCTTCATAATAAGCTTCAGCTCATTATGAACTCTCAAATAGGATTCTACAATTTTATTTTCGGTTAATGGCGGAACTTTTATTTTTTCAGCTAGACACCAGTCTATATAAATTCCCGCCTTTGAATTCAGCCTGGCGATCCCTTTAAAAACTTCATCTTCTGCTTCTAAAATTTTAAGGTATTTCCTTGTTCCTTCGGCCAAACAAGAGTTTAATGTATTGATAATCGTATTGTTGGCACGATGGAGCTTCACCATAGCCGCGTGAAAATGAATGTCTTCGGTAACAGGAAATGAATCCCCAATATACAAGGCCTTGACTAAGGCCCATTCAAAATCATTTACCAAATCAAATTTAAGACTATAGCATGGGACCTCTGGAACATAGGAAATCAATTGAGGAAGTGGATTTTTTGTTAACACCGAATGAATTGCAGAAGCCGCTTCCGTCGATTCAACATTAGCTGGTAAAATGTTCAATAAAACATAACTCCCATTTGATTTGGGCCCAGTTTCCCAAAACTTTACCGTTTCAAATGAAAAATTGAGACAGGGAGTTTGAGTCAAATTACACATATGAATAAAGACACTATCTCCACCCACATGAAGGCTTGAGCCTTTTAATATCGGAAACAACTCATCTAAATTTGTCTTTCCAATTAAATTTATAATTTCACTATAGTTATTAAATGCAAAAACCTCGTCCACAAGCTCTTCTTCTTCTTTGGATCCTATAAGAACAATTTTGTACCCTAATTTAAAACTCAACAATTTTTTGATAACTCGAGCCCAAATAAAGGGGGTCAGGGTTTTATTCTTCTGACTGGCACCAAGCTGAATGGTAATATATTTTCCATCAATGGGGCTGTTTAAACTGAATTCAGAAGGGTATTTATAATCCTGTGGTTTCAAATCCAGATCACATAAACTCGCAAAAATATCAATAAGATGAAAACGATTATATTTTTCAGTTCCTACTTGTGAATAATAGTAAGCTGAAACGGCTTCTTTCAAACAAAAAGAGGAATCCGCGTTTCTTGTATAACCCACAATTGTTGGTCTGGTTAGTGAACTTCTTGTAAAAGTAAAATCAGCAACTTGTGGAATCGTATAACTTAAGTAATAACAAATATAACTAGAAACTGGAGAGAAAGACAAATTGATAATCAAGTTGTAGTTTTCATTTCTGATCCTGTTTAGCTGCTGTTCTAAATATTCGGTTGGTTCATTCCTATTTTCCAAACCATATCCAATGATCTCTTTTGTTTTAAGCAAATGAGTTCTCTCATTCTCTTCAAGCCCAAGCAAAGCACGTTGAAACTTTTCTCGAACGAAAAAATGAATCGTTGAATCTGGATCTTTTCTCTTTAATGCTCTGGCGATAGGCCAGGACATATAAATATCACCGAGTCTTGCCAGTTGAACTATTAGAATTTTCATACCCGATTTGCTCCTTCACTAGCTCCAATAATATTCTTTGCAGTTGATTTAAATTATTAAATCCCTCTTTTAAAAAAGTTTTATCTGATTGTTCCTTTAAGTCTTTTTCTAATTCCTTAAACTCTACATAGATATCTCGTTCCATTCTTCCCCTCTACTTAAATTACAATTTGCTTCCATCCTAAAACGGGAACCCTGATTAAGGGTTCTAAATGAAAACTCGCTGACGGTTTGATTCTGAATCCATTCACTAACAAAATTTACAATTTTATTTTCAGCAATGGAGTCCTGACAAAAGTTTCTATTGTAGGGACAGTCCAATGAATGCTGACAAGGACGACAATTCATTTCCGCAGATAAAATATAATTCCCCGCCTGAAAGGCCGCGGTTTTAAAAGGATGACTACTGCCAATGGACAATTCAAGGGTTGATGTTTTTGTCCAAGTTGCTAAGTGCTTTAAGGCTGTATCTAAAGTCACTAAAAGACTTGCCTGTTTAAGCAACTCATAGGCATTTAGAAAATCTCCAGACTCTAATTGAGAGACGTTAAAAAACGTTTTATAAGCTAAAAACTCTTCGTGAGAGCAAATTATTTTAAAACAATAATCAGAAAATTGATCGGACAGTTTATCAATAATTCGTTTCCACTTAACTAAATCATAATTTTTTTTGGCATCGCTAGTACTTATTTGAAATAAAACTAACTTGGACGTTTTATCTCCCGAACTCGAATACAATTCCAAATCAACACCAGCAATCTTTTTTAAATGCTCCAAATAATGAACTTTTGAAGTTGGTTCATGCATTTTATTTATAAACTTTTTGATATAATTATCAGAAGTAATGAATGGCTCCCAAGAAAATACTCCTCTTTTTCGTGGTGCTGGAATCATATTTAAAAACTGAGTTGAAATTTGCTGATAAGTAAGATCGATGATTTCATCATAACCGCAGGCAAACAGGGCTTTGATATTTTTTTTTAAATCCCAAAAGGGGTACATCAATGGCGTTTCAAAGGAGTTAATCATTTTTTGATACTTAAATCTGGGGAACCGATGAAAAAAAATAAAAGGGAAAATCTTTTCAAACTCTACACCTATGATGTCATTAACAAGGAAATGAATTTCAACCTCTGTATGTTTTTTTCTGTAGGAATCAGCAATTTTGACGTGCATTAAGAAGTCGCCAATTCTCATTAGCGAAACAAACAGCACCTTCATTTTATAATCTCATCAAAAATATGAAGAACTTTTTCGTCAAAGGACCTTAATGAATCAGAGGCCTGAACTAAATTTTTCAATGTCAGATAATTTTTTTCCTCCAAAAGCAAGTCCCAGTTCAGCGCCACATCTTGAGTTGTTTGATCCCAATTTTGTTTTAAAATACTGGCTTCTCTTTGCGTGATTTTAAGAAGTAATTGCTGAAATAACTCTTCTTTTCCTTGCCAACCTGGCCTAAATGGCATGATCAATGGCATCTGATCTTGAATGTAATTTTGGACTCTTTTAAAATCAGCAAATCCATTTAAAGGATCAAGGAAAATGAATTCAATTTTATTATTTTTTTTAAATTGTAGCTCAAGTGCGTCCAACAGATCTTCATTAAAATCGATAACGGTAATCTTAAGATTCGAGTGTAACAGTTGAAGGTATTTCAAATGATAACCCCCGCCCGCACCCAAGATGCATACATTCGTCTGCCCTTTTAAGTTGTATTGCTTATACCAATTCAAGGATTCTGTGTGTGGTCTTTGAAAAGAGCACAAAGACCTAGGACCTGCAAAAGGTATTAGTTTTCCGTTTTTATTTTCAAGAAAATGAATCACTATTTCCCCCCAACCATTAATTTATTAAGTTCAACATAAACACTTGCTATTTCTTTATTTTCTGGATTCCAAAGATGACTTTTAAAACACTCAAGAAAGGCATTTTGATAATCGCCAGCAAAAATTAGATTTTGAATTAATAATAGCGATATTTCTTCATCGAAATTATGGTGCTCGAGATATTCAATTAATAATTTTTTACATTGTTGATTTCGTTCAGATTGGTTAAACAACTGACTTAATAAAATCAATGCTGTCTTATTAACTGGATTCACATCTAAAGCTTTAATTAAATTTCCCCAACATAACTCTTTGTCGCCAAATTCTAAATGTGTCATTGCTAAACCCACCCATGCCTTATCGTTATTTTTGTTAATTTCTATGGCCCGCCGAAAACAATCAGTAGCTTTTTGTATATCTTCTTTTTGAAATTCGAGAACACCAATATTTACGATTAATAAATCGGAGTTCATATCCATCTGATAGGCCTTATAAAAATATTCTTCAGCGAGATCGAATTCTTTAAGCTTAACATAGATATTTCCTACATTTTTATATATTTCAAAAAGCTGACTCTGGTTTTCGACAACATGAGATAGACAATCAAAATATAGTTTTAAGGCTTCTTCATCTTGGTTTTTTAAAAAATATATTTGCGCCAGCTCAAAACATCTATCTATCGAGTAGTTATATAAGAAATTTTTTTGAGCTACTTTTTCAGATTCATCAAACTTTCCTAATTTTCTTAGGGCTTCATTTAAGGCGTCTAGAACATAGCCATTATAAGAGTCGCAATTGGAGCTATAGCGCAACAAGTTCAATGCCAAACTGGTCTCGTTATTTAAAAGCAGTAGCTTCGAATTAAAAAAACAGGTAGCAACTTTATCGTTTACAAATTTTTTCTTCTTCTTGATCGTCTGATTGCTTGTTTGACTACTTATCTGAACTTTTTCAGAGCTGGTTTTAAATCTTTCCTGATTTTTAACAAATTCCATATCGCTTTCCAACTTAATTCTCCTAGACAAAAGTATCATTCCAGACACTTCTATTTATTTAATTTAAGCAGCAATATAAATGCCATCACCATATGTAACATTTTAGAGAAGAATTTGTAGCAACATCTGATCGTTGACAATCCCTATGAAAGTCTTGTCAATTTATCAACGCTTAGACTCCGTTAGAATTCCCAGCTAGAACAGAAAAGTTATTCTAGCGAGGGCCCTAATCAACTTTACGAAAATTAGATAACTTCTTCCAGTTTATTTTTGCTCTGTGGATTTTTGTAAGCAGAAACTACTTTTTTTCCAAGCTTTACGTCCTTCAATTCTTTAATAATTTGATTTTTTGCAGCTTCAATACAGGAAAGGATAGCGATATCCTGTTCGATAATTTTTTCAACAAAAGTATCCTTCACACTCAACGATTTTCTAAACTGAGCTAAATCTCTTTCGTTATCAGGTTGTGCATTTTGAAATATAATTTTAATTTCTTTATCAATATACTTAATAATTTCAAGTATATTTTCTCTTTCTTGATAGAACTCATTAATAGTTTCAAATTGGTCTCTAACAAACAACTCTATGGACTTTTCATTTACTGAATAAAATTTTTCTAAGAAATGATTTTTCTGGTCCATCAATTCGAGTATTCTTTTCATTTATCCTCCGTGATATTTATAATTAGTAAACTTATTTTTTTAATTCTTGGTCTGTCTTCATTTTCTCAACAGCGCCTATCCATCCTTGGTACAAGTTATCAATAATTTTTAAATTGTTTTTTAATGGTTCTACTTGATTTTTAAAATTAGCTTCAGTGTATTGTTTCATCATAAAAACATACAGGGCCTCCAGTTTTTGCGAGATTTCCCCACCCACTTTATGATCTAAAGTGTTATTAAGTTCCATGATAATATCGTAGGCTCTGCCAATATTATAACCTTTATCGGCAATTTTTTTTTCTTCCATCGCTTTGATGGCTAGTTTCGTAAACTTTATGGCTCCTTCATAGAGCATCAATAATATTTTTTCCTTACTTGCCGTCTGTACCGAACTTGCTTTGTATTTTTGATATGCATTTTTCATCGTTTACTGTAGCTCCCTTGTCTCACCTTCTCGGTTTTTAAAAATAATTATTAAGTCTACTTTTTAATTTTATACTATTGTCCTGGGGGTTTTCCTATTCCCTGCACCGCAGAAGCTTGACTTTGCAAGCCTGACATTTTTTGTTCTAAGTCTGCAAATTTTCTTCTGAGTGACTCTTCCTTTTTTTCAAGTTGTCGTTCTTTTTGTTCAATTTGCGTATTATATCGATTTATTTTTTCTTGTATTCCTTTTTTCCTATTTGCCAAAACACCAAAAGAGTTATTTTGCATATTTCCAAGCTCTCTCTTAAGATTATTAACAAAGCCAGTGGATAGACCATCACCCTTAAAGAACTCAGAGACATCGGAAGCTTTGGCATTAAGTATTTTATTAAACTTTTCTTGATTGAAATTTAAAATACCATTTCTATTAAACTCAATTCCTAATTGATTCATAGTTTGAATATCTGAGTTCACACCCATCTGTGGTGCCAATACAATTCTTCTTAAAACATTTTCTACCTGCCTTGTTAAAGAATCTCCCCCTAAGGGACCTAGCGACTCTTTTCCATTGGCACCTTTCTGCAATTTTTGTTGGTTTTGCAGAAAAGAAAGAGCCACATTATAGGAATCAACGAAACTTTTAATCTTTCCACTAATGGCCTCAAAATTTTCTTTTACAAATAGACGGACTTCCCTTCCTGGTGCCGCTTGTTTTAAATTAAGAGTCACCCCAGGAATTAAATCGTTCACCACATTATTTGGAACTTCGATATCAAATCCATCCAGTTTTAACTTGGCATTTTGGGATGGTCTGGCCTCATCAAAATACATATCTTGATCTCCATCTAACATGTAAATGGTTGGAAATTTAACGCCATTGTCATCACCCGTTTTTAAACCAGAAACCAACATTCTATAGGGGTTTTCTCGATCTCTTTTATCCTCAACAACAGTGGCTCTCATTCCTATATTCGCTCCGTTAATTTGTGCCACAACGCCATTTAAAGTTGAATTCGCTCCTTTGATATAAACTTCCTTTGTGCCGTCAGAAGTGTCAAATTTGATATACCCAACTCCCATTTGCGTTTTGTCTTTATCTGGAAAGCCATTGGAGATGGCTCCAGGCTTCTGTGCTAATTGCGATACTTCTATGGAATACTCTCCATTGACGACAGTCCCTGGATCCACGCTTCCATCAATGATATTGGGATCACCAGAAATTAGTTTTGTATCAACAAAACCCCTGGTATTTGTTAACTCGCCTAAGTTTTTGGAAATCTCACCAACCTTCGCATCAAGATCTGAAACGATTTTTAAAATATCTTCTTGTTTTACTTTTTTTGATTCGATTTGCTTCAAGGGAATACGTTCCGCCTCAACCAACTGGTCAACTATATTTGGCGGCAAGCCTGAGGCCATTCCGGTAATCCTTATTGCTGGCAATCGAATTCCTTTCTATTTCAACTCCATTTCATCATAACAGATTTTTCTTCCTTCCCCCCGGGTCAATAATTTGACTTTTAAAAATTGGGCTTTATTCTAGATTGGAAAGGTTTTCATGAATATCGTTACGACAACTCAAATTACCTCAACCCAAAAACTGATCACGATAAAAAAGTTTGGCGGAGCTACGGTTTCTTCACCTGCTAAAATCAAAGCCGTTGCTCAAAGGATCAAGAAAGACTCTCTCCATGGGGAATCTTTAGTTATCGTGGTATCAGCCATGGGAAAGACCACGAATAATCTTATTGAATTGGCCAACCAAGTGTCTAGTCGACCCAGCCAAAGAGAAATGGATATGTTACTTTCAGTCGGGGAAAGAATTTCCATGTCCTTGCTATCGATGGCCCTCCTTGATCAAGGACTTGAAGCTATTAGTTTTACTGGGAGTCAAGCTGGAATTTTGACAAACAGTTCACACGTGGATGCTAAAATTATTGGGGTCAAGCCCTCACGTGTCCTTGAAGAATTAAATAAAAACAAAATTGTTATCCTTGCTGGATTTCAAGGAGTGAGTCCATTATCAAAAGAAATTACCACCCTTGGCCGCGGTGGAAGCGATACCTCTGCCGTTGCTATCGCCGCGTCTTTGCAAGCCACACAATGTGAAATTTTAAAAGAAGTCCCCGCTATCTACACTGCTGATCCTCATGTGGTACCCAATGCCATTCCCTTGCAGAAACTCCACTACGAAGAGCTTATGGAAATGACTTTTTGGGGGGCCAAAGTACTTCACTACCGCTCTGCTGAATTAGCCGCTCGAAAAAATGTAAAACTTTACATTGGCTCTGCAGAAATATCTTCATCGCAAGGTACCTGGATCAACTCTTTCAAAAATAAGGAATTACAAATGATCTTTCAATCTGACACTCATCAATTCGAAACACCAAAAATATTAGCGATTAACTCTTTCAGGGATATTTTAAGAATAAAACTTAAGGAAGAATCTTTCCACGAGAACTTAACAAGGTTAAAAAATGAATTTCAAAACAAAGAAATTATTTTTCCACAAATTTTAAGTATCCAGTCAGAACATTTGATCACGATCACCGCTCCGGCAGAAACTTTGGAACAAATCAAAAAAGAAACTTTTTCATTTTCAATTTTAGACGAACAGCTTTCCTGCGTAACTCTTACCTGCACTGGACTGCTAAATTTTGAGTTACAAGAAAAAATATATTCTCAACTTAAAAATGAACATGTCCCGATAGTCAGTTCCTTCTGTAGCTCGCTAAGCCTCGTCCTTATCCTAGAAAAAACTCATCTTGAGAAATCCATTCAATCACTCCATAACTTAATTTAAGAATTATTTTTTTAGAACAAAAGTCTCTGGCAGGAATGTAGATCTATTTTCCTCATAACGTAACTTCATAATTTTAAAAATATTTCCGTTTGGTCCATTCAGATATTCACCTTGTCCACCTTGACCCACAATGTATTTACGTGGATCAAATTTAGCAATATCCCTTCGCGCTCCTGTTGGATTATTTGCCCCTCCAAGCGCTCCGCCTCCAGCCCCACCATAATTGGGACCAAAGTAGCCACTTCCTCCGCCTCCATAAGTTCCACTATTCACTTTAATTCCATCTTTCTCATTTCCAGATCCATACCCACCTTTTCCATTGCCAGCACCATTATCCGCGCCCATTTTTCCAGATCCTGCAGAACCTGCATCACCTTGCCTCCCGCCGACAGATGCGCCATCAGCTTGCCCACCACCATTATTAAAACCGGGAAAAGGATTAGCCTCTGCATTGCCATTGGAGTTCATTCCCGGCATGTTTTCGCCCTTTTCATTTTTAACCCCAGGAATAGTGGCCCCCATCGATAATCCCTTATTTCCAAAATTTCCATTCACTTGCAAACAAGTAGGACTCGTTGGATTACTCACACAATAACAAACTGGATTTTGAGCGGCAAAGGTAGGATTAGAACACTTCTGCATATCCATGCACATCGGTGTATTAGGATTATTCTTACACTGATCCAAATTAATAGTTTTATTCAAATCCGCAGTGGTATCTTTCTTACATTGCTCAGACGCTTTCGTCTGAGCAATCGCCGCCACCGCATGTTGAGCTGCGTCGAAAAGCTTCTGCTTATATGACTCACACTGCACGATGTTTTTATTGATCTTAGACTGATGTTCGCTTCTCATTTCTTCCCTCGTTGCGCCATCCATACAATCACTGTTTAGAATCTCCCTCGCTTTTTTGCAGTTCTCTTGGCATCCTCCTTGATATGCTGAACATAAAGACTGCCAGCCTGCAAAAGCCTCGTTGGCTAATTTAGAAATGTCATTTATTTTGGAACAGGCAACTTGAATACTCACCACAGCCCCGGCACCAATTGATTTTGCTGCATTTGCAGCTGCTTGCATCGCCTCATTCTCATCATTACAGCTAGTCATAGCATTATCTGCTTCCTTATTACATTCCTGAACTAACCTCCCAAACTCACTCATACACTGAGCCGCCGCAGGATTCGCTTTCTCTTCGGTAGGGGATTCATTATCTTGATCTTTTTTACAGAAACATTCCCCTTCTTCACAGAGCAGAGTTCCTTTCTCATTTAAGCATGCTTCCTTTTGATTTTCGTGATCCTTATTTGGATCCCTTTTGTTTACCTCATCTTCGGCCGCAGAATTACCACTTTTATCAGCGTTTTTAGAACCGTCTTTATCATTTCCTCTTTTTTGATTGGCTTGATCCGAGCCTCTTCTAGATGACTGTGATGCTGATCTTTGTTTCGGGTTAGAAGTTGACTTTTCTTGGTCTATTTTACGTACATCTGCTTGGGTTGGTGCAGATCCCGTTGATATGCAATCGTATATTCTTCTAATTCCAGTTTCCCGTAGAAAAATTTTTTTATACCCGCTAGGACAGGGACCCTCTCCGGGATCAAAAGCTCTCACCTCCACGTCGAAAAATAGTGAAGTAAAAAAAATAAATGCCATTAAGAAAGTGAAATTAATAGATTTCATCACTCCCCCCTATCCCTTCATCATATCGAATTTTTAGAGAATTACTAAAATCTTGTTATAAGTATTTTTATAATCAACCTATTAGAACTATATTTGATTTGGGTTCAGTTCATTAAAATAATGTCTCAATTTGAGAATCAAGAACACGAGTCAGCTTAAATAAAAATTCCTAGAGATTTAGCTTTTTGAATCCACTCATGTTCTGTAGGTACAAGTCGAGGTTCCTTCATCAGATCGCTGATGGGGGCGCGGGTGACTTGACCTTTTCTATAAACAACAGCTTGTTTCCAAGCTTGTTCAAAAACCATATTCGCAGCCTCTACGCCCATGCTTAAAGTTAAAAAACGATCTGTCGTTGTCGGAGCATGTGAGCGTTGAAGATGACCTAAAATAACATGTCTAGATTCCCAACCCGTTTCGACTTCAAGCCAACGAGCGAGCTCTTCTGAAATGCCACCAAATCTATCTTTTTGAGGAGAGGCTTCTACTCTGAAGGCTACTTTTGCAGACTCTCCCATCGCAAAGGCGCCTTCAGAGACCGTGATCATAAGTCCTCTGCGAGATTTTTGCTGTTCTAAAATAAAATTCTTGAGAGCTTGTTTTTGAAAGGGTCTCTCGGGAATTAAAATGACATCAGAGTAACTGGCAAGCCCTCCACCAAGGGCCATCCAGCCGGCAGTGCGGCCCATGGTTTCAACTAAAATAATTCGTTTGTGTGCCAAAGCGGTATGCCTTAGTGAGTCCACAGAATCTGCGACAACGGAGCAAGCGGTATCAAAACCAAAGGTCATTTCTGTTCCAGAAAGATCGTTGTCTATCGTTTTGGGAACGCCAATTATTGGAATTTGATTTTCAAAAGCTTTCAGTGCTTGAAATGTCCCATCACCCCCGGCAACAATGAGACCCTCCAAATTTAATTTCCTATAACAGTTTAAAAATTGTTCTTCTTGCCCGCGCGTTGTTGATTTGTTTGAAGTTCCTAATAAAGTTCCTGATTCAGAATGGATTCCAAGAATTTGTTCTTTAGTAATTTGAAAGTATTTTTGCGCATAGACCCCCTCAAAGCCATCTTGAATTCCAAAGACTTGATAGCCTGCTTGGATTAAACTTCGAGAGCAGGACTCAATGATTCCATTTAAGCCAGGAGCATCACCACCACCTGTAAGTATCCCAATACGTCTTATCATTTGACTACCCTCCAGAAACTTATTCTCTGCTATTAGATTATATGATGGACTGTATTTTTGATTTAGACAAGAAAGCTGTGGTACAAGGCTTGTGATGAACTATAAGAGCTTTGAATAAAGCTTTTATTTTAGATATAGACGTTAATAGCTTTAAAGGAGTCTATTATAAATACAATCAAAAACCCTCAAGAACTAGAAAGCCTTTTAGGCGAGAATATTAAAAAGTTCCGCCTGCAAAAGGGTCTGTGCCAGGAAGCTTTAAGTAGCCAAGCCTCTCTAATCGCACTTCAAATTAAATGTCGGGAATTGGTTGTCCTTGATTTTCCACTCTGGTCGAGCGCATCTGATTTTTTTAAGTGCAACTTCGGACGCCTTTTTTTGTTCGGGCGTTAATTGAAGATCATTCAGACTTTGCGCCATTTTTTCAAACGTGGTCTGAACCATCGGCGGTATTCCCGAGTCATTTTTCAAAGCCTTTTGCAGAGTTTGCTTTACAGCTTCGAATTCTTTTTGGGCAGCTTCGGCACGCTCGACAGCGCGTACGCGAGGGGCCGCCTGGTCGTAAGCATCCATCCATTTTTCTAATTTAACAATTTCTTCCGGAGACATACCACGAGTGCGCGCTGTTCTAAGGGCAACATCACGAGCCGAGTTGGATCTTGTTACATTTCCTTCAGCATCATAGGCCATCCGGCCTTTGTAAGCGAGTTCCGCATCCTCTTTGCCGGCTGCTGCGGGGCTACCTTTTGGTGCGCTAACTGCGGCATGGTATTCACTAGATTGATGCGCGTAGAACACGCGTGGATTAAATCGAGCATCGTCTGTTTTTCCAATTTGCGAAACCTGCATTTCATTCCTGTCTTTGACTATGGCTTCTCTTAAAAGCAGATAATCCTCTTTGATCCCTTGCCTTAAGGCCTCGACATGGGCGCGTTCTCCAATACGTCGATCTAAAAGGATATCGGCGCCTTCGGAATCTGCCGTTCGTCTAAAGGCTTGGCCCTCGTAAGAACTAGCGTCCAAGGCTCTGTCTGCAGGTTTTCGGATGACTTCGTCAATGGGTTTGAATTCAACGGCGACTACGTTAGTGGGTGCTGTTACGACCGGGGGTTTTACGTGTTCAATTTTATCAATGGCAACCGATGTGTATCGAATAACTGGTTTGCCATTATGAACGCCATCTTGATATCGAACTTGAACTTCTTGTGTACCGTTAACACTTTTGTAAGGAGCACCTTGCACAACGGCTTCGACATCTTTAACACCATCGGGTGTATTGATTTGGACATTAACTTCGCGGTTGGGGGCGATTTCAGAACGACGCACACCATGAGGATTTACGTAACCCGATTTTTCGCTAGCTGAGATGTGTGCGGCGCGATTGGCGTTAGCGCGTTCAGTGATTCCGCGATCAAAGCTTTGCAATCGTTGAGCTTCGGCCACATCCGTAGTTTCAGACGTGCGCACGGTGATTGAAGATTCTGTTCCATCCGGTTTTGTATATTTCACAGTCGAAAGGCTTTCTCCATCAGATCCCAGTTGTCGAATCGTTTCTCTACCTTGTACTGTTTGTCCTTGAGCATCTTTAACGACCACGTCTCGATTTGGGTTAGTTGCTTCCACCGGTGAGTTTCTGATTTTGAGTTGGCCCAGTGGACGAACTTTTGGATCGACATAGCTAGCATAAGCAGGGGCCCTGGCCATCACGGCGTTTAAAGCCTCGCGCTCGCTCGCGGAAAGAGGTAATTTGTCCAATGCTTTTACTCCGCCTTTGGCATTAATTTCTTCAACGAACTTTGCAGCATTTACAAACTCGCTTCGCAAGACATAGCCGCTCGCAGGATTAAAGCTCATCGTTTGACGTAATTGTTTAATGTCGACATTGGAATCGGCGCCCAGTGCCTTTTGTAACGCATTGGTCATTGTTTTTGAATCTGCAACGGGCGAGTAGGCAATCGCAGCACGGCGATTGGCATCGGTGATACCTAGTTCGATGCCGATACGTTCGCGCATGCGCTGGGGTTTGGTCACCGAGTTTCCATTTAGTTTTTCCACGCGATTTGTGTTAACTACGGTTTTCATCTGAGCTTGATTAAGAGCTTCGATGAAGTTGGCTGCGCTTGGATTCAGTGATTTTGGTTCTGGACGCACAGTCGTTTTCGGCGTTTGAACTGGTGGCGTTTGAACTGGTGGCGTTTGAACGGACGGAGTGGGGACATCGTCCACTTTCGCAACGGCCGATTCAACTCTGACAGCCATCGATTCGGTTTTTGGTTTGATCATCGTTAACAGCTGATCTTCAGTCATCGCTCGGTACTGACCTGGGTAACCCGGAACTTCTACCTTATGGTAGATGACCCCTTCTTGAACCACAGATTGGGTGATCTGTACTTTGAGCGATTTCTCCCCATTAACAAGCGTGTAGTGATCGGTGCCGTTCAATTTACTATTAGGTACTGGAGCGCGAAGGGAAACCCTGTATCCAGTTTCTGTGCCTGTAATTCCATATTCCATCAGCATCCGTGTTTGCTTGCTATCGATAGATCTTGGGCGACCTTCGCCGGCTTTAATTTTATCGCGCACTTTGACAGAGCCAATATCGCCATAGGCCGTGTCAGTGTGGGTATTGTGTGCAGCCATGATCCATTTTTTCTCGACCTCGTTAAGATCTCTACCCATCAACTTGCTTGCAATTTTCAGTCGGGCTTCTCCTCCATCATAGGCATCATTTAATTTTCCAACGACCGCGCGAACTTTTTCAGGTGGCGAACCGCGAGAAATATTTTGAATGGCGGATTGAGCTAAATCTTTATTGATATTTGCTGAACCGAATGAAGTCCTTGATGCTTCACTGAGGCTGGGTTTTAGGCCCTCAAATTCTTTTTGACCAATCCATTTTTTAGTGACTTTACCGTCTGTTGATTTTGTTGCGATTTGATAAAGTGTGCCAGTTGCGCTTTCTTGAGTTTGCAAAACCATCGCAAATTTTCTTTCATTTCCGGCAGACTGAATAGAGATATAGTCGCCATCGCTGACTAATTTAGATGGCGTAGCTTTTTCTGCACCTGTTGTGGGAGAGATCGACTCGATCGGACCCATTCCCTTGGTTGCATTTTCACCCGTAGTAGTTGCTTTAGCGACGCCGGATGCTTGTTCCGCTTCAGCAAGTTGTCGTGCATTGGACATGTTCTTTAAGCCCACGACCAGACTCGCGCCGCCAGCAGCACCCAGGACAACATCGAGAACACAACCATCGTACTCTTTTTTGAAATTCATTTGCCCTGCGGTTGGAATCCCGCAGGCTTGTGGGCCGGCCGCTTTTTCTGTAGGTTTAAAATAACCTGTCGATTTGCTACCGCAGTGGCCAGAGGCTTCGTGCACCGATTGGACTGCGACGGTTCCATCGACGGCTTGCCCAAGTAACAAAGCGGCTTTGCCGACCGAAGCGGCACGGCTACCAACAACGGCGGCACCCATAGCAACACGCCCAGCGGCCGTCAAACCCGTGACAACTAAACTACCACCCATCGTGACAACGGCACCCACGGCGCCAACTCCTGATGACCATAGTGTCTTTGAAGTTTTTCTTTGTGATTCGCCCATGTCGTCGAGGCAGTTATTATACGATACGAACTGCGCGACAGCGGCGCGACTTTGATTTAATTCTTTTGAAGCGCCTTTTTTTAAAAAATCTAGTTCTGCTAAAGGTTTAGTGCGCTCTAGAACATCATTAACTTTATCCGAGTCGCAATTATTTCTTAGTAAACATTGCGAGGCCGTCGTTAGTTCCTTTAATTGCGTGGCTACATTCCTTCTATTTTCTGCTACTTGAGTCTTAAGTGCTTTAGTCACTAAATTTACGTCTTCGAATCCTCGTTTACCAATCAATTCTAGAAATTTGTCTTCTTGTGCCCACTGGTAATTTGCATAAAAAACTTGAAGTCTGAATGCGGTTTGACCCATTTCTTTTTTAGCATCTTTACAATTCTTACCTGATTTCTGACGGGGTGAGCAGTCTTCCCAAATATTTTTGGCCTCTTTAAAACGGCCTTCGATACTTTTTATATGTTGAGATTTATATTCATCAATAAAACTCTGTGCCAGTGTTTGGGACATGTCTGATTTTTTGCAATTCGCTTTTAGATCTTGGCACTTGCTCACAAGTCCGACTAACTCTGGTGCCTCTTGTTTGCAGTCGACCCCAGCCAACGGCTCGTTACCAAGGACAGCGTCAGCAAATACTTGGTAATCAAGTAAATTGTCAGCGTTATCATCAAATCGTTTTTGAATATAAGCGTAGCGACTCAATGTTTCTAATTTTGTGGAATTAGCACCGCCTTCTTTCCAGCACTGTGAAATCTGAGGTGTTACATAGAGAGTAAATCTTGGGTCGGCCATAAGCTCAGGCATTACTGCCTCTGGCTTAACCCCTTGCGTAAGATGACCCTTACAAAAAGAGTCTGGGCTTTTAAGTAAATTAAAGAAGCGCCCTTCTTTGAGTTCTTTAAGGCCCTCTTCTACGTTTTTGAAATTACAATTTGCAGGTGCCGAAGGACAGTAAGGTCCTGCAGCGAAGACACTGCTCGAAAACACGATTAAAAAAGAGATAAGACGATAGGAATAAATCACTTCGTACTAGCTCCTGATGCGGCGGCAGCGGCTGGCGGTTTTATGACAGTTTTGCTCGAAGGTGTCGTGACTGCGTTGAGTGATGCTGCCGCGGCTTGCCCAGAGCAAGGGTGCACAAACTCAGTACAGCCTGGGGCAATGACGGTCGATAAGTTTCTTGCTTTATTTAAGTTAGGGTCAGGCCTTTTAGTTTCTGAATAGGCAATACTTGAAAAAGTTAAAATCATTGAAATGGTGATCGTTAAAAAGGTTTTCAGTCTATACCTCCAAAAACGGCGGTTTCATCAGTTAGGGTTGTGTAAATGCCATAGACTCGGTTAACAGTAGTTTTTAATTCAATGTCATTTGTTTTTGTAGGCTGTGTGCTGGATTCAGTAACTGAGCCGTCATTGTCATAGCTATAGCTAATTTTCCCAGCGCCTTTCAGCTCAAGCGTTTTTAATTTCTCAGTAAAGTCGACATAAGAGATGGCCAGGTCATTCGATGTCGACTCATAGCTAGCAATCACTCGTGTTGTGCGACCCCGTTCATCGTATTCTAGTTTTAATTTTACTTTGTCTGTGTTCACTTGAGTGATTTGCTTCTTTTCATTTAAAACATAGTGAGTTTTTTCAGAACCAGATTTTTTAAGGGTCAAATTTCCATTTTTATCGTAGTCAAACACTTGGGCGAGGCCAAAACTATCATTGATTTTTTTCGGCTTTCCGAAATCAGTGTATTCGATTTGTTTCCAAGTAGTACCCACAGATTTTTTTATGTTTTTTAATTTGTTTTGTTTATCAAAAACGATTTCAGTTGTTTTCTTGTCGAAATGTTTCTTTTTACATATGCGGTGGACAGTTGAGGTAACCTTCGTTCCATCGCTCATTTTTTTAGAGTCGTAACCGTAATTTTCAACGCAACCGTCGCGATCGGTTAAACTTGTAATCCAATCGTGACCGGTGTCGTAGCCTAATTTCAAGAATGTTTTGTCTGGCCATTTTGCTAGAGTCATATTGCCAAATATATCGTACTGATAAGAAAATTGATTTCCCCAGGCATTGGTGACGTCAGTAAGATTTTGTCCTTGATAAGCGTATTTGGCTATGTTTGCAGTTCCGGAATTGATTTCTGTCACTTTTCCGTATTCATCAAACACGAACGAGAAATTACCAGCAATCGTTTCGATACGATTTAATTTGTCATCTTCATATTTCAGTTTCGCTTTTTCATCGCGCAACCTGAACGCGTCCAAACTGCCATTTTTATTGAACTGTAATTGAGTGATGCCCTTGACTTTCAATATGTAGAAATCGTCGTTAAAAGAGATGACTTGGTCGCCTGATTTCCACTCGGAGCCGTCAGGTTGGTAAACAACGATTTCACCACTGCCACAGTTCTGAATCTCAATAGTTTTACTAGGTTCGACCGAACGAGTGAGCTTTGTTTCCAAAGGCGAACACCAGCCTTGTCCAAAATAGCCGACGCGATTGACACGGCTGTTGTAGCTGCGTTGCATTTGCCAAAAGAAATTCTTCGATGATATTTCGGCATCAATCCATGAATAGAAAAAGTTTCCATTTTTCAAATCCACGTCAGCACGCAAGTCCAAACTTAGAAGTGATAGAAATACAAAGATGTGAATAATCATCGGGATATTGATCGGCAACCTAGATAGCTAACTTTACTTTAGGAATGAAATAATCGGCGTTTTACGTGTCTCGTTTTGAGAAACTCACCGATAAAATTGTGCTGTTGGCAGGCCTCCTAACTTCGCTGTCTCCTAACTTCGCTGATTTCAATTCTGACAAATTGAAAATACCGAAGTCAGGATAAAACGGAAGGAGCTTCCTATTTTATTGCGTCTAAAAATTCTTTTGGAATACTTTCATATTTATCCTGACCAAAAGATCTGGTGCTATTGGGGGTGGACATTTTTAGTTTTGGCAAGTAAATACCATAGACCTTTGCCGTCACATCGCCGGGAACAATATCCGTGTCGTTTTTAATTTTGATTTGTAACTGATCATCACCTTTGAGCTCCATAGTTTTCCCTTGTGCCGTTCCTATTTCTGTGGCTCCAGGAAAGGGATAGAAGCTTATCACAAAAGAACCACGGTGGGATTTAATCCCAACAAAAAGGCCACCAAAACGAACTTCATCTGCCCAGAGGTACCCTTGATTATCTGTCACTTGAAAACTATCTCGATCTCCACCAATCTTAATTCGTTCCAAGGTCACAGCTTCGTTAAAGCTATCAATCTCTGGCGTGAAACGCACAACTACCTGGTAGGCTTTGCTTGTTTGAGCGACCCAGGTGATGGGAGAAAAATTCTCCAAGGTAACCTTCTGCTCACGAATCAATTTCCCGCGAGGTGAGCCTTGTTCAAATTGCTGAATGAGTCCTGTCACGGAGTTATCATCATGAAGTTCCCATTCATGATGAAGCAAAAAAGGGTTGATTTCATTAGCACTCAGTGACCAATTGCTTTCAATTTTCCTAGACTTGGATCTGGCTTTCCATTTTCGCTCTTCAGGCAGTTGTGCTATAAGATTTTTACCCGTTGGATTAAGAACAAATACCTCTCCTTTTAAATGAAAGCCTGATACAAATTTTGTTTGATTAATCTTTCTTATGTCACCAAATTTTGACGATTCATCAGCGTGACTCAAAGTTAAGACCCTAAGACCTATAAAAACTATCAAATTTAGTTTCATTAAAATCCTCCGAAGTGAAATTTATCGTTTTTTTTATCTCTTTTATTATCATTCACTCTTGTTATAAACCACCTCGATAGTTGCACTAGAATCAATATTTAATGAGACTTCCGAGACCTTTGCTTCCTGGGCTTTGAAGAAAAACCCCACCATGAATCCTACAAAACAAGCTGCGGCCAATTGCATAACATGATTTAGATTAAGCTTTATTTTTTGTGGTTTTTTCCGTAAATTTTTCCATCTCTGAATTTGATCAACACGAGGCTGCAAGGTTTTTAACGGCTGTAATATTTCGTCTAATTCAGAATTTCGATCTGTCATTTGGTCTCCTCCATGTATTTTGCAAGTAACTCTTTAAGGTTTTCTTTTGCTCTAAAAATATGACTTTTCACTGTCCCAGAAGGGAGATTCAACAAGGTTCCTATTGCTTCTAATGTCAGCTCCTCATCAAGATACAAGTGCAAGACTTCTTGCTGAATTTCACTTAACTGTTGGATAGCTGTCCGAAGGGCTTGCAGGTTTTGTTTTTGTTCAAGATTCTGATGTAAATCTGAATTCTCTTGATGAACGAACTCACCATCATGACCATGCAAGAAAAGATTTGAATGATTCCTCTTTGTTTCGAGCTTTACAAAGTGGGCAATGCCATACATATACATACGTATACTTCCTCGAGAAGCATCGTAGTCGCCATTGTCGATCTTTTGAACAAGCCGAATAAGCGTTTCTTGCACACACTCCTCTGCCAGGCTCAAAGGAAAGCTCGCACCAAAGTAACGATATAAGGCAGGAGAAAGATCCTGGACCAATTGGTTCCAATTTAATGGCTTCATAACTCATCTTGAAAGAACTAGGTAAAAGGTTGCAAGAAAAAAGAAAATAATTTAATTGAATCCTATTCGAGGATTATGTCGCCTGAACTATTTCCCCAGCCCATAGCTGCTGGCAAAAAAAAGGCAACGGCATCACCTGATATTCGTTTTGAATCGTTCTTTGATGTTTTTCATTACATACAAAAATTTTTTTTGTGAGTTTTATGTCTTCCTCAAAAGCTTTAAAACCTTTCAAATCATCGCTATCGATGTGGCTGGTGCCTTTGACTTCAATTCCTATGAGTTTTTTTGATTTGAATTGAAGTAAAAAATCAACCTCAAATTGCGATGTCGAACGCCAATAAAAAATTTCAAATGCCTCCTCATGATAATCCCTATAAGCAATGAGTTCAGTAAAAACAAAATGCTCCAGAGCCTTCCCATATTCGGGAGTTCCCTTCGGCAGATTTTCTCGCCCCGAAAGAAAGTTACAAACCCCCACATCAAAGTAGTAAAACTTAGGAGTCATGACTGCTTTTCTCGATTTTGTTTCTTTATACGATTCTAATAAATATCCAAGTAAGGTATCTTGCAATATTGAATAATACGCAGCCACGGTTCTGGGCGATAATTGCACATCTCTGGCAACGCCAGCAAAATCCAACTGCTCACTATTGGTGAGCGCAGCTACTTCTAAAAATTTCGAGAAATCAGAAAGATTTCTGGCATACCCCTCGGCTTTGATTTCTTCTTGTAAATAAATTCCCACATAGGCCTTAAGAACCCGTTGGGGAGAGTTGGCTGTGAGAACACTCGGCAGGCCACCTATTTGAACTAAAGAATCAAAATTTACTCTTTTGTCTGTTGGTGAGTTTCCTCTAGATAAAAATTCTTTCGATGTGATTGGATGCAGGAATAATGGATAGGCCCGACCACCTAATAAATTTTGCCCCTGCTTTTTTAATTTCCTAGCACTACTTCCCGTAAGAATAAAACGATAAGACTTATTTTTTTCTATCAATAAATGAACGACATCCAATAGCTCTGGCAATTTTTGAATTTCATCAATGATAATAAGATTTTTTTTCCACTATCTTCGAACTCTTTTAATAACATGGGAGATTTATTAAATTCAATCAGAAGTCATTTTAAACCAGTCGATATTTAAACAATACATTGCCTCGACTTTAGAATTATCAATTGTACTCACAGATTGAGAAACCAATTCAATTAAGGATTGTCTTATTTTTTTTGCATCTTTTAAAGAAATATTCGCTGGCATCGTAAAACAGAAATCATCGTCCTTGAATTGACCTATTTTTTCGATGGCTTTGACTCTCCAATTTAAGTGATGTCGACTTACAAACGGTGAATCAGTATCAAGATGTAATTTAGAAGGTCCTTGGCTATACTTTTTTCCATCATGATGAAGTAACCCTGCTTGAACTAGAAATTCTAATACTTTATTAACTTGAACTAACGAGATATTGAATTCACGTGCAATTTGCTCTGGAATTGATTTTCCTGGAATAGATACAATAATTTTTATAGCAGAGTAATACCAGTGAGAAAAAAACATCGCATTATCTGCATCTGAAAGTGTAATGTCTTTACTGATGCGGTTTTTTAATGATTGGGATTTTTCTTTGAGTTGGGCCAAATCACGATCGCACTTCAATCTAGCTTTGATAGAACCGGCTCGCGCTTTTAAAACCAAGGCCACAAGGTAATCCGATTCTAATTCGGTAAAACCAAAAAAACTGCACAGATCACATGCCTGCTCAAAGCTAAGATTTTTATCCCCTTGAAATATTTGACTGACCAAGCTTGTATGGATGTTTAAAGCTTTGGCAATCTTGCTAAATTGCCCATGCCCCTTATTGGGCAATAAAGATAACTTTTTTAGCACAAAATCTTTATAGTCAGTGAATTTAAAAACCGTCATATAATCGTCTTTTCGTATATTTACAAAAATACTTTACCAAAAGTAAAAACTATTTGAGCTTTTTTACTTTTAAACAGGAGCGAAAAATAATACGAAAGGCTAAATTGGTGCCGAATTTGAACATAACCCTTAACAAGGATTTCACAATGACTAAAAAAAACCTTTCTAGACCAATATCCCTACCAATATCTCTATTTCTAAATGTATTTTTTTTATTGGCTATTTCTTTTTATTCCTATGCCCAACGAGTGAGTGGTGGTGCACCAAAGCCTGGTGCCTCCTTTGGCCATGAAAACACTCTCGCTATTGCCAAAAATTATGAGATCAACCGAATTCTTGGAGTCACTTTCGGTGACGAAAAAATCGAAGTCCAAAAATTAAGTTTAATTCTCATTGATTCAAAAGGATTTCACTACAGATTAGAAACTAAATCCGCTACCAGCACTACAAAATGTGTTTTAGATGCCACTGTTTGGAACACTCACTCTACTCCTTCTAAATTAGTTGTAGTCACTAATACAAAAGTGATCTCGGGCTGCGAACAGGAAAAGGTGGGTGAGGTAAAACCTATCAAAGATCTTATCGCGATTACCAAATCACCAAAAGTGTTAAAAACTCAAGGATTGAATTTTAGCGTGGAAAAAATTGAACAAGTCAGCAATTCAGCAGATGAAACTCACTTCCTGCTGACTGCTGAAACTATGACCAAAACAAAATCTTGCCTCATTAATGTTATCTTGAAAAACGGTATCGTAACAAGTGCCGTAACTGTGACGAACACCCCTGAATGTATTTATGAAACTCCCGTTCGAGTAGAATCTGTACTATCTAAATATAAAGATATTTTTTCACAATTCCCAAAAGGTATAAATGAAAATCGACCATATAGTGAGTATTTAGATGTGGTTCGCAATCTCTCTCCTGAAAAACGTAACGAAATCCGCGAGCACATGTGTCTCTCTGAATCTAAATTTTATCAAGTTTTTGCCAAAAAAGCAAAATACATGGAAAATTATTTAAAACAGACTCACAATATGGCAGAGGGTCAAGCTCTTTATATGCTTTACATAACGATGGGCTTTTCCACCAATAGCGGTGGAATTTTTATGCCCGCTCTTATTGGAATGAAGCTCGCACCATTTTTTATCGTAGACGCAGACATTTTCTTTACAAACTGCAATCCCAATTAAGTGACAAAAAAAGTAGATTCTATAAAGAGGTCTCCTTATGAGGGTACAGCTCCAGAATTTTTCGCTTCAGGATCTTGCCTGACTCTCCCTTGGGGAGCTCATCGACAAATACAAAGTGCTTTGGAATTTTAAATTTGGCGAGGTTTTGTAAGCAATAAGAATATAACTTCGCTTCATCTAGAGAAGAAACCTCTTTGGCTTCTGATTCTTTAGATGAAGCTTCTTTAACTATAAAAGCCTTGCCGACTTCTCCCCATTTGGTATCTGGAACTCCAAGGACGGCGACTTCCTTGATGCCTTCGTAATGGCGCAAGACCTGTTCTATTTCGGTAGGGTAGACATTTTCGCCGCCAGATTTGTACATGTCTTTTTTTCTGCCGACAACATAGTAATACCCTTCCTCATCTTTTTTAACTAAATCCCCTGTATAGAGCCAACCCTCTTTGAGGGTCTCTTTAGTTGCCTTTTCATTTTTCCAATATCCATTCATGCACATGGGTCCTTGCAGGACTAACTCACCAATTTCATTGGGACCAAGTTCTTTGCCGTCACCATCCACAACCTTGGCTTCGGTATAAAAATTGGTAAAACCAATAGAACCAATTTTTCGAATGGCATCTTCTTCATTTAAAGAAAATACATTAGGACCAAATTCTGTTAGACCATAACCTTGTCTTATCGGGATTCCTTTGCGATGCCAGGTATGAATCAAGTCAATGGGCATGGGTTCTCCACCGACGATAGCATAGCGAAGATTTGAAAGATCCGTATCTTTAAATGCGGCAGATCTTGCCATCATGTCCATAGTTGTGGGAACTCCAAATAAAATAGTGGCTTTTTCTTTGGCCGCTAAATTTAAAATCTGATCCGCATCGAACTTCTTCAAGAGCACAATTTTAGCACCTCGATGAACAAAGGGGTTCGTGAGCACATTCCAACCACCGGTATGAAAAAAAGGAAGAAATATAATCGTACAATCTTTTTGTGAAATATTTAACCGAAGGCTTGTGTTTATGGAGTTCCAAAATAACATTTTGAAAGAAATCAAGGCTCCCTTGGGCGCTCCTGTCGTTCCCGAGGTGTACAATATCATGGCGGCATCTTCCGGATCAGAAACAAATTCTTTCTTAGGAACACCTTCCATATAACCCGAAGAGTTCGCCTCCAGAGATCCTAGCTCCCTGGAAATTGCTGATAATGTACAAGTTTGCAAGTCTCCCGAAGAAGTCTTCGTCGGAAGATTTTTTACTGCCGCTTCATAGGCCTCTTGATAGATCACGAGTTTAGGAGAACAATCTGTAACGATATGTTCGACTTCTCGTTGAGTTAATCTAAAATTGACTGGCACCATGATGGCCCCCAGCCGTTGCAGGGCAAAAAATAAAAAATAATACTCGACCTCATTCGTAGATAAAATGGCCACCCGATCATTTCTCTGAATTTGATATTTTTTTTCTAAAACATGAGCCCCACGCATCGAGAGCTCATAGGCATTTTTGTAGGTATATTCCCTGCCTGTTTCGCCATCTTTAATCGCCACAGAGTGAGGCGCATATTGACTCCATTTTTTTAACCAGTCCAATTCCATTTTCATAAACTGCCCCCTTAAGTATCATATCCCCATTCCATAGCCAAAGCTGCCATGGACATCCCGCCACCTGAGCCAAGCATGATCACGAGATCCTTTTTCTTCAACTTATGTTTTCTGACGGCATCAGCTAAACACATTCCTACAGAAGCACTACCTGTATAACCATATTTATCCATAATATAATGAGCTTTCTCGTGGGGCAAATTCAGCTTATCTAACGTTTCGTAAATACTTTGCACATTAAACTGAGTGATAAAAAAATGATTTACGTCCGTTGGTTTTTTACCTATTTTATCTAAAATTAAATGCGTTAATTTTGGCCAATAAATGCCATTGGTCTCTGGTGGAATTCGTTTTGGAAATGCCAATAAGTGTTCCTTATTTTCGATAACCTCATGGGACACGGGCTTATAACTTCCACCAGCGTAGAGTCCCATATAATCATGGTATTGTCCCTGGGTAAGAAAAACAGAAGTTAAAAATCCACTTGCTTTTTCCGACCCTGGCCCCTCAGGCATGCTATTCTCTGTCGCTCTGAGAACCGCAGCCCCAGCTCCATCAGCAAATAAAGAAGCGATTTTATAATCATCAAAGTTGAGCCATTTACTCATGGCATAGGCGCCGACAACTAAGATATTTTTAAATTGAGTATCCGATTTAATAAATTTATTTCCCACATCCAAGGCAGTGACGAAACCAGCACAGGCCGAATTCAAATCAAAAGTACCTGCATTCACGGCTCCCAACCGGAACGAAACGACTGATGCTGTTGAAGGGGATAAATAATCGGGGGTATCCGTAGCAACAATGATAAAATCTAAATCCTTAGCTGTGATCCCCGCATTTTTCATTGCTTCTTCAGCTGCAGGTAAAATCAAATCACTTGTTCGTTGCGACGTCTCCATCCACCGGCGCTCCGTTATGTTTCGCTGAGTCCTTAAAAAGGTATCTATATCTTTCTTATAAAGATCGTTGAAATATTCATTTTTAATAACTCGATCGGGAGCATACATTCCTGTTCCAACAATAGTTGCATTCCTCATAAGTCTTCCTTTTTTAGCAATGATTCACCTAAATAATTCACTTAAATGATTCACCAAATTGCTTTGATCTCTGGATCCTGGCCCTAAAATAATCCTATCCCAGAATAAACTCAACGATTTTAAAAGAGAGGGATTGTCATGTGCTAGAAACTGTGAAATAGTTTTGGATGGAAAAATGAGAAATTTATTATTCTTTTAACAGAGGTGATTATGCCAAATTTAACTTACAATTTTACGGATAAGGTCGTTTTAGTTACAGGCGGAGCTGCAGGCATTGGTTTTCAATTAACTTCCTCTTTTCTAAAAGCTGGTGCCAAGGTTGTCGTTTGGGATTACTCAACCGAGGCTATTCACGCGGCAGAAAAAGAGCTTGCGAGCTATTCAAGCCGCTTAAACCTGTCTCAAGTAGACGTCACGAAAAGAGATTCTATTGCAAAGGCCGTTTCTTCATTGCCTTGGAACGTGGATGTCCTCATTAATAATGCCGGCATCACCAGGGACAAGTCCTTTGTTAAAATGACAGACATGGACTGGGATGTCGTCATCAATACAAATTTATCTGGACTCTACAATGTAACAAAGTCCTTGCTGGAAAAATTTAACGCCAATTCAAGCCACAAAAGAATTATCAATATTTCAAGTGTTGTTGGTTTGTATGGAAATTTTGGCCAAGCCAATTATGCGGCGTCAAAAGCTGGAGTCATTGGTTTTACAAAAACCCTTGGTAAAGAATTAGGAAGAAAAGGATTTACAGTCAATGCCATCGCACCTGGTTTTATTAAAACGGCAATGACAAGTGCCATGCCCAAAGAAGTTCTTGAAGGAATGGCGGCGAAAGTTCCTGTTTTAAGATTGGGGGAAGTTGAGGATATTGCCAACGCCTGTTTTTATTTGGCCTCAGAGCAAGCCTCCTATGTTAATGGTACGGTATTAAGTGTGGATGGCGGGATCGTATTGTAACTATTTTTATCGTAAAAAAATAAGCTCTTAGTGTTTGCGGCAAAAGTGAATCAAGCAAATACTTTTGGTTGCTATGGTTTTTTTTTTACGCTAGTTATCATATACATAATATAACTAAACTTGGAGTGTTCCTATGTCAGATGCTTCTGATATTCATAACAGAGGTGGATTTACTGCTTTTATCTTTGCAATGGCTTTTGTTCTTTGCTTTTTTATTTACCTCGTTGTCGTCCACCCCGGTGTTGATTTAGACGAACATGTTGTCGACCCCAATCAGCCAAGTAAAGAAGGTGCTGTTGCCGCTTTTAACATGGCCGCCGTGACGGAACCTTGGGTTTCAACTCCTGATATTGTTACATATGGCGCAAAAACTTATAAATCAAATTGTTCTGTTTGCCATGGCCTAGAAGGTAAAGGCGATGGTCCCTCTGCTGGTGGAATGAACCCTAAACCAAGAAATATTGTTGAAGGACAATGGACCCAAGGAGAAGGAATTATTTCTCACTATAATGTCCTATTAAATGGAATAAAAGGTGGTTCCATGGCTCCCTTTCAACATTTAAAAGTCCATGATCGCTGGGCTATTTTGCATTACATTGAATCTATCACACAAAATAAATCAAAAGATGATTTAGCTAAAGTAGCTGAATTTGCAAAGACCGCAAAATAATAGGATATTAAATGGTTGTGAGTGGCGAATTTCAAAAAAGCAAAATAGATATCAAAGTCACCCTTTTATTTTTGTTTTTATTTTTAATGACTCTTATTGCAAATGCCTATGATGGAAAACCCTTACCCAAGCACTCGGAACAAAAACCCTCAGAACTTGAAGGTGTTGGTATTGATCAAAAATTAGGGACTCAGTTAAACTTATCTTTAAAATTTAAAGATGAAAATAATAATGAGGTCAGCCTCGGTTCTTTTTATCATCGTCAAAAGCCAGTCATTGTTTCCTTAGTCTATTATTCTTGTCCAGGTTTGTGCAATTTTCATTTAAACGGGCTTACCGATGGACTTAAAGAAATTGATTGGAGTGCTGGCGATAAGTTTGAAGTTTTAGCTATTAGTTTTGACCCTAAAGAAGGCACCGATCTGGCTCTGAAAAAAAAGCAAAACTACATGGCTATCTATAATCGTCCTGAGGCTGAAAAAGGTTGGCACTTCCTGACGGCCAATCAAGAAACGATCTCTCAACTGACTTCGTCTGTTGGTTTTAAATATAAATGGAATGAAAAAGAAAACGAATGGTCTCATGCTTCTGCTGCGATTGTAACCACTCCAGAAGGTGTTGTTTCTAGATATCTTGGCGGAATTCAATTTGAGGCAAAGGATGTCAAGCTGGCTTTGAATGAAGCTTCAGGTGGAAAAATTGGGACCTTGGTGGATAAATTTATCCTGTTTTGTTTTCACTACGATCCACAGGCAAACAAATACGCTCTGTATGCCTATAATATGGTTCGTCTCGGTGGAGCCATTATTATTTTAATTATGCTTATTTGGTTACTTCCTTTTTGGATACGAATAAAAAAAAATGAAGGTACAGTTAGGAGTTAATAAATGTTCTGGATGCAATATGCTCACGCAAGTAAATTCATGCCAACGGCAGCTACAGATCAAGCTGGTCAGGTAGATAATTTGTACAGTTTTTTATTGATCTCAAGCTTTATTGCTTGCGTGATCCTGATTGGTGGAATGATTTTTTTCACCTTCAAATACAAAAGAAAGTCTTTGACTGCTAAATCGGCCTATATCACTCACAATACATTTTTGGAATTTCTGTGGTCATTTATTCCGCTGGTAATTTTCCTTATTGTCTTTGCATGGGGCTGGCACATCTATCATCAAATGAGAACTTTTCCGAAAGATTCATTAGAAATACATCTCACTGGAAAACAGTGGTCTTGGGAAGTTAATTATAAAAGTGGAGTCAAAACTGCCAACCTAGTCAAGGTGCCCATTAATAGAGATGTTAAACTTATTTTGTCTTCAACGGATGTGATTCATAGTTTTTATGTTCCCAGTTTTAGAATTAAACAAGATGCGGTTCCTGGCAGGTACACGGCTGTAGGATTTAAGGCCAATAAGCTAGGTGATTTTCATATATTCTGTACAGAGTATTGCGGAACTCAGCACTCAGGAATGATTGGAAAACTGCAAGTGGTCACTCAAGCAGAGTATGATTCTTGGCTGGAAGAAGAATCTAAATTTAGCACACTCCCTATCGCGCAAAAGGGAGAAAAGCTTTTTCAAATTAAAGCCTGCGCTGGCTGCCACTCTGTCACTGACAAAACAGTCAAAGTAGGACCCACCTTGTTTCAAAAATTTGCAACGAATAGAGAACTTGCTGATGGCACCACAGTAAGTGTCGATGAAAATTATGTCAGAGAATCTATTTTAAGCCCTAATGCTAAAATTGCAGGTGGATTTAAGGCTGGAGTCATGCCTTCCTTTCAGGGACAAATGAGCGAAGACGAATTGAGTGCGATCATTGAATATATTAAATCATTAAAATAAGTCGGGAGACAGAAAATGGCAACTGCAACAACTCACTCCACAGGTCATTCCAACGGTGAAGTTAACTATATCAACGAATTTAAGGGACTCAAATCCTGGCTTACAAGTCTAGATCATAAACGCATTGGCCTCATGTACATGATATCCGTATTGTTTTTCTTTCTTGTTGGGGGAATTTTTGCCATTCTTTTACGACTAGAATTGTTTAAACCCGGAGCCCAATTCTTAACACCAGATCAATACAATCAAGTCATGACTTATCATGGTGCCATCATGGTTTTTATGGTAATTATTCCTGGAATACCTGCTATTTTAGGAAACTTTTTCTTACCTATTCAAATTGGCGCTAAAGACGTCGCCTTTCCACGTTTGAATTTAGCCAGCTGGTATATTTTTATGCTCGGTGCCTTCATTGCTGTGGCTACTTTATTTGTAGGAAAAGTGGATACGGGATGGACCTTCTATACTCCCTATTCCATAAAAACCGCTTCGGCGGCAACGATGATGGTTGTTGCTGCCTTCATCATGGGGATGTCATCAATCCTAACAGGTTTAAATTTTATCGTGACAGTGCACAAGCTCAGAGCCCCAGGGATGACGATGTACCGAATTCCTTTATTTATTTGGGCCATTTACTCAACGGCTGTTTTGCAAATTTTAGCCACTCCTGTTTTGGGAATCACCTTAATGCTTTTAGCTATGGAAAGAACCTTTGGCGTCGGAATTTTTGATCCCAAATTAGGTGGAGACCCAGTTCTCTTTCAACATTTCTTCTGGTTCTATTCTCACCCGGCCGTTTACATTATGATTCTTCCCGCTATGGGAGTGGTCAGTGAACTTATTGCTGCTTTTTCAAGAAAAACCATTTTTGGATACACTGCTATTGCCTATTCTTCTATTGGTATTGCCGTCGTTTCGTTTTTCGTATGGGGTCACCATATGTTTGTTTCGGGACAATCAGAAATTGCAGGAATTGTTTTTTCATTTATCACGATGCTTGTCGGTGTTCCTACCGCAATTAAAATGTTTAACTGGCTTGCTACTTTGTATAAAGGAAATATCTCTTTTGAATCGCCAATGCTTTTTGCCTTAGGTTTTTTATTCTTGTTTGCTATTGGTGGCGTCACGGGAATTATGCTTGCGACCATCGCCACAGATGTGCATTTTCATGATACTTACTTTGTGGTTGCTCACTTTCACTACGTCATGGTGGGTGGAACTTTGATGGCCTTGATGGGTGGCTTTTATTATTGGTTCCCAAAAATGTTTGGAAAAATGTACAATGAAACTCTAGCGAGAATTACCTTTGTTCTGATTTTTATTGGATTTAATGTCACCTTCTTCCCTCAATTTATTTTAGGAGCCATGGGTATGCCACGCAGGTATTTTGATTATATTCCGGCCTATGAATACTTAAATTCCATTTCGACTGTGGGTTCATGGTTGATTGCTTCAGGATTTTTATTGAGTCTTTATGTGATTGTCACCGGGATTAGGTGCGGAGAGAAAGCTCCTTCTAATCCTTGGGGAGCAAAGACATTAGAATGGCAAACATCATCACCTCCACCTCATATGAATTTTGAAGTGGAGCCGATCGTAACAGCGGGGCCTTATGAGTATAAATAGTTCGGACACAAATCATTCACATTCGCACGATTCCCACCTAGCTCATCATTTTAAAAATGCTGAGCACCAATTTGAAAGCGCAAAGCAAGGGATATGGTTATTTATGGTTACCGAAATTCTGATGTTCGGTGGCCTCTTTGTTGGTTATTCTATTTTCCATGCTATTTATCCAAAAATGTTTGCTGAAGGTGCCAGCCATTTGGATTGGCGTCTGGGTTTTGTGAACACCCTTGTTTTAATCTTCTCTTCTTACACTATGGCCATGTCGATTCATCATTTACAGAAAAATGAGAAATCCAAGGCAGTTCTTAAACTTTGGTTAACCGTTGCCTGTGGCGTGATCTTTATGTGTATCAAAGCCTATGAATACAGCAGTAAATTCCACCATGGTTTATTCCCAGGTAGGTATTTAGATGTCGCTCATGTTGGGGCTGAAGCTGCCAATTTGGGAATGTATTATGGTTTTTATTTCTGCATGACGGGTCTTCATGGAATTCACGTACTTATTGGCATGGGCCTCATTGTTTGGCTGGCTTTACGAGCTCAAAAAGGCGAATTCGGAGAAAATTATTTTACCCCTGTCGAAGGAGTGGGAATATTTTGGCACATTGTTGATTTAATTTGGATCTTCTTATTCCCTTTGCTGTATTTAGTGGGTTAATCTAAAAATTAAAAAATTCTGAAATGACAATTTGAAATGACAAAAGGAAAGTGAGTTACACATGGGAAATCTAAATAATTCAAGCGAACCCAAACATTCTCATCATATCATTCCCGCAGAAATTTATAAAAAGGTGGGCATTGCTTTAACTGTACTCACCTTATTGACGGTCGGATTTCATTATTTATTTCATAATGTAATGCATGGTTCTATTTTAGCAGCACCTGTTGCCTTTTTGATTGCTTCCATAAAAGCAGCCTTAGTTTTGTTGTTCTTTATGGGTCTTAAATATGACTCTAATGAAAATAGATTTATTTTTTCTTTATCTTTTTTCTTTTTACTCGTCCTTATTTTCTTTTGTTCCCTAGATATTTGGACAAGACTCACCATTCAAAGCACCCTGTGAAGCTATTTGCCCAACTTACTAAGGTAGGAATTACTATTTTCGTCGTTTTATCGGCCATAGCTGGTTACGTGACGGGCTTTCAATCTGAAACGACGTTTCAATGGTCACACTTTCTAGATCTTATTCTGGGTGTTTTCCTGCTAAGCTCTGGAAGCCTAGCCTTAAACCAAGTTCAAGAATATAAGCTGGATGCCCTGATGAAACGGACAGCCTCAAGACCCGTCGCTTCAGGAAAAATCACTCCTACCGCTGCTGGATTGTTTGCCTTCTTCTTTCTTTTTACGGGGCTTCAGGTTCTGTGGAGGGTCTCACCACTTTCATTTTCTTTCGGACTAGCTACCGTTCTTTTATACAATGGTCTTTATACCTATTACTTAAAACCAAAGTGGATTTATGCTGCCGTACCTGGGGCTATCCCTGGAACCCTACCTGTTACGATTGGCTATGCCGCCATCAACTCAGATATCTTTTCCAGCGAATCCATTTATTTATTTTTAATTTTGTTTTTATGGCAGATGCCTCACTTTTGGGCTCTGGCAATCAAGTTTAAAGACGACTATCATGAAGGCGGCATTCCTACTTTACCGGTAGCCTTAGGTATGGAGAAGACTTTATATCAAATGGGAATGTATACCTTAGCCTATGTTGGCTGCGCCTTGGCCTCACCTATGTTTTACAAAACCAGCTGGTTCTACGTCTTGCTCGTCATTCCTTTATCTCTTAAAGTTCTTTGGGAATATAAAAAATTTCACCAATCTGGCGGCAAAGAAAATTGGCTTAGATTCTTTATGTGGATCAATTCAAGTGTTTTAATTTATTTATTCGTTCCTGTTTTAGATAAATGGAATTTTTTGTTCATTCATAGCAACTAGTTTTTTTCTATTTTTATTCACAACTCACAATCTATTTAAGTCTTCCTTAAAATTACCGATGCTTCTATGATGAAAAAAAATAGAGTTGTCATTGTCGATATTTTAAATGAATCTTTAGAAAGCCTGCACGAAAGTTTACTCATTTCAGGGGTTTCAGAAATTGAACAACTCAGCACTTCTGAATTTCTGTCCGGACATAAAATTGGATCAGTAAATTTAATCCTCTTAAAATGTCATATTTTGAACGAACCTTTAATGAAGGGACTGTCTCAATTTACACAAAGAAACATGTCCTCGCCCATTTTGGTTTTAGCGCAACAGATTTCAATTTATGCTTATCGACAAGTGACGGTGATGAAGAATATTGTGATCCTGCAGACTCCTGTCATCAGCACTATTTTTGAGGGGCTCCTCCAGGAATTACTTCAAGAGGATCGGTATTCTGTTATGCCTCATCCCAGATTTATAACTAATGAGCCGGCAAGAATGATCGTCATGGATTCAGGATTACTCATTCCCAGTCGCATGCGAAATTTTTCTGCTGGAGGCGCCTTTTTAGAATACAAAGGAATCTCATTAAAAGTAGGACATAATATCAATTTAAATCTTTTGAATCACAAAGTGAAATCTACCAAAGACAGACTGCAAATGAGTGCCAGGGTCATTTGGATAAGGGATGGCGACAATCCCCTTAGCACGGCTCGTGGAATTGGCGTTCAGTTTTATGAAGCAACATGAATTAGCTGTGACCCTAAAATAGCCGTGTACGTATAAGCCTGTTGTAAAATGATATTTGCTATGATTCCGGCTGCGATATCATCCATCATGACTCCCATACCTCCCTTAATTTTCCTATCCAGATAGCCAATTGGAAAGGGTTTGAAAATATCCAATATTCTAAATAAAATGAAACCTATAACGTAAGCTTGCCAAGTTGACGGCAACCAAATCATGGTAATGAGGTAACCCAAAACTTCATCAATCACAATTTCAGAATTATCATGAATCGAAGACTTTTTTTCATAAAAATCTGCAGCAACAATTCCTATAAGCAAAAGAAGAAAGACAGAGGTCATATAAAAAAGTGGACCAAGAAGGTTAAGAACTAAAGCTAGGGGTAAGGCGGCCAAGGTGGCCCAGGTTCCGGGAGCTTTTTTTATTTTTCCAATATAAAACCAAGTAGCCAAAAGACTTAAAGTGTAATCAACAAAAACTTTCATATTCATGATGTTTCTCTTATCCATTTAGAATTGTCGTAACGTCGTAACTGGCCAGTTACGAATTGTCAGCTAAATTTTTAGTGGTTACGCATAGGACTCAAATCGAGGCCGCAGGAGGGAGACGACTGAGGCTTGGCAAAGCCAAGTCGCAGGGAGTCCGACCGACGAGAACGACAAGTTGAGTCCTATGCGTAACCACTGCTAAATTTTTTGATTATGAGATTTTTCGTTGAAAATAATAATGATAACGGTTCTAATGTGGTGGGTATTTCCATAGGAAAATTTATGATTAAAAATTATATTCGAAACCAAGCAAAAAGATTCAGCCTCGTTATTTTGTTTTTATTTTCTTTCTCCTCTTTTTTATCTACGGAAGCAAATGTTTTGGGAGACATGCAAACATTTGTTCCCAATACAGACAATATAGATTTTATTACAGTTCACTCCTCAAAACCCATGTATCAAGATTACATTGTTCTATCTCAATATCTTAACTTCGCTAAAGACCACTTACTCGTTTTTAAAGATCTGACAACGCAAGAAAAAATGAGTTATGCGAATGAATTGGCTGAATATGATTTTTCTGTAGGATATGGATTTTCAAAAAAACTATCTCTTTATTTGCAGGCACCTTTTCTTTGGTATTACAATTCAGAGACGAAAGAAAATATAAAAATTAATATCGATAAGGGTATCCACTCTTTAAGACCAGGATTTAAATATTCATTTGGCGATGCAGAGCTGCCAAGTTGGGCTTTTATTGGATCCATAGATATTCCTTCCCTTGTTGATAGCCCCTACACGGGAGTGAGTCCTCAGCCTATTTACAATCTTGAGTTATCCCATGTATGGAGAAATGATAAGGCCGCCCATGGCCTCAACGCTGGCTATCGCCTGCGCACCCCCGCTGAACGACCACTGAATCAACGAATGTTTCCCTTAGATGATCAGCTAACCTTGAGCTATGGCTACGCCAATGAGTTTTCTGAAACAGCACGATGGGTATTTGAAACGATATTTAGTTACCCTTTGCAAAAGGATCCCTACATAAGAGCTAATGATGCCTCCTCTGTGGATTTAATTCTTGGGATGAAACATCGCTGGTGGAAAAATACTAATTTCGATTGGGGTGCCACCGTCGAACCAGGTGTTGACTCCTTATCTCCTGCTTGGCGTGTTTTTGCCGGGATCGTTTGGTACTGGAAACCTGAATCTGCTAAAGCAGCTCCAGTTGTCGTCAGTAAAAAAGAAAAATCCATTATCAGCTCTGGATTCAGAGTAATCCCTGCTGATTCCACAGTTACCGTGGGTGAGCAAGTCACTTTTGAATTTATTGGAGGCAAAGCCCCTTATCAGTGCGAAATCTTATCTGGATCCGGCGAATTTATTGGTAAGTATTGCGATTTTTTAGCACCTGATTCTCCAGGGGTGAGCGAGATTGAATTTAAAGATGCTCAAGGTCTAACAACAACAGCCGTTGTGACCTACAAATCCCAAAGCGAATTTGCAGGAGATTTGGGCGTACGCCCAGCAAAGGCGGAAGTTTTTGAAGGACAAAGTTTACCTATCCGAGGAGTTGGTGGAGCTCCACCCTATCGTTACGGAATCCTAGATGGAGGAGGAAGAATTTCTGATCAAGGGTTATTTGTGGCGCCCTTATCTCCACAGGAAGTAAGCATTGAAGTTGTTGATCAAGTAGGCAGGAAAGCCACTTCTTTTATCACGGTGAAAGAAATCCCAAAACCTGACAAACTCATAAGATTGCAAAATTTAAACTTTGTTTTTGATTCAGCAAATTTAGTTGATAGCTCTAAAAAAGAACTTGAAAAAATTATTACCCAACTTTTTGATATGAATATTAGAAGTATTATTATCGAAGGTCATACCGACTCCATTGGTAAAGATCAATACAACCAAGTGTTAAGTGAAAAAAGAGCCAAAACCGTTAAAGGCGTTTTGCTAGATAATCTGGATCTGAGAGATCAACAAATTACAGCCATTGGATTTGGCGAAGCCCGACCTATCTCAACGAATAAAACGGATGCAGGGCGTGCACTTAATCGACGTGTGGACATCAAAGTTTATACTAAAAAGTAAGGTGCCTTGATGAACCAACCACTCTGGGAAGTAAACAAAGAAGATTTTAAGAAAACAGATTTATATCGTTTGAAAGTAAATCTTGAAAAAAAATTTCATCTTTCGTTTTCTAATTATACCGACTTGTGGCAATGGTCTGTCGCAAATAAAAAAGAATTTTGGTCAGAGCTTTGGGATTTTTTTAAAATTGTTGGCACCAAGGGTTCGCTGATTCTAGAAAATGAACATCATTTTCTAGAATCAAAGTGGTTTCCAGAAGCTCAATTAAATTTTGCTGAAAACCTCTTAAAACCTTTGCTCGATCCTGATCACCATAAAAATTTGCATGAAGAGGTTTTAGTTTTTTGGAGCGAAGACAAAGTAAAAATCTCATTGACTAAAATGGAACTTCTGAATCTTGTATCTAGGACGGCACAAGCCTTATCCGCAGCAGGTCTTGTTAAGGGAGATCGCGTTTGCGCCATGGTTCCCAATCATCCACTGACCATTGTTTGCATGCTGGCAACCACGTCTTTGGGGGGAATCTGGTCAAGCTGCTCACCTGATTTTGGCGTTCAAGGTGTGTTAGATAGATTTTCTCAAATTGCACCTAAGATTTTTATAGCTTGCAACTATTACTTCTACGGAGGCAAAAAAATAGATTGCCTTGAGAAAGCAAAGGAAATTAGCAAGTCCTTGCCAACGGTAACACAAACCCTTGTTATAGATGTTCTAGGCGATCGCGCTGGTCAAGCTGATCTTGATGATGATAAGGTCACTTCCATTTCTGAAAAATCTAGATTGATTAATTTCGCAGAGTTTATCAAAACATTTTCACCTCAAAAAATTTTCTTCACTCAGGTGGAATTCAATCATCCTCTTTATATTCTTTATTCTTCTGGCACGACGGGAATTCCAAAGTGCATCGTCCATGGACATGGTGGAACTTTACTCCAACATCTCAAAGAACATCGTTTGCATGCAGATATTCGTCCTAGGGATGTAGTTTTTTATTTTACAACCTGCGGTTGGATGATGTGGAATTGGTTAGTTTCAGCCCTAGCCAGTGATGCTAAGATTCTGCTATATGATGGAAGCCCTTTCTTTAATGAAGGAAAAATATTGTTTGAGTTGGCTCAAACCTATGCCTGCACTCATTTTGGAACTTCAGCCAAGTTTATTGATGCGTGCCTGAAAACGAATTTAAATCCAAAAAGCTTATTTAAGCTGGATTCACTCCGTGTGATTTTATCTACGGGAAGCCCCTTAAGTGCTGATGGATTTGACTATGTTTATCAGAAAATCAGTGAAACAGCACAACTGGCTTCCATTTCCGGAGGGACAGATATTATCTCCTGTTTCGTCCTCGGCAGCCCATGGACAGATGTGTATCGCGGAGAGATTTCGGTTCCTGGCCTTGGTATGGATATTGATGTTTGGGACGAAAATAAAAATTCCCTCTTCGAGAAAAAAGGAGAGCTTGTTTGCAAATCCACTTTTCCTTCAAAGCCCATAGAGTTTTGGAATGATCCAACGAAAGAAAAATTTAGAAAAGCCTATTTTGATAAATATGACAACATCTGGTGCCACGGTGATTTTGTAGAACGAACAACCCATCAAGGACATTATGGATTTATCATCCACGGTCGTTCCGATGCCACTCTCAACCCTGGTGGGGTTCGCATTGGAACTGCCGAAATCTATCGCCAGGTTGACCTTTTAGAAGAAGTAGAAGAATCCATTGTGATTGGTCAAGACTGGCAAGGGGATGTGCGTGTTGTTTTATTCGTAAAATTAAGAAATCATCTTCTACTTGATTTAGCCCTCGTTGAAAAAATAAAAAAACAAATCCGAAACAACACCACTCCTAGGCATGTTCCAAGCAAGATACTACAAGTGACCGAAATCCCAAGAACGAAAAGTGGAAAAATCGTCGAACTCGCCGTTAAACAAACCGTGCAGGGGGAAGTTGTTAAAAATACCGAAGCCCTAGCCAATCCCGAGGCCTTGAACCAATTTAAAAATCGAGCAGAGCTATCAGTCTAACTCGATTCTTTTAGCTAAAAGAATTTTAATGAATGTTTTGATATTCCTCATTTGTCTAAGAAAATGGCCATTTGTTCTTGGACTTCAAGCAAAGTGGTTTCACCTAAACAAGATGGATCAATGATGAGGTGGTGATAACTTTTTTGACTTTTGTTAATTCGATGCACTTTCCATGAATCTATTTTAAAATTATCGATAAACTGCCGTAATTTTTTGTAAGAAACCAATTCGTCCTTAGAATCGATAAAAATCAATCCTGGAGTGGAGAACAACCAATGATTCTTAAAGTTTTCATTTCTTAATCGTTTTTGCATTCCACTTAAACTTTCAAAAAAGGCCTGATAATAATCGGCAGATAGGCCATCATGCGATCGGTAAGCTTTGGGAGTTAAACTTGGTAATTTAACTTTAAATACGCTCGTTATCAATTTTAAGAATTTCACTTTTGGTCTAATAAACAGAGCTGGTGCAAAAAAAATAAAACCAGCAATATTTATCAAAGGCTTGTCTTCAACGGAGAGAAAATAATCAAAACAAACCAGGGCTCCCAAAGAATAGCCCACAATAAAGAGAGGTTTATTTTCTTTTTTTGCAAGAGCCTCCAATTCCATTAATTTATTTGAGAAACTTGTTTGCCACTCCTCACGAGTGACTTTATATTTATCTAAGCAAGCCTTCTGATTCTTAGAGTCCTTGGTCTCATCAATTAAAGCTGATTTTTCAAAATGCCCCGGCAAGGTTAAACGCTCTGACCTCACTCCCATTCTTTCCAATAATTTCGCAATGGGCTCCATGGAATGGCTCGTATTATTTAATCCATGAATCACCAGAGCGAGAGCTTTAAATTCCATCCAAGAATAGAGTTCGGAGTATTTCCAAAAAGACTGAAGCCTTTGTATTGTTTCAGAATGAGAATGTTGACTGATTTGAATTAAGAATAATTATCAAAATTTCATGTCAAATCTACTGACCCACTCTCAAGTTTTTAATATTCCACTCTTTGGGATTAGACAGGATGGCTCGTCCAATCGCTGCGAAGGAGAGACTCCTAGACTCAATGAGTTCGTCCACATAGTCGCCAGATTCAATACCTCCGACACCAATGACAGGAATACTTACCATTTCTTGGATCACCTTGGCTTCAGGAACCAAATAACCTTGTCCTTGGCGATCTGAGGGGCGACGCCATCCCCCTATCCCAGAGGATACATTTAAAATATCTACACCTAATTTTTCTAGATACATGGCTACTTGAATTGCCTCTTCAGAATCTATTCCCATCTCAAGAAAATCGCGACCGGGAATTCTTACCGAAAGTAAAATTCTTGGAAATAAATTTTTTATTGCGATGATGATTTCCGAAAGAAGTCTCAACCGATTCTCTAAGGTCCCACCATACAAATCGGATCTATGATTGGTGATAGGTGAAAGCCATTGATTCAATCCATAACCATGTGCTGAATGAAGCTCTATCAGCTCGAAACCTGCTTCCACTGCCCGTATTGCCGCTTGAAGAAAGCTCTCCTTCCAGAAGGTTATTTCTGTTGCAGTCATCTCCCGAGGTGTTTCCATTTGGCTCTCTTTCACAGGAACGGGAATAGCACTGGGGGCCATAAGAGGCCTACCAGTCAACGAGGATGAGCTTTTGCCCCCTGCATGAGTTAACTGAATCCCAGGAATGGCGCCTGAATTTTTGAGAATCTGAGAAATTTTTTTTAGCCCTGGCACTTTAGAATCATTATCTATTCCGAGCTGATGCGCCTCACTTCGACCTGACAAGTGAACATAGGTGTATTCGACGAAAATAATACCTGCACCCGATTGACTCAACTTATGGTAATGAGCTTCGGTTTCTAAGGTGACAACTCCATCTTCTGTGGCTGTCGAGGAGGCCATCGCTGGCACAACTACTCGATTATTTGTGATACGTCCATTTTTAAATCTAAATTCTGAAAATCTATTCATATTTTTTATTTCCCTTCCGCCTCACTTTTTCAAAACAAAGCGCTCTGTCTAGGGTCTTGTGTATAAGCCATTTAGTCGAAAATAAAAATAAACAATAAGGTAATAAATGTTTCTTTTTTCGAAATGATTAAAAATTGAAATGATGATACTTTGAATCAAAAGATTCAGATCAAATCAAATAATTTTTATGACTTGCTCTTTAGGAAGTCGAAATCTCGGACCCCAAATTCCTTTGGAATCTTGACGGCCAATACTGATGACCATGACCACTCTTTCAGAACATTTTAGTTTGAGTAAACAACGCACGCGAGCCTCATCAAAGCCTTCCATCATGCAAGTATCAAATTCTTGAGCCGCAATGGCCAATACAAAGTTTTCTGCCGCTAGAGCTGCGCTTTTGATAGCAACTTCCTGACTATCTCGACACGAATAGGGCCCACGTGCCATGGGCCGAAACAACCCCACTGTATTTGCCAACAAATACTTAATTGGAACCAAAGAATTAAAATAACCCCAACGATAAATGAATGGTATTAATTTTTCATAATATAATTTGACAGACTTCCTTACATTTGTCGAAGTTGCCCACTCGATCAAAGGTTTTTGTGAACGTCTCCAGAGAGCAGGATCTGCGGTCACAACGATTAACTGATTTGCCTTTCTTGCTGCTGATTGAGACAAACACGCCTCAACAATTTTAGCTTTTGCTTCTGTGGACTTTATCCAATAAAAATTCCAAGTCTGCGTGTTTGAAGAATTAGGGGCCAATATGGCCGCCTCCAAAGCTTTTTCAATCACTAAATCTGGTACCACTTCCGCTGTAAAATCACGAACACTTCGTCGTCGATTTATCACTTCAAAAAAATCCATTTATCTTCCTTTTTTATGAGACAAATTTTAGTTACAATTAATTTTTGTTTTGTCTTGTGAATTTTGAAACATTGTAACGACTTATTGTCTAAGGGACAACAGCTACTTGCTTTTTTTAATTTAGATTGATGATATGAAAATAATTACTATTTTTGTCACAAAAAGTAAAAAAATTATCGAGAACGATTTTAAATAACAGTCGCCGTAAAAGATTTGTTCACTTGAAGAGTTAAATTGTCAAATTATCTACAGTAGAAAAATTTACTGCATCACTCTATAATCGATACAGAATGACAAATGTGACAATGGTAAATGGAACAAAGATCTTAAATAAAATAGTTAATTTTTATAACTACATAAACATTAATAAACCAAAATAAAATGGAGATGTTATGAATCGACTCAGGAAATCTTTACTAAAAACAACGGCTTTAGTTTTTTTAATTAGTCAAATTACTGTAGCTAGAGGAGAAAATGGTCCCACTAGTAAGCCTGTGGCTAATCAAAATCCAGAATGCCAAGCATTGATTACTCTAGAAGAAAACCAACAACGACTAATTAAAGAAGTTGCTAATAAAGCGCAGAATAGAGCCTTAGTTCAGGGAATTAGTGGCGAAACCACGGCCGTATTTTCTGCAGCAGATGCATTATCCAATGCACTTAGTGGAAATTACACTTCTGCTGCTTTAGACGCAGCTTCGGCCATCTTTAGTTACGCCTATGGAAAAGCAAAACTCGAAAAAGCGAGTGGCCTAAATAAGGCAAAAGTTTCAATGTTGCAAGCTCGAACAATGATTTTAAATGATCTGAAAAACAATACAATCAGCTGTAACAGTGACCCAGCAAATGCGCTTTACCAAAATGCATTGAATGAGTTGTTAACAATGAATCAAGCCGCCATTGAAATCGCTGAAAAAATTGTTGATGAATATAGATCTGACAGAACTACTTATCTAACCCTTTCTAGTGTTAGTTTAGCTTTTGGTGTTTATATACTTTACAATTATTCAAAAATTCAAGATATTCGTGGTTTGTTTGCCATCGTAATTGGAGGAAGCGTGAGTGTAGGGGGTGGGATATTAGCTATTGCAACTGTTAGTTCACAAATAAATTTATCTAAAGTTGCTGAAAGACGTGCTGAATTGGTTAAAGCCAATGAAAAACTTGAGCAAATGAAATCTTTAACGCCTTCACAGCTGAACCAACCAACTTCACAACCATAAATTGAATGCAAAATGAAAATTAGTATCTGCTTTCTTTTTGTTATCCTAGCCTCTGCCTATAACTGCTTGGCGGAGGTTTCTGCTAAAACCCAAAATTTAAACCGTGGGCAATTGGGAATTTATCATAGCACCCTTCTGTCCTGTTCAGAATATAAAAAGGGATTTTGGACAGGCGAAGGGGCATTTATGACTGAACATCATAAAAAAATATTTCTAGCAGCTATGGCCGATGTGCAATTAACCATGGATAAAATTTATGATGGAAACTTTAAAAAAGCCTTGAATCATTATAAATATACCAACGGTTTAGGATTTTATTTAAATGATTTACTTCACTCTGAAGGATTCTCTTTAGCTATGAATGAGTGTTTTCCCAATGACTTAAAAAGCGAACTAAAGTACGTTGATAATTTGTTAGCTGTAGACATGCTAGCTAAATTTATGTTAACTGCACTTCCTGCCATTTCAACTTTAAGATCTTTAAAATATTTTTTTAAACTACCATGGATAAAACCGATAACTTCGGTGGCATTATTATATCATTTTCCAACTTCACAACAAATTGCGATTCAAAACTCCCAACAAAGTATGGATCAAATTTTAGATGCTCAGTTTAAAATTTTAGGAATAGATTAATTCACTTTATCAATCAAATTCAAATTTTGTCTGTTTCTTTCAACTCTAGATCTCTTAGTTTTTTTAGTTTACGTAGGGTTTGTTGGATCATGGTTTCTAGCATTTGATACTCTTTTGCCGAGGGAGTGTTTTGCAACAACATACGTTTTAAAACCGTATAGGCATTTATTTTTTTACTAGATAAATCAACACCCAAAGCCAATAACCATTCTTTTAAAGAAGCCCCTGGATCTATATGGACTGGCAATTGAGTATTCTGTCTTAATTTTTGCTGACCATTTAAAATAGTTTTATCCCCACCTAAAGTTTCTCGAAAGATAAAAAGACTTAGCAAAACAGCTTGCGATAAATTCAGGCTTGCATTTTCACCATAAGTTGGAAGTGAACAGCAAAAATGAGAATCTTGAATTTCCGCAGCTGACAATCCAGCATCTTCGGGCCCAAAAAAAAGATAAATCGGAACTAACTCGATAATTGATTTATTTAAGAAAGGCGAATTTTTCTGAGACCACAAAAGAGTCTCTTTTAAATCACGGGAAGAGCGTCCACGTCCATCGCGTGCGGAAAAAGAAATTCGCAACCCATCTGGTTCCTTCGATAAAAACTCTTCTATGGATGAATAGATTTTTTTAGATCTTAACCCCTCTTGCCCTGTGGCTGCGGCCTGTTGAGCCTCGTAGGTCAATTCACATTGGGGCTGAATAAGAATCAATTGGTGAGCCCCCATATTGGACATAGCTCTGCTGCAAAATCCAATATTTCGATCATAAAGAGTTCGTACTAGTACCACGTTAAGTTTATAGTTCATTTATTGCTTTCACCGATGATTACTTTCATATAGGATTCACATCCTTGACCTTAAGCCTTTAATCATTGGACCGTGCTTAAGGCAATGCCATCTTCAATGGAAGATTTGTATTGAGGTAGTTTCTGAGTTTGTAATTTTAAGTAAGTCAGAACCTCCTTCTTAAATTCATCACACTTAAATTCATCATGGCTAAATTCATTATCTAACGATTCCTGTGAGACTAACTCGTAGATTTCCAATGGCAATAACCAATCCTCAGAAGACAAATTTTTAATCTCTTTAAAATGTTTTTTGAGGGCTTCGGTTAGAATTTCCTTTTGAGGACGAAATTTTCGAAGATAGCGAATTTCGCTGTACAATTCTTGAATTTGTTTCTGAGTATCTGTTAGGATGGGTTTTTGAACTCTCATGGCAATAAAATCTTCAATTTCGCCATAGGCAAGGCGATCTGGCGGGCCCGAATACACACTGGTGATCTTCTGGCCCAGAACCATGTCGTAATATCCCCATTCCGGTTGAAACACGACCTCGGAATTATAAGTCGCCGTCGCCTCTTTAAATTTTAATAAAATTGTTTTTTGTTTTAGAACGATTCTTCCTAAATAGATCCCTTCAACTTTAAAACCACTTTGAAACTCCAAAGAAATCTTCTTACCAAGTTCAAGTCCTACTTTAACCCAATCAGAGTCTGTGAAGTCACTTGGGCAATGTTCAAACCCTTTTATCATTCCAAGAGGAGTGCTAAAGCCTTCATTGTGATAAACTTTATCATGACCCATCAATTCCTTCTCCTCAACAGCGATTTGTGTAGGCCCTTTAAACTTTAAGAAAGAAATATTTCCAGAAACGTCTAAACAATATTTTTCAAGTTGCCCGCCAATTTGTACCAGAGAATCAACCTCAAAAGAATTCACTACCCCTGATTTCAAGGCTTTTTCTAAGGACTCGACACCTCCAGTTTTAAAAGCCATAGCCTCGGCCATTTGTTCTAATACTTTTTCTAGCGTTAAAAAATCAGGAGTCACAAATAATTGAGGTTGAGGTTCCGTAATATCGTAACTGTATTTCAAACAATCTATAGTGAATGGAATTTTTTTTACTTTCGAGCTTAGACACCACCTTGATTCGCCTACACTGGAAAGCAACCCAGCTCCATAAATTTTAGGGTTTTGGATTTCACCAATTAATCCATATTCTGCTGTCCACCAATTCATTCTTCCTAACTCTGCAGCTTCTGAAATATGTGAAATCGCTTTTGACTTAAGAACTAAATTTTCTTCTGCTTTGGTGATCTGTTCTTTGCTGGATGTGGGATTTTCCTTGATATCAGATAACAATCTGATGGCTTCATATAAATCCAGATCTTCTTTGCTAATCAAAGCTTTTCTCGCCACTTGAGCGTATTTTTTTAGATAATTTGAAAAATCAGCATGAATTAGAAATGGGGCATGTCCTGCGGCTTCGTGGACGATATCTGGAGCGGGAGTGTACAACAAATGCTCAAGACTTCTTATATCACTGGCAATGGGAAGCACACTTAAAGATTGAAGTTCCATGAACGCGGCCGGTGGAATAAATCCACTGACAGGAAGCGCTCTCCAACCAAATCTTTCCAGCTTTTGGCTCAGATTACTGATTAAGGGAATCTCATCTGGAGTGATTTCTAATTTTTCTAATCCCTCGATATATCCCGTGTAGGCGTTACTCTTCAAAAAGTTTTTCAATTGCCTTAAAATATATCTCCAAACAGCTTGATCCATGGGAGAGTAATTTTGGTCATCCTGCTGAACAATATATTTTTTTAAATGTTGAGGGAGACTTTCCATAAATTAGTTTGCTTTCAAAAAAGCATCTCCTTCCTTTAAATAATTTTGCACATAATCCTCAACTGCTTTTTCTAAAGGCCACTGGGGCAGAGACAACTTTTGAGCAAAAAGTTTACTCATTTTAGCTTCGGTAAAGTACTGGTATTGATTTTTAATGTTCTCGGGGATTGCAATCCATTCTATCTTTGGCTCCCTACCCATGGCTGAAAAAACACTTCTTGCTAAATCAAGCCAGGTACGTGCTTTACCAAAGCCCATATTATAGATTCCATTTTCAGGTTTTAATAACATCAATTCCAATATCCAACGAGAGACATCTTTAACGTACACAAAATCCCGTAACTGTTCTCCATCTTTGTATTCAGATCGATGGGATTTAAATAATTGAATTTGTCCTGTCTTTTGAATCAAATGAAAAGACTTGTAAACGACGCTGGCCATAGATTCTTTATGATATTCCATCGGACCAAAAACATTGAAAAATTTTAAACCATAAAAACAATTCGGTTTCGAATGAGGGCTTTGGGATGGGTTCAACATCCATCGATCAAATAAAACCTTGGATTCCCCATAAAGGTTCAAAGGTTTGAGTTTTTCCGAATCAAAATGATCATCAAACCCATTTTCACCAGCGCCATAGGTGGCAGCGCTCGAAGCGTATATATAATTCGCCTTATTAATACAACACCACTCTGCCAGAGTTTGAGAATAATGAGTGTTATTTTCCAATAAAAAATCCCAATTGGTTTCTGTTGTTGACGAACAAGCCCCCATATGAATAATCCAAGAAATATTTCGTGAAGGGTCTGGGGTCTTTAAATATTTTAAAAAATCATTTTTTGAATAAAATTTTAAGTACTTTAGATTTTGCAGTAGATTTCTTTCCGTCAGCTCTACACTGTCTACTGCCACAATCTGGGTAAATCCTAATTGATTGAGCTGCCAAACAATCACACTGCCAATAAACCCATTGGCACCGGTAACAACAATCTGGGTGTCTTTAATAAACGGAATCAATTTTTTTAAATCAATAGGCATAATATCAACACGCTCTAAAATATTTTTCATCAAAAACCTCCACCCAGCTACTGAGTATCTTTTCCATTGGAAATGGATTCCCTAGGTTTACGTCAGTCCAGAAATTAAAGTCAATTCGTCAATGACTTCGACACCTAATTTACAATTAGAGTAGAAATTTATTCGATTTGGTCGTAAAAAATGAAAATTCGACTTCTATTTTAACAAAAAAAATGTAGAATTAAAGATGAGAAATTTAAAATGATATCCTTAGATCTGATGATTAAATATTTATTAACCTTTGCTTTTTTATATAGCCTATCTAATGCCAAAACCACGAAGGTTATTTACTTTGGAGGCGTTGGCGCCACTAGAGATCAAATGGATGTTTGGAAAGAAGCTGCTAGAACTAAAATTACCAAATTGAAGCTTGAATCTCCTGACGATTATTCTGGTGATTATACTTTTGAAAGTTATCCCTATCCTGCTGGCGGGAATTTCCAAAAGGACGCCGCCATAACTGCAGGAAAAAAACAAATTAATTCAATTATTAATGACATAAATCAGGATACCTCAAAAGATACAAATTACGTTCTTGTTGGCCATTCTTCTGGCTCTGCTTTATCAAATGAAATTGCTGATAGGATCAAAGATCAAAAAAAAGTTTCTCTTGTTGTTCTCGACGGTTTTTTACCATCACAAAAACTTTTAGATAAGGAAACTACAAAATGTATCTCCGCGCGATCTTCAACCTCAAATGCAGTTTCACTCGGATATAATACAATGCAAAAATGTGGACCACGCCATTCTGAAATAAGAACCAACATTTGCACAACTTCGGGAGACAACATGTGTCTCCATTTTGCAACAGTCGATTCTAGCGAAGCCATTAAGGAAATGACGTCTGAAAGTTATAGCGCCTTCGCCTACAAAAAAAATAATAAAAATGCAAAAAAAAATCTAGATCCTAATCTTGACTGGTTACGTTCTCAACAAGGAGCTTCTTACCGCCCTACTAGAAATCAAGAACAAGACCAGCAACGATAGACTGGCATCCTTGCACAAAATCTTCACCCGAATTAAGCAAAAATCTTCGTTAAAAGAACTATAATTTTTTCATTGCGAAAGGCATTTGTCGCTTGCCTCTTTAGCCAGGAAAAGATACTTCTAGGGCATGGAATTATCATCAAAAGAATTTACAAAAAAACATCAAGAAAGAAAAATTAAATCAGGTGCTGAATGGCTTCCATTAAAGAAATTTTCCGATATCAAGCTGGAAAAAACTACGGATGGTATTGCAAAAATCACCATCAATAGACCTGAAGTTAGAAATGCCTTTAGACCCCAGACGGTTTTTGAATTGCAGGAGGCCTTTCATCTTGTTAGGGAAGACTCTACTGTGGGGGTCATTATCTTGTGCGGTGAAGGACCTATGGCCTTTTGCTCTGGCGGAGATCAAAGAGTTCGTGGTGAAGCGGGATATGTTGGATCAGATGGCATACCTCGTTTGAATATACTAGATGTCCAAAAGCAAATTCGCCAAATGCCCAAACCCGTGGTGGCTATGATTGCTGGATATGCCATTGGTGGCGGACATGTGCTCCATGTTGTCTGTGATCTCTCTATTGCTGCGGATAATGCCCGTTTTGGTCAGACAGGTCCCAAGGTCGGTTCTTTTGATGGAGGCCTAGGTTCCAGTTATTTAGCCCGAATTGTGGGACAAAAAAAAGCTCGGGAGATTTGGTTTTTATGTCGGCAATATAATGCTCAGCAGGCTTTAGATATGGGCCTTGTGAACCATATAGTTCCCGTTGAAGATTTAGAAATTGAAACAGTCAAATGGTGTCGTGAAATGCTAGAACACTCTCCCCTTTCTCTTCGTTGCCTGAAAGCCTGTCTTAATGCCGATTGTGATGGTCAAATGGGTTTACTGGACCTAGCTGGAAATGCAACTTTACTTTATTACATGAGTGAAGAAGCTCAAGAAGGTCGCAATGCCTACGTTGAGAAACGAAAACCAAATTTTGATAAATTTCCAAGATTACCTTAACTAATGAGTACGACCGCACCGAATGATTTTTTCTCTATCGTCAAGAGCCTAGGATTGGCAGCTCGTCCAAAAACCCTCACCGCCGCCTTTGTTCCGTGTTTGGCTGGAACTTGCTATGCTTCCAGTTTATCAACGGCTTGGAGTTTAAGAGTTTTTTTCTACGCTTTATTTTCAGCGGTGTTTATTCAAATTGGAACCAATTTGGTTAATGATGCCATTGATTTCAAAAAAGGTGCGGATACTGAAAACCGAATTGGTCCCAAGAGAGTCACGCAAGCTGGTATTTTTTCATTTACTCAAGTCATGTTGATCGCCTCACTCTTTTTTTTTCTGGCCCTTATCTTAGGGATACCCTTGGTACTTATTGGTGGATGGCCGATGGTGACTGTCGGCATTGTATCTATTCTTTTTGGATACGGCTACACGGCTGGCCCCTACCCTTTGGCTTACAAAGGGCTTGGTGATTTATTTGTTATCTTATTTTTTGGATTTGTTGCGGTACAGGGAATTTTCTATTTACACACTCAATATATAAATTGGGGATCCTGGGTATTAGGACTCCAAATTGGATTGCTGGCCACGGTATTAATTGCCTTGAATAACCTGAGAGACGTTCACGGGGACACTCTTGCTAACAAAAAAACACTTGCGGTAAGGTTTGGAATTGATTTCGCCAAATTTGAAATTAGAGCCTTGTGCCTTCTTCCATTCTTTTTAAATCTGTTTTGGCTCGTCTCCCATAAGCCTTTCGTTTTTATAATCCCCTTTTTGTCACTCCCTTTGGCAATTAAAATAACGAGAAATGTATCGATTCACCCGCCTGGCCCTATTTACAACAAATTCCTGGCACAAGCCGCCGCTTTGCATTTGCTTTTTGGTCTTTGTATTTCTATTGGATTTATTATTTAAGGAAATTGTTTTAAAAATGTTAGAAAATTATTTCACCTCTGATTATTCTTTTATACCAAAGCAGCCTCTTAACTCTTTGGTAATTAATAATAATGAAAGACGAGGTCTTTGGCTTAAACTTAAATCAGAGGAGTCCTTTAACAACAATCCTTTGCTTTCTAAAGTACAAGATTTTTTTTCAACTTATTTTGATTATATTTATTGGCCTGAGCTGGGAGACGAAAAGCAAGAACATTTAAAATTAGAAGTGAACCTACAAATTAAGAAATTAATTAATCAAGAACTTTTATTTTATAAAGATTTCATTTTTCCACGATCTGCGGATCTTTCTTTTGCAAATGTAAAGACAAACTATGTCTTCAACGCTTTCCCATCAGATCTTTTGCCCTTAGAATTGGAAAAACTCCAATCACTTGGATTTGAAACCATAAAATTTAAAATAACGAAAAATTTTGAACAGGAAATCAGATTGCTACTAAAGCAAAACTTGAATCACTTTGAAATCAGGCTAGATTTTAATTCCTGTTTAGAAACAAAAAATATTTCTGATGCTTATTCTGCATTGAAAAAAATACCTAACTTAGAATACTTGGAAGACCCGACGCCCTACTCTGAAAAAGAATGGACTCTTCTCGCCAGCCTTTTTCCTTTAGCCTACGATCAAATTGGAAATAAAATTGAAGTACCCAAGATGGCTCAATATATTATTCTAAAACCCACACGTTCTATTTCTTATGATTTTATTTTAAAATTAATTTCTGAAAACAAAAAAATAACAGTAACAAATATGATGGATTCGCCAGTTGGAACCTGGAGATCTTATCTCTATTATTCCTTTTTGAAAAAGGAATTTCCTAAAAACTTTACCACTCCTGGCCTTCACACCTTTTCGCTTTTTGAAAACCATCCTTTTGATTTATTTTACCCTTTTCAAACGGCCATTTGTGAAAGTCCAGAAAAGAGATTTGGTGAATTCTTCTCTTTTTTAAAATCTACAGAATTTAGAAAATCTTCTGCTCTCCAAGGGTTACGAAAATGACTCTCTATTCTTTAAATCCTAAAAACCTTGATGAGCTCTTTGAAAACAAAAACTTTCTGGTTCTCAATTCTCACTTATCAGAAACTAAACAAAATGAATTATTAGTTCGTGTTCAAGATTTCTTTAAAGAAAATAAAGAATTTGATTCCCCTGTGATTCTGGTGCCGACCTCAGGCACTCAATCTTTCTATCTGAAACTGGTTCTGTTAAAAATACAAGCTCTGTTAAACTCCGCAAAATGCGTTGGAAGTTTTTTTAATTTTTCTAGAAATGAAAATTGGCTTCTGACCTTACCTCTGTTTCACGTTGGAGGACTTGGAATCGTCGCTCGGGCCTACGAATTCCAACAAAATGTATTTCATCTTGATAAATGGAGCTTATCTCTTTTTTACGAAACCCTATACAAAAATAACATTCATCTTACCTCCTTAGTTCCTACACAAATTTTTGATATTGTAAATCAAAAATTAAAAGCTCCCAAACACTTAAGACTTGTTTTTGTCGGCGGAGGTTCTTTATCTGAAAGTCTTTTTGTTGCTGCCAAATCCCTAGATTGGCCTATTGTAAAAACATTTGGAATGACAGAGACTGCAAGTATGGTCGCAACTTCTGACCAAACTGATGATTCCTACTCTGGCTTGCCTGGTTGTCAGTTTAAAATTTCAAAAGAAAATAATTTGATGATTCAATGCGATTCTTTGTTTTCGGGATATTTGTCAGAACAAGGTTCCGATAAAAAATTTATCTTCACTCCCCCAAAAATTGTAAATAATTTTTGGATTTCCGAAGATCTTGCTGAATCTAAAGAAGGACTCTTCTTTCTGAAAGGTCGAGAAAAGGACTTAATTAAAATTAAAGGTGAATTAGTGAATTTGTTTTCCCTCCGTTCACTTTTACTTCAGGAAATGGAGGCTCAGCAAGTGAGAGTTGAGATGACAATTATCTCTATTCCTGACTTGAGAAATGAAAACAAGTTAGTTTTAATTATTTCTCAAGAATCTCTAAATCCATTCCTTGAGTCATCCTCTGCCTTAAATAATTTTGTTTCGGAAAAAATTATTCCTAGGATCCAAGAATTTAATAAAAAATTATTACCTTTTGAACAAATTAAGTTATATTTTATAATAGATTTCATTCCAAGAACAGACTTGGGTAAGATTAAGTATTCTGAACTTTGTTCATTAAAAAATATGGAGGTAATTAATGAAAACCGAAAACCTATCTTGGAGTGAGCTTTCTGTCTTTATCTGCACCAAGTGTGGCAAAGATATCTCCAAGGATTCATTAAATCAAACAGGTAATCCTGGTGAAAACTTAAAAGATTTCTTAAAAACGGAACTAAACTCCAAAGGTTTAAAAGGTAAGATTAGGGTTATGAACTCAAGCTGTCTTGGAACCTGTCCAACTGGCAGCCAGGCTGTTGGATTTATTTCTCAAAAGAATCCTCATCAGACAGGTGTTTGGATATGCCACCCAGAACTAGATAGATTAAATATTCTTAATGAAATTCTAAAAGTGTAGAATACTACAAACACTTTCTATTATCTAAATTTGAAGACAAATAGGATATAAATCCATTCAGCGCTTTTTTATGTTCTTCACAAAGATCCAAAACATTTCCACAACCCCCAGTTTTTTCTCCAAGGTTTATGATTTCATTTGAACTAAGCTGCACTTTTGCGTAAGGATAAATGTATTCCAAGGTGCACACGGCATCCGAGCTGACCTTAGAATCAGTGGTACAAATTTCTGCGGTGTCAATAATGGCACTTAATTCAGACAACTCCTCTTGCAAAAGGCAAAGACGTATTTGACTAACCACTTGTCCTTCTAGATTCACTTGCCTCATTTCACCATTGGATAAATTTATTAAAAGACGAGGCTTTTCATTTCGATTATTTTTTGAAAATAAGGAATTTACTTGAAGGTCTAAGCTTGAAGCATTTTTTAGGTCCACAGAATTCAATTTCGGGTTTTTACTTTCACCGGAATCAAGGTTTTCAACTGGTGTTATTGTTCCAGGAACAAGTTCGTTGCCCTTTCCAACTTTAGATTGGGCACAATTTTGAAATGAACCTATCATGGCCAGGCTGGCATAAGACAACATGAAAATTTTTATATAAACATTTTTTCTCATTCCACGCCCCCGACCTTAGTCTATAACCACAGTTTACAGTCAAAAGGTGAAACTTCAAAATTTTGGCTAAAGAGAGTCTCATCTAGAGATGTTAATCTCACAGTAAGACACGAAATATGTCGAAACTATTTCGAAATGAATCACTTGATTTGTTCCAAAAAAAAAAGAGCTAACTTTTTATAGTTAGCTCTTTTTGGTCTATTCATTTTCATTTCTAACAGATTTTTTTCTATTAGATTATTAAAAATATTATCTCTTAGAGTATTGGTATCTTCTTCGTGCTCCAGATTTACCGTATTTCTTACGCTCAACCATTCTTTGATCACGAGTGAGGTACCCTGCTTTTTTTAGCGTTGCTCTGTATTCAGGGTTAAAAGCCTGAAGTGCCCTTGCCATTCCCAATCGAATAGCTCCTGCTTGTCCAGCCTCCCCGCCACCATGAACCGTCACTTTCGCATCAAACTTTTCGGATTGGCTTAACAGTTCTAGAGGCTGCATCACAACCATTCTGGATTGCAATCGACTCATAAACTCATCAAGCTTTTTGCCGTTGACAGTCACTTGACCTTTTCCAGGTTTTAAAAAAACCCTTGCGGTGCTCGTTTTTCTTCTTCCAGTCGCATAAAATAATTTATCAGTACTTGCCATTTTCAATTCCCTCTTTACTCTATATTATAAGCTTCAGGTTTTTGTGCGGCATGGCCATGTACGGCACCTGGATAAGCTTTCATTTTTAAAATTAAGTGACGAGACATCTTGTTTGTTGGAAGCATTCCTCTGACGGCTTCGTGAATAATAAAAGAAGAATCTTCTTTCTTTACTTCAGCAGCTGTAGATTCCTTCATAGATCCAAAAAATCGAGAATGTCGATAATATTTTTTACTGCTCCATTTGTTACCAGTTAAAACCATTTTGTCCGTATTGATAACAACTACAAAATCACCTGTATCCGCGTGTGGAGTGTAGGTTGGTTTATTTTTACCTCTTAAAATATGGGCAATATGGGTGGCAATACGACCTACTTTTTTATCAGTCGCATCAATGAGGTACCATTTGCGCGAAACTTCTTCTGATTTCGCCATGAATGTCTTTGTTTGTTTCATTTGCATCTCCGAAAGGGTTTAGGATTAATTTATACAACGGGACTAATCCTTGACCACAAGTCTTGTTTTTTTAAAGTTTGCGGCACTTATTGTCAAGCTCTAAAGGATAATAAACCTTACATAAATACAAACCTTGAGGAGGGGCCACGGGACCTGCCTTGGTTCTGTCTTTTAACTCTATGATATCTTTTATTATTTCTGGTTTTAGACCTTTTCTTTCCAGATTGACCTGAGTCCCTACAATATTTCTTACCATTTGTTTCAAAAAGCCACTCCCAGTGATGGTAAATTCAAGAACATGATCGTTTTTTTGAACCCATTGAGCCTTATAAATTTTTCTGACCGTATGTAACACAGGCGTCCCCACCGACTGAAAGCTTTTAAAATCCTTTTTTCCGATGAAGTGCTGACTGCATTCATTCAGATAATCAAGGCTCAAAGGCTGGCGAATCCAATCGGCATACCGATGTAAAAATACAGAACTTCGATGATGGTTATAAATAAGATAACGATAGGTCTTATGAGTTGCAGAAAGAGTTGCATGAAACTCACGGGGAGCAAGCCAAGCCTCTTTGATGTTAATTTCTGAGGGCAAAACAGATTTCATTGCCCAGGATAAATCAAATTTTTTAAAAAAGGATTCAGGCTTCGCGGTTTCAAAGTGACAAACCTGAGACACCGCATGGACTCCAGCATCGGTTCTACCACTTGCAAAAAGACTTATTTTTTCTTTGAACACTTTTTCCAGAGCCTCTTGAATCGTCTGGGAAATACTCCTCATTTTGCTATGATTTTGTTTTTGCCAACCACAATAACCAGTTCCATCATAGGAAACAGTAAAACGGATTTTAAGTTTATTATTTTCAGTCATCATTTCTTCCATACACACTATATTCATACCAGATTAAATAAATCACCCAAATCTTGAAAAAGATTTGGGTGATTTTTCTGATGACGCTTTGTATGGTTTAATTAAGGAAAAACATCCGTGACGGTTTTAGCAAAATCCACTTTCTGAGTTCTTGAAGAAGAAAATAAGTAAGTACTTGAGGCTCCCCCAGCATTGTTTATATCTGCACAGGAAACTTTGAACACGCTGCCTGAAACACCCAAGGCTGTTTCTAAAGCACTTTGCGAACTCAATGAAGTCCCCGTTCCATTTGCCGTTCCCACAGCATCTGTTAAAGTCACACCATCCATACTATCTAACTGCAAAGACGTGCTAGAAACGCTGTGCCCCGTTCCCCCAAGGGAGTTTTGTGTTTTGGCAACGGTAACCTGGGCACCTTTGGTTCCAGAGGAATACATTCTAAAACATCCGAATTGACCAGCAGTTCCTCCAGCTCTCTGCTCCTCAATCATGATGACTTGAGTGGACACGGCACTCGTTGATTTATTGAAATTCAACTGACCATAAATTGAAGCATCTCCACGATAACTGGTACTAGTTTTAGCTGCAGAACCTAAATAGGAACCTGAGGGAAAATTAGCACGGTACATTTTAACAAATTGGGCATTGTCATTTGTTAGGTCCCAAGTAAGATACCCAGCCCTGTTGCCACCAATCCCGTTAGCATCATAGCCCTCAACCATAAAACCCTTAGTTTGTGTGTCCTTGCCACCCCAGTATAAAAGCATGTACTGAGTGCCTCCGACGGTCACCGTTCCCTTGGCTTGATAACCGGCAGCTACCGCCCAAGATTCAGTGGGGGCTACAATCTCAACAACTATGGTTTTACCTCCAAATGTTTTTGTCGCAGAAACAGGTAAACTGGCTAAATCCACTTTAATGCCCATAGATTTTCGAAAATGACAAAGAGTGGTCTCAACATCAGCAGCTGTTTCATTATTAAAACGACATAAAGTCCCATTAAAATACTTTAAAGCTCCATGGGCATAGTCTGTCCACGCGGCTAAACATTTTATCCGAACAGCCTCTTGCTTTTCACAGGAAGTATCACCTTCAGCAAAGGCAGGACTCCCCGCCGTGATGGCATTTAGAAAAGGAGTGATAGGCAACTCTCCCCTGACTAATTGTTCATGCATTTGATTTAATTTAAACCTAACAAACGCTTTTGTGGAAACGTCTTCAGGCATTCTTGCATGGATGGCGATAATGAATATCATGAATCCAATTTTAAACTTCATATTTCCCCCTTTCCTTAGTAGGCACCTGTTGCGAGCTGACTTGGCAAGTCTCCATAGCTCGTGGTCGTTGTCGTGTCTGAATCCGTGCTCTTTTTGCTGCAGCTAGAAAGCTGAACTAAAGCAGTCATAAAAAGCATCAGTAGAAAAACCTTTTTCATAAACTACCTCCCATTTGAATTATTGGCCCCCTTCAACTTCGGAGGAAACAATCTAAACTTGATAGTTTCCTGATGGAAAAAAATGAAAATCAATTAAAATTAATTCTCAAAACAAGAAATGGTCTCTGAATTGATAACCAAACTAAAACAGAGGATAGGCCTGTGACTCAAATCGAAGCTACAGAAGATAGTATCAGTTGATACTATCTTGGCCTATGGCTTAATAATATTTTATGCAACTTCTTAAGTCTAAGCTTTTTAAATGTGTACTTTTCCTTTGAGTTGACAATAAGGTTGAAATTGAAAACATCTCCTTCTTTGAAGAAATGAACTCTTTGCTTTTGTTATAAAGTTTCACATAAAATTCCCAAGGTTTTTTCCCTAAAACCAAATAGTAAATTCCAGTAAATTTCAAACAAGCTAAAAAGGTATCCCAAACAACTGTCGGCTTGGCCAAATAAGATGGATCCATAAGTAAAGGGGCCAATTGAGTACCCAATATCGTTGTCAAAATGGCACCAAACAAGATAGAGGCAATCCAAGTGACTAGGGCATTTTCTTTGGTTGGCACAGGAGGCGCTGTTTGAGTTAACAACAACAAGCCTTCTGCATTTAGTTTTTTGAGTTCCGTGGAATTAATTTCTTTATTACTTTCATAAAGCTCCACAAGAGACACCCTTACTTTTTCAAATAATTCTTTATTTTCAGTTTGCTTCGCAACCACCAACTGAGAGAATAACCCTAAATACTTCAAAGACTCAGGAGATAAATTCTTTAAATCTATTTTGGACATTGCCTCTTGCAGCTCTTGACCAACGATAACATCATTCAGTGTATTAAATAATTCCTTTAAGGCTTTAGGATTGTGTTTAATGTAGGCATCTATAATTTCGGCAAAAGCTTCATCAATTAACTTCGTCGATTTTTCCTCATCTTTTTCCCTAAGGGCTTGAGAAATTTTATACTGCATGTTTTTAAAATTATTAGATCTCGTCTCAGCTTCTTCACCTAAATGGCGATTTCCTGCTTGAATAAAATCCCATGGAAAACTGTAAATCCTATGACTAGATAGAAAACCAATTGCAAAAGACTTGAAAGAAGAAGCCACACCTCGACCAGAAATTAAAACCATTGAAACGAGATTAAAGGTGATGGAGGCAAAAATAGTGTTCATCTTTGAAATATATCTTTGAACCGCAAGGCCACCCACGTCTGATTTTAATGGGTTAAAAGCGTGAAGGAACCAACTTTTTGAAGCACTGTAAAAACCCGGACTCCACTCATTATTTACTGTTTTTGTGTACTCCCTAGGATTATATCTTGTTTCTTCTTCGTCCTTTATTGAATCATACAAAAGAGACATCGTTGAAGCCGAAGACACCAAATGTCCATAAACATTTCCTACCAATGAATTCATTTGTGCATCTGATGTGAATGACATTTTCTTAGCATCAGCTAGCAAGTAATCTGGCTTTTTCAAATCGGCCTGATCTCCAGCAATACCAGGAAGTATCGTCACTAAAGCTTGATCTATAGGGAAGTCTTGGTTTACTTGCTGGCTGACGTACTTACCAGGGATAACTTGCTTTAAAAAGGCACTTTCCCTATCACCTAAGTTGACAGCCCAATTTTTTAAAAATGCTAATCCTTTTTTAAATTGCAGATATCGAGTTTTCAGTTCAGTTTAAAATTTTGGCAGCTCATTCAGTTTTTCCGCTGCTATTTTTGCTGCCTCATAAAGCTCTGCAAATTGTTCTTTCGTCAGGCCTTCTTTTAAATTAACAACACTAAACGTGTCTAATCTTTTAAACTCGTGGATCAATTTATCACTCAAAAGTTCCCATCTCTTTTTAAGCTCAGGATCTGATAAAATTTTCGATATTTCTAGTGAACTTACTTGATGATTTTCCGCCACCATAAATAAGGAGGCAGGATCTAATTCATATTTTTCTGAAATAGCTTTTGTCGCTAACAACCAAGCTGTCATTTCGATAGATCTTTTCTGTTCTGAAAGAAGTTGTTGGATCTTAAGATTAATTTCATTGGCTTGTTGCGTTTTTGAATATGAGGGGCGGCCTAATCCAACAAAACGTGATCTTTCCAAATTTAACAATTTTCCAATTTCAGAATCTTTAGAAATAGCCTTAAAAGGATTTAGACCTTTCCTCGCTGCAGAGAAAAAAGTGCGTTGCCCCAGCAAGCCTTCAATTAATACCTTCCAATAGGGGGTCACAATCATGCTAAAAAATCTTACATTAATAGTTAATAATACTTGGGTAGTTGTAAGATCCCTATACTTGGCAGCAAAGTCTTTTACTTTAAGAGCAAAAGGGGACTCTGAGTTTTTATAGCTAAAAGCTAACGCCTTAATAATATTTTTATAACCCCACGCAGATAAGTAAACCAAGGGGATAATGGCAATTTGTATCACCGTACTGATGATTAGTGGCGTCCGGTAGGCATGATCCTTTAAAACATCAGGAATGATATTTTCGTACATAAAAGATAAGGATTTAATCTGGTTTAGGGTTTCATTTTTATCATAAAAATAAGGTAAAGAGTAAAATGCCAAAACGGGAGAGCCAATCATTAAGAAAGTAACGGCTTTGGATTTTAAAAATTTATTAACATTTTCCTTAAATACTTGATAATTTGACTTTTTAAATTGAAGAGGGCTTTCATTTTTTTGTAAGAATTTTTGGTAATTGCTATTGTTTGGATAAAAATCATCAGGGTCTACAAATTGAATACTTTTATTTAATTTAAATATTTTTTTTAACAAACTGGCTTTTTTTTCTGATTTTTCTTTAGCTTCTTTGGTCTTCTGCTCAAATTCCTTATGAGAGTTCTCATGTAACATTTTGTGTTCTGATACCCACTCGGACATGGTAAATTTATCTCTCGGGCTTTTCGCTGCTTCTTCCAAAGTATTGGCTATAGTTAGCGATTTTAAAACTTTCTCTGGAGAGTACTTAGTAAGAACACTTGTTTCGATAGGCGACATGTTCTTTCTTAAGACTTCAAAGGATTCTATGTCATATTTATCATAGAGTTCTTTTAGAACACTCTCCAATTCTTTGACATTTTTTTGATCTAAGGTGACCAGCTGAGAAGCTGCATTTAAATACCGCAATCCTACATTCACAAAATTCAATAATGAAATCGTTGGTAACCTCACCAAATTAGATCTTTCTCCCGCCTCTCTCTGCTCCCAAATTAATAACTGGCCAGCCTCATATTCCTTTGCCATCACCTCATCAGATGACACTTCTGCTTTTAGAAGAGGATCCGACGCTAGAGTTAAAAACTCTGACTTCACTTTTGTCACATCATTAAATTTCAAGGGAGTTCCATTGAGATTTTTAAAGACTGGAATAGGTGCTTCAAAGCCAAAATGTACAATCATTGATTTTGGAATAGCCGATATTTTACCATTTTTTTCAATAATAATAACTAATAAATTGTCAGCTACAACAGACGCTACATCAAAACCAGAAAAAATATGCCTAGCTATGATTTTTCCATTCAGACCTTTTTCATCGGAACCTGAGATTCCCTCAATTATAAATTCTTTATTCTGAGAATTAAAGGAGTAGTTCAAGGAGGTGACTGGTGGTTTTGTGATTTCAATCTGACCTTGATCTAATGAATAGGATCTATTTTGGACTTCAACACGCTGATTATTTAACCCAAAGATACTTTCTGAATTTCGCACTTCATTTTGCTCAAGTCTTTGAGCAAAATCTTCCATAGTAATAAAATAGTTTTTTAACTCAGGGTCGGTAATGGGAGTGACCGCTTCTAGATCACCAACCTCCATACCATTGGCATTGGCATTACTATTAATGTCGCTATTTGATCTATTATTAGTTGTCGTCGAAAAGGCAATCGAATTCGTAAAATAAATGAAAACAATTAAGATTTTAAACAGAGATTTTATTTTTAACGAATTAATGCTCAATGGCTTCGCCATACAACCAACCGTTCTACGTGTTAAAAATTCTCCTCAGCAACCTTTGCTGAATTTGTTTCGTTACGAACTATAATTGAAACTGATTTTTTTTTCCACTGTAGATATATAGACATATTCAATCTTACGCTGTCTTACTATTTGACATTCCTCTCGTATTTAATTGGTACTGGAATGCTTTTTTAGTTAAATCAACATAAAATGTCGCTCCAGTACTTCCACAAACAAACCAAGACCAACTCGATGAAATTTCTTGGATGGGATCACAAGATATAAATTTCCCAAGCCATCTTAAGAATGCCTGGGATCTTCACTTCAGCGACCACACAAATTTAATTCTTATTCTCTGTGGGTCTGTCTCTACTAGGATTCAACAAAATATTTTAAAAGCGAGTCAATTCGTTGGACGGATTTCAGCTGACTTTACTCTTCAAGAGCTTTTGAACATTTGCCCCAATGGTCAACCATCGTAGGATTACAATTTGAGAATATGGTTCTGAATCACTTGGATGAAGTGTTAGAAAAAATGAATATTTCTATTTCTCAAGTATTAGTGACCAGTCTGAAATTGAAAACTATTTTTCTAAATTAATAAGTGTGGAAGATTTATTAAGATCTAGGTAACCATTCTTCCCATTTTAATGGTACTCACTTTTTGCGCAAGGGATTCAACATCCCTTTTATCATGGGTGATGAGGAGCACCGGGATTTCTTGATCTACCAAAATGCTTTTAATTAAGTTTCTGCTTTCTTCTTTAAGTTCTTCATCTAAAGCAGAAAAGGGTTCATCGAGAAATAAAATTCGTGGCTTTCCAATTAATGCCAAAGCAAATGCAACCCGTTGCCTCTCCCCCCCCGACAGCAGTTTAATATTTTTATCAAGAACATTTTCAATTCTTAATTTTTTAGTTAGTTGATTTAATTTACTATTAAATTCCTCATTGGTAACCAATCTCGACTCAGCTGCAAATTTTATATTTTGAAGTGCTGTCATATGAGAAAATAGCTCGTAATTTTGAAACACCACCCCAATTTTTCTTTCCCTAACTGGAATTTTACCGATATCCTGATTGTTAAACACCCAAGAACATTCGGCTGTTTTCTCTAAACCTAAGAGCCCCCTAAATACGGATGTTTTTCCAGAGCCCGAGGGCCCCCACAGAACCGTGACCCCCTTATCCAGAATTTCCCAATTCTCAATCTCGATGGAGAAATCATCATAATGAATCTTCAATTTTTTGACTAAGGACACGTCCCACCCCGATAAAAATGTAAAAAATTAAAACTCCTAAAAATAGTACAACTAAAGTGAGCCATGAAGCTATACTTAATCTGTATTGTGAAATAAAAGTTTCAGTCATCATGGCCAGCGTAAAATCACCTTGTGCTAAAATTTTAGAAATAGCAAACTCCCCCGAAGCCCAAAAGGCACAAAGACCGGAAATAAAAAATGCTTTTTTTAAAACCAACGGAATGACGATTTTTTTAAAAATGAGGTTTTCACTTGCTCCCAAAATAAGTGCCTTTTCTTTTTCAGTTTCTAACTCGTAAAGTAAAGAGTTCCAACCTAACCTATAAGCTAAACTGGAATAGAGAATAAGTAAGGCAATGGAAATTTTTAGAAAAACGAAGAACCCTACATTTGGCCCCACCAATAAGAGCGATAAGGCCACTAAAGCGCTACTCGGAGTCAAATAACCCTGTAAAAATTTTGCAAACATATTGTTTTTCCAAACATAGGATAATAAAATCAAGTAACCAAAAACACCCATTCCAACAGCAGTCGAGAGGATTATCGTTCCAAACAAAGCAGAAAATAATTCGGATTTAAACAAATACAAGTCACTTGAAAAACCAGTGCCCTCAAATAGCCCTCTAAAAAAGGAAGTCAAAAATAATACATAGCTGAGTAAAAAAAATAACAATACTGATTTTGAAGAAATAATTTGAAAGTTAAAATTTTGCTTTGATTGATATTTCTGGGATTTAAAAGTCAAAAAAGAGAATGCAAATAATATTAAACTTTGTAGAGTTGCAATGACAACCCCACTTGACCAATCAGAATAGATTCTTATTTTTTCATAAATTAAAATTTCTAAATTAACTCCTCTCCCCCCACCAATAACCATGGGAATCGAAAAACTAGAAAAACAAATACAAAAAACGAAAAAAAATATTTCAAAAAAATCTTTTTTTAATTGAGGAATTAAAATCTTAGTTAAGAATCTCATTCGTGAAGATCCCATGACTAAGGCTAATTCTCCACTTACTCCAAGCTTTAATTGAATGTTGTTCTTTAAGAAGATCGCAACGATTCCCGTATTTATTACCACATGGGCAATAATAATTCCAATCATGCCTATCGGAAATGGATCTATCAAATTCATCAAAGCAATAATAATAAATAAATTAGGAATAAAACTCGGCAATAGAAAAAAGAGATCCAGGCTCGTTCTATATTTACTCAAATTTTGATAACTCAAAACGCCTAAAGATAGAAAAAAGCCAAAAATTAAAGAAAACAAAGCGGAGAGGAAGGCTTGCAGACTCGTGTTCTTCAAAGACCAAAATAATTCATCCATATCAATATGGACATTCCCCGATATTCTAAAAAATAATACTAAAAAGGGATACAGCAGGAAAATAACAATCCCCATTTGCAGTATTCTTTTATTTCGCAAGTCTATTTCCCTTCCTCGCTTCAGACCAATTTTGGAACAGACCTTCTATATCGCTAGCTGACGGGATTTCAAAAGGGATTAGTTTTTCCAAAGCCATTAAAGGTTCGAAAGGAGTTCCTGCTCGAACAGACTTTAAAACTGGATACATATAATTTTTATTCATGATTATTTTTTGACCCTCTTCAGAAAGCATCAAATTAATAAACTGTTCTGCTTTCTCACAGTTTTTACAGTCTGCAGGAATACCTGAAAATTCAAATTGGACCGGATGTTTTTCTGAAAATGGAATGGCGAAATAATTAGAATTTTTTTCTGAGATTAAATGATAAAGTGGTGATGTCGTATATGAAAATACGAAATTTACTTGTTTCTTAACAAAGAGTCCATAGGAGACCGACCATGTTGGCGAGAAGCTATGTGCCTGATCAATAATCTGTTCAATATATTTCTTGTATTCTTCATCTGAAAATGTCTTTTTAATCCATGCTAAAAACTGCATTCCAGGAGATGATGTCCTTGGATCTTGTAATGCAAATTTTCTTTTATATTGCGGCTTCAAAAGATCGGACAAAGATTTAGGGGGAACCAAGGAGTCATCTTTTCTGCCTACAAATGCCATGATTCCCCAGTCAAAGGGGACAAAATAATTGTTATTTAACGCCGGTTTTATGATTTGATCCAGTTCTAGTTGGGAAAAATCCAATTTTCTCCACTTTATTTCGGATAGTGCTTTTTGCAAATCGAATTGATCAAATCCAATAACCAGGTCAGCTCCTAAAGTAGATCCCTCTAATTTAATTCGTTGTAAGAGGATTCCTGAATCAGCCCCTTCGATGTAATCAATATGGCAGTCACATGTTTTTTCAAATAGTTCTTTCAAGTCGGTTCCTGGCCCATACTTTGAAATAAATGAAGAATACCCAAATATTCTTAGAGTGGGCTTTATTTGATCCGATTTGTTTTGCTTATTAAAAAAACTAAAAATCAATACAAAAAAAATCGTAGAAAGAAAGAAAATAAAATGTTGCACTGTTCACCACCAAAACCCACGACGACGTTTATAGAAATAATAATCTAAACCTAAACATCTACCAGCCCCAATCCACGCCATCATAAAATGCACAGCAAGAAATGTTTTATTTAGATCTTCAAATTGAGGCCCCAATATAAAAATCATATTCATTGATAAAAAAATTCCTACCAGAGCCATGGGCCTTACGACATAACCAAAAATATATGAAATTCCAATTGCCAATTCAAATCCAGTAATGAGAAATGCTAAAAATTGCCACTGGGGAATAAATTGACTCGATATGATTATCTTATACCATTCGGGAGCATGACTTAAGGGTAAAAATTCAGATATAGATTCTGCAATTTTTGGCTTTATTAAAAAATCACCAGAATATTTTTGAATCGCCTCTTCCAAATAATAATAGCCTAAAAAAACTCTAAGAAATGAAATAGGAACTAAGTGCCCCACATACTTAATGCTCTCAAGAAAAGATACAAACATAACTTTACTTTAACCCTTTTTGGCCAGGGATCAATAACCTTCTTTTTTCAAATTAGGAAATTCACAATAAGTTAGTAACAAACAACAACACTGGCCGTATGAATCTCGTCAAAGAATTGACATCTTTCTTGTCAAATAAAACATCCAGTGCACCAAGCTATTTCTTAAATACACTCTTAAACAAACTCAAAGACCTGTCTTAATTTAATAAATAGATTTTAGCTCTCGTTTTCAGAGTGCATTGAGGGCAGTAAGCCTCCTCTTTGATGGTTCTACTATCTTTATTCGCCGTATGATTTAGCTCTAGGATACTTCCACACAAAACACAATGACTTTGCGCTTTGATATACTCACTGTGAACTGGATGATTTACATTCTCAAAGTACTGTATTTTTTTTGCTTCCATTTTTTCTCCCCAGAAAAAGATGCCTCTCTTATGAAGACAACCTTTATTGCAATGAAAGTTAAAGCAAAATTGAGGCCCAAAAAATTCTGGACCTATTAACTTAGAGATATCTCTTACTCGCCATGACTATTTGTGAATCAATAAAATATTTGAACAAGATTTTATCGGCTGCTAGTTGTTGGGGATAAAAAGAAGCCTTCGTCATTCCAGGCAAGGTATTTGTTTCTAAAAATACCGGCCCACTCCTTGTTAAAATCATATCCGTTCTTGAATAACCATAACATCCAAAAACCTGATGGGCTTTTAAGGCCAAGTCTTGACACTGCTTCTTTTCACTCTCAGTAATCATTGCCGGAGTGATTTCCTTACTCCCAATCCCCAAATACTTTCCTTCATAATCGAAATTAGAACCTTTATCCAAGAGAACTTCACTGGGGCATAGCGCCTTCATTTCACTTTGGTTTTCAAAAACTCCGACAGTCATTTCTCGACCTTCAATAAACTCTTCACAAAGATAGTGGGGATTATTAGAATTTCTAATGCTTGAAACAGCGGATTGAAGTTTTTCAAGATTATCTATAATGAACAGACCAAAACTTGATCCATTGGCTACAGGCTTTAAAACTATTTTAGAATGCCTTTTAAAAAATAATTTTAAATCTTCTATTGGCTGATTTTTTTTAAAATCTAGAACGATCTCTTGAGCTAGAGAAATACCATATTCTTTAGCCTTCACTTTAGACCGGGTCTTGTCAAAGCAAAGGGCACTCGATGAAGATCCAGACCCTGTGAAACAAATCTTATTTTCTTCGAAGAACTTTTGAATGGAACCATCCTCGCCTTCGGTCCCATGAAGTGCTATGACAACACATTTACCATCCAAGATTTTCTTTGCTGAGAGGAGATCCTCAGCAACTTTTTCACCATAGGATATAAATTCTGATTTAAAAGGATTTTGGTGTTCAATTAATTTGTTCTTGTCGGTTTGATACCATGGTCCTTTTTGACTTAAAAAATAAATATCTGGATCTTCCAAAAAATTCACCAGATTTTGGGCTGTAGCTACGGAAACAAGCCTTTCTGAAGAAACTCCGCCGAAGATAAGTGCTATTTTTTTCATTACGCCATCTCTACCAATTCTTTAGTCATCAGAGAAATACCTTCAAATACTTGAGCAAAAGTCGCGTCATGCATAAAAGCTGGAGTCGTCAACAATCGATGATCTCTATCCGTGATATAGTCACTCACTGGACATTCGACTACCCGTGCGCCCGTTTTCTTAACCTCCGCAAATACTTTGGGATCATTTCCTAGGGTGATGGCAATTCCTCTTGAACCCAAAACTTTTGCTAATAAAACCGGTGCAATACAAACAGCGGCTATAGGCTTTTCAGCTTGATAAAATTCTTCAATGACTCTTTGAACTTCTGGGTGAACTTTGCAATCACTTCCTTTTTCTGCCCAATTTGAAAAGTGAATAGCTGCCCCTATTCCCCCAGCAATGGCAAGCCCATCAAAATCTTGGACAACCAATGAATTTAAATCTTGAATTTCTCCTCGTGTGATCCTTGCAGCCTCTGCAAGCATATTTCTTTTTTCTCCTGTTTGAATTCTCTTGGTCAGGTGATTGGTCACTTCTATTTCAATATCCAAAGAAAACGTGGTCACCATCGCATTCCATTTGTTTAAACCTACGAGCAAACTAACGACTTCTGTGATTTCAGCACCATCTTTATGTCCACAACCAGAAATTAATAGAGCTATTTTTTTCATGAGACCTCCAAAAACTGTTTACCTAAATTAACTAACTTAAGTTTGAAGTTTTATCAGAGCTAATATAGACTGCCTACTACCAGTTTATCAAGGAGCTTTCATGAATTCTTTTTTTGATTTTTCTGTTTTAAGTAATAAAAATGAACCCTATCCTTTGTCACAGCATAAGGGAAAAGTAATTTTGATTGTTAATGTGGCCAGTAAATGCGGCTATACCAATCAGTACAAAGGATTAGAAGAATTATATAAAAAATATGTTGAAAAAGGATTAATGATTCTTGGCTTCCCCTGCAATCAATTCGGAGCCCAAGAGCCAGGCACAGATGAGGAAATTCAGACTTTTTGCAAATTAACCTATGACGTCACTTTCCCCATTCTTGCAAAAGTTGATGTAAATGGAGAAAAAGCGGATCCCCTTTATAAGTTTCTTAAAGTGCAGGCTCCAGGAATTTTAGGTTCTGAATCAATTAAATGGAACTTTACCAAGTTTTTAGTAAGCAAGGATGGCAAAGTCCTTGATAGATACGCACCTCAAACTGAACCAAAAGATCTTGAGGCCGACATTCTAAAGTATTTAAACTCTTAATTTTTATTAATATAGTTTTTATTTAGTAAGTACTTACTAAATAATTGATTGACATAAAGCTTTGTTTATGGTACATAACGTTATAAAACCAAAAAAAAATGAAAGGTATCTTCTTATGAAAACTATATTATTTGTATTTACGCTCCTATTTATAATGCAATCCAAAGGAAACGACCTTGGAGATAAAGATTGCAATGTTGTTTTGTTAGAGGCTGAAAATTACAATACTGGAGGTTGGGGTAATTATTACCGAGCTTCAGTTGCCATATCTAAGTCAATTATTAACCGCTACAAAGACCCAAAGGTATTCCTCTCTTATGGAGAAAATGGAAATGGAGAACGCAAAATTGAAATGCCCGAATATGCTAAAGAAAGTGGTTTTTACAAGGTATACTTTTTTAAATTATCTTTTGGTGCAACACATGTATCTCAAAGACTCTATATAATCCCTTTTATAGCCAACAGTACGGACCGACTTTTTGATAATAATTTTGGAATTGGCGAAGTTAATCTTAATAGTTCTAATAACTGGCGATTTAAACAAAACAACTGCAATATTAATTAGGATATAATTATGAAATACTTTATTAAAAGTCTACTTGCCATAAACATTCTTTTACCTATTTCAATCTGTCTGGTTTAAGCAATGAATGGATTTCCAAAAACTTTAGAAGAGCACTTTCGCCATTTTTTGAGTTGTCCAGACTTGATTTTGCGGATGCGATCTGATTGGGGTGCGAAACAACCCAACTTTCGCGAGAAATTGCGCCATGGAATATGGCAAGAGCTTGCAGGCGGTCAGCAAAGACAAGATTCAGTCCGAGACCGCCGCAATCTACTTGATTTAGAAGAATTGCCAAGCCTCGAAGGGCATTTTATTTCAATCTCTCATTGTCAAGATTTCGGTGGTTTTGTTGCGACGACAAAAGGACCTGTGGGTTTTGATATAGAGATTGTAAAAAGAGTGACCACAGCCGCAATGGAGCGAATGGCAACAAGGGAAGAAGTTCAACAGGCTCCATCCGTAGCCTCTTTGTGGGTCGCCAAAGAAGCCGCATTCAAGGCTTTGCGCTGGGGCGGCTCTCAACCAAGCACCATCTCCCAGATTGAAACGACAGGGTGGAGAAAACACCCATCCCTCTATGAATCGTTCACGATCAAAAATCCAGAAAGATTTGCCTCGCCTTCGGGCGATTTTTCCAAAGGCTTGGGTGTTGTCATCGCCCACGAAATCTATCTATTTTGTATTTATCTCGGATAATCGTCGTGGCCGTATCTATTGCCACACTCGGACCAAGCAAGTTGTAAAAGTAACTCAATCGATTGGCGGCAATACTGCCGGCAGACCCCGTGTTGGTGTGGGCCCCGATGTTCCCTCGTTCTGCGGAACTTTGTTGAATATACCCTCCAGGAAAACGACAACCTATACCAATAATAGCAAAGCTCATAACCACCTCAAAAAATCATTTTGAGGTCGGACATTATACTGAAAATGGGATTTAGGGAATATAATAACTGCCATTAGCAGAAAACTAGGATCTGAGCTTTTATAAAAAAATGAGCATCAGAATAGAATAAATCCATTTATTTTATTCGGCCTTACTCGAAACTCCATTTTATCATTCACAAAGTCCCAGAAAGAACCCAACTGCGCTAGGTTTGTGTAAGGTGGCTCATTGCCTCCTCGTGAAACTGTTTTTCCTTGGGAGAGAAGATAGCGTATTTGATTATATTCCTTATTTTGATAGTGAAGATAAACTAAAATTTCATTTCGTAGAAAAATTGAATTTCCTAAATAACGTGGAGGTGCGCCTGGCATATGAAGTCTTTCTTGCCATTCGGACCATCGGCTTCCAAACCTATTAATAAAATCCTCACCACTCATTTCTAGCCATATTAATTTATTCTTTTCATCAATTTGAAAATTTCTTTGAATTTTGAAACCATAAACTTTTTCATAAAGACGAGAACGTGAAGAACTTGCAAGAATCCGAATACGCACTGGTCTTTTTTGTTTCAGAAACTGCATATCAATATAAGTCCCAGCCTCTTTCAATAAATACAAAAAATGATTTAAACCTTTAAGTTCTGGATCTGAATGATTATATCCATGAAATAGCTCTACAATACCTTCTTCTTCATTGGGCCTTAGTTCAGAAAAAGGTACTTGAAAATCTTCATTTAAAATTCTTTCCATTCTTGTTAACTTTAACTCCCCATTGTATTTAGAGCCATCGTACAACATCAAAAAACTGGAAAAGCGATCTGCCTTTAATAGGCCTTCGTTCAAGGTCAAGGGGTTTTTAATCATATAAAAATAGGATCGCTCATCAAAATGATTTTCAATATCCTGTGCATGGCGCTCAAGTTCTTGAGCGATTTTTACAGCTCGTTCATTTTTATATTTGTGATCCCCCTCTAAGTACTCATAAGCCATGGCTCGATAGGCCTCTTGAAGGTATTTTGTTACAACACCGTTCTTAATGGTTGAAATACCCGTCAAGGGAACGGGAAAAGTTAAACCAGGAATATCTGTATCGTATGTTCTCATAAGATAAAGTGACTCATCTTTGCTCATGCCTGAAGGTTTCATCAGAACTCTCGTTGCGGCAATAAAATCAAATGGCCGATCAAATACTTTTTGAGCTTCTTTTATATATTTAACCCACTCATCATTTGAACGAAAATTTGAATCATGATAGGCCCTCACACATTGATTTTTTTCAATCGCCTGTACAAAGGTGAATATAAATAACAATAATAAGATTTTCTTCATGAGTTAATTTACCTCTGATAACTGTCAAAAAAAATGACATAGAGGCGCAAAATTGCCATTAATATTTTCACTGTCAACTCCATTAAGATTATAAAATGATATAAAAGAACATTATTGAATCACTGCAACCAGTAAACCAAATTCTCTTTTAAACCTAATTGTTGAAATTGTTAGCTTGTGGTTGTCGCAAATAGTTCATTACCAAATCATTTAATATTTTTAACAATTGGTTGTCAGAACATTCCAACTTCTCTGTCGTCATACTTATAATCAGCCCAACGAGAGAACTATGAATCACTTTGGCAACAACAGCTGATCGACAACCTACAAATTCTTTATTCTTTATACCAAGATCAATTATTTTTTTTATTCGTTCCGTAGCTAAATTTTTTCTTTGGGTATTTATTTTTAAATATTCTTCATCAAATCCAGCTTGATATTGTAAAAGTAAATAAATTTTAAAAAGGTCAGGATTTTTTCGATAGAAACTTATAGTAAAACTAAGGTAGCGCTTAAGTTGATCTTTTGCCTTCTTTTTTTTTTTTAACTCAAGGCTTGTCAAATCACGAACTTCCCCCAAATACTTTTCAATAACAATAGGCAAAACGGCTTCTCTGGTTTTAAAATATTTTGAAACCAAAGGCTGACTGACACCAGCTATATCTGCAATAGTTTGAAACGTTGTACCGCGATCTCCATACTTGGATAAAGAACTTAGAGACGCATCTAAAATTTTTTCGTAGGTTTGTTCACTTTTTTTTCCCATATATAACCAATGTATAACTAAATTATTTTAGTTCAAATTAATTACTCTAATCTTGATTGGTTTTACAGAAAAAAATTAGCCTCTTCAATACTGATTGGTACTTAACATTACCAGCGTACATCCTTCAATGGTTTGTATGCCTTTACTTTGTGCAAATTTTTCTAACTTTGGATTTTCTGTTCCTGGATTAAAAATAATTCTCTTGGGTTTCAAATTGACAATATAATCCATTATCGATTCTTGATTTTCGGGGCTCAAATATAAAGACACAGTATCAATACCTGTCAGGAAAGGAGTTCCCGTCTGAATTTTGATCTCATTGATGGCACCTTCAGAACGTCCAATTGCAATAACAGAATGTCCATACAAAGACAGTTTTTCAACTGCTTTGTAGGAATACCTTTCTGGATTTTCGGAGGCACCAATAACGACAGTTTTTTTATTCATAAATAAAATTTCTCCCAGCTAATATTAACTTAGGGCCCGTCTAGAAATAAATACTTATTGTCTAAAATTGAATCATTTCTGTTAACGGTTGCCCCTTCATTTCAATTTGGAATTGCTTGCTTCTTCCATCTGCTAACTTCACTGTGATGTTATAGACCCCTGGATCTAGTACTTTAAAAAAATTACCTGCTGGGTTTGTTTTAAAAGGTTTTTCTCCAAGAGTATTATTAATACTGGAGATCGCAACGGTAGCATCTCCAGCGGCAAAGCTCTCTGCATTTCCTCTATTCCTTAAACTAGCTGTTACTTTTAGACTGAAAAGATTCTGTGATGTTCTTTGTATGAAATAAGACCATGCTTTACGATGTTTTGCTAATGTTGGGGCTCTCAATTCGTAAGGCGGCTGAAAACTTTGATTTACTTCAAGCGTAAAGGATAAAGCACCAAATTCAGAATGCATAAAGCTCATTGAATCACCATCAACCGAGTATAACAACTGCCACGGAGTACCCGCCGTGTAGGTTCCATTACCCGAATCACTGGGGATCATTTTTGCCAATTCATTCCCAACTTTTTGGTACAATGCTGCTTGGCTAGTAAAGCTTCCTTGGCATCCATAAGGATACAAAACAATTTCGCTGTAAGAGTGATAACTTAAAGAAGTTGTTGGGTTCGTCATATAGCCTAACCGAGCCAAGGCCTGACTTTCTGGTTCGCTACCAGGTTTATCGCCCCGATAAGTATCTGAAGTGGTAGAACCTGAAGAACCATTACAAGTATTCCAACGAAAAGGGTAATTACGATTAATATCGACACCAAAAACTTTGCTATTATTGGCTCGGCCATTTTTTCTCCACCAATTGTCCTGAGTCCAAACAATATTATTACCGTCGACATTCAACATGGGAACAATCCAAATATTCCATCTATCCATGATTTGATTCCATGGCGTTACCATTCTCTTCATTCCAAGAACAACATCTGCAACGTCCATCACAATTTCTGAAGTCATAATTTCACGCGCATGGTGCATTCCATCGACTATTAATGTTGGCTTATTAAAATATGCCGGATCATTTTTTTGCGGAGTCGATGATAATAACATCGCCCAAATAGGTCTTCCTTGGTTGGAAGCTCCAATTTGTTCCAGTCTGGTGAATTGAGGAAACTGTTGGCTCAATTGCTTCAATTTAGCTTCGACTGTTTGTGGGTTTAAAAACCTTGAATCTATCTTTTCAGTAGAATCAACACCCGAACGTCTGGATTTGATAATACTATAGGAAATCCTATATTGATTTAGTTTCGCTAGACCTGGATCATCCGTAATCACTTCGATAAGTCCATTTTTCCAGTTAACTCCCGCAATGTCATAATCACTCTGCTTAAGCCAACCCATAAGTTGTCGAACCGCTTCATAATTCTGAGGAGCTTGAACACTGATTCGGTGCTGAACCTCATTCAATCGATATATCGGCAGAACTGAATTTGTAGCTGTAGTGAGGGGTGAAAAAGCGAATGCTAATGATAGCAATGAAAACAAAATCCTTTTTGTCATAATCATCTTCCTTGTAATTATTTTTTTAACTCAATTTAAAAATTCTTTTTCGATTGCAACATTGGTAATGAACTTAAGTCGAGAAATAACTTCACAAGTTATAATAAAAATAGTGAACTACCTTAGTGTGATAAAAAAAACTTATAGCTGAGATTATATTTTACGTATCAGTCCAATAACTATTCCACGAATTTGCACCTTCTCGTCCCCAAAAAACATAGATTTCATATTTTTATTCGAAGGTCTTAACTCAATGAGCGTTTCCTTTTTATTTTTATCTGCAGGATGAAAATAAATTCTTTTAACTGTAGCTTCGTTTTCCACAGAAGCCACAACAATATCCCCATTTTTTGCCGAAGACTGTTCTTGAACAAGAATTAAATCTAATGGATTAATTCCCTCTTCAATCATTGAAAGACCCTCTACTTGAAGGACATAGGTAAGATCGGGGTCTTTTACTAAATAAGGAGGGATAGCCATAGTTTCATTATCGATAACACGTTCAATTGGATTTCCAGCAGCAACACGTCCAAGAAAAGGGAGCTCATGAAATGGAGACTCCATGAATGATTTCCCATAAGAAGCTTGTTGATTAAGGGGAGAGGGCAGAGCTTTATTCTGATCCCGCAAGCTTTTCTGGAGGAGCCTGTTTTGAGAATCAGAATTAAGCCCTGCCTTCTTCGAGAGACTAAAGGGAGAGTTTTCAGCTACCATTCCTGAAGATAGACAAAGTTTTTCTTTTAAAAAATCAGATGTTTTAATGATCTCTATACATCTTTTTTGATGAGGGAATAGCTGAATATAATTTTTTTTTGCCAATTGTTTTAAATAGTTTTGAACGGAATTAAATGAAGCTAACTTGAAATAATCTTTTATTTCTTGATAGCTCGGACTATTTCCGTTGCATATAAAATACTCGGCAAGAAAGTCCAAAACCTTTGACTCTTTAGGAGTTAAAGGTTTTGGACTTTCTTCAAATCTTCTTACACTGTTTAAAGGGAGGGACGATGGCATCATTTTCTTCATTTACATACAAATTACTATGTAAAATATATGTAAGTCAATACTTATTTTGACGACGCGTATTCAAGGGACAAGGAGCCGTTACAGGTTTAGAGCCTGTCCCCAAAAGGTCAGATATAAAGCGTGATTCCGTCAGATTTGCATCTTATCCAATATATTTGCATCATATCCATTTTATGGGACAAAATCCACCATAAGGGGTTTTAAGATTGGTCACTTGACCTTTATAGAGTCTACCTATGACCATTTGTAATTTATCCCTATAGGCATAGCACCGAAGATCAAACTTAAAGGATTCCGGCCCTGCGGGAGTCTTAAAAATTCTTTCTGACGCCCCTACATATTCTTGGGCAATAAATTCAGAAGTAGTTATTTCTTCAAATACCCTTCTTGAAATAGAAGCCCCTTTGTAGGTTTGTTTGGAACCGAAAGAATTTGTCGGTTTAAAAAATAAATTTTTTCGTGAATTCCACAACTCATTTTTATCAAGGTCAGAAACCAATTGTGTTGAAGGGATGGATCTCCTAATTGTTTTTTGCATTTCAACCGGGATCTTCATTCCCTCCCAAAATGAAAGCTCATTCAAATCAACCAAACGCTGCTTATCTGCCTGAAGAAAGTACTCAAAGGGATTAGGAGAAAAACAAACTTTTTTACTTCTAAAAATAGCGTCTAAATATTTGGATTCTCCCTTTTCAAAATAAAAATCGGTCCAACGGTTATATATAAGGTCGGGAAAAGGTTCAAAGACCCCTCTATAATCAACAATCTGGCAATTCCATCCAAAAGAACGAAACAAACTTTGATAGACCAAAAATTCTATATATAGTTTTTGTTTTTCTGGAGTTTCATCTACAATTAATATTTTTGGATCATGAACATTTCTTCCATTTAACCGCAACTCTTCAAGAATATCTTTTTTTAAATCTGAAATATTAAAATCCGTACCTAATGGTAATTTTAACAGCTCATAAAAATAAAAACCTAGAGCTAAAAAAGAAGCATTGGTATTTATCTCAATGAGTTTAGGCACCTGCTCTTCACTTAAATGAAAATCATAGCTCATGAACAATGATTTATTTCCTGGATCAGGAATGTCTTTATGGTATTTACCTTTAAGATAGGAGCTGTATTCTGGAGATTCTCTTAAAGCATAAAAAGCCCCTACAAAGTCATTTAGTTTTTCAAGCACTTCTTTAGGCAATTCGAGAACAAATGAACTTAATAAATTCTCATCGATAAGTTCTTCAATAGAAAAATTCGAAGGAATTTGCGAGCTGAAATCTGCAAACCGGTGATTTAAATGATGAATATATTCTTGTTTTAAATTTTTCATAATTTAAAGTGACTCTAATTGTGTATGTATCTTTATGCAACCAGCAAGCACTTAATTAGTAGAAATTATCCTTAAACTAGTGTAGACAAATCCCAGAAAGAGACAGGTTCACTCAATGAAAATTGTCAGCTGGAATGTAAATGGGATAAGGGCTTGCGCAAAAAAGGGGCTCGTAGATTTTGTTAAACAGCAAAATGCAGATATTTTTTGTATTCAAGAAACCAAAGCACAATTAGACCAAGTATCTGATGATCTTAAAAATCTTGGCTACGAGAATTTTTTATGGTCCTCTGCCAAAAAAAAAGGGTACTCAGGGGTTGCCACATTTTCGAAAAAAAAACCACTGAGCTGGCAGACTCATTTTGGCTACTCAGAATATGAAGAGGAAGGACGAACCATTCTTTCTGATTTTGGAGATTTTATTTTGTACAATATCTATTTTCCAAATGGAGGCTCTGGCGAAGAAAGACATCACTTCAAACAAATCTTTTTAAAAAGATTAAATAAACATCTCAAAGATCTCGTCAGCAAGGGAAAGCAACTTATTGTTGTCGGTGATTACAATGTAGCTCATCGTCACATTGATGTTTATGATCCCATAAGATTAGCGACTGTCAGTGGTTTTTTACCAGAGGAACGGAAATGGTTTGATGATTTTTTAGAAATTGGTTTTGAAGACACTTTTAGAAAATTAAATCCGAACACTCTAAATAAATATTCATGGTGGAGCTATCGTGAACTTGCTAGAATTTCCAATAGAGGCTGGAGAATTGACTATATCTGCTCTACCAAAGATTTGAATTTAAAGTTACGATCTTCTGCCATTTTGGATGATATTGAGGGCAGTGATCACTGCCCCGTTGTTGCAAATTATACTTAATTTCTATTAACTCGAGTTCGAGGGAGAAAATCTGTATGCCGTTATTATTTTTTTTGTTAGAAATTTTTATATTTGTTACCATGATAAATCAAATTGGATTTATAGACTCCCTACTCGTCTATTTGGTTCCTACAATAATAGGAATTCTTATTTTTCGAAATCAAAATAAAACCCTCATTCTCAATATCCAAAACACCCAAAATCCTCCTCAAACTTTAATTAAACAAGGTTTGACATTTATCGCTGCCATTCTATTAATCTTTCCCTCATTTATAAGTAAGCTATTGGGATTATTCATATTACTTCCCTTTGTTCGAACTCTTTTAGCTTGGGGTTTTCAGGGATTTTTACTTAAAAAGGTCTTTGCGAAAAATAATTCTTTCACTCAATTTGGGACCAATGGTTTTAAATTTTATTATCAAAAATTTGAATCCGGCCCCTTTCCGTCATCAGATTGGCAAAGCCCCCAAGCCAATTCCCAAACTGTTTCTCACACAATGGATAAAGATATTATTGAAGCCAAATTCAAAAAAATTGAGGAAACAAATTCAGATTTTTTAGTTGAGTCTTCGACCAATAAAAAAGAGTAGAATGAGCATTTATTTCTGGACGGGCCCCTAGGTATCCGTTTCAAATTATCTACGAGCCACCGTTTTTTTTTTCATGAAGGGCTCAAAATAGGATTTAAACATAAATTGACCTATATAAGATGATTTCACAGTCCAATATTTTTTATTTACAGTGATGGCCGCGACTGCCAACCGCTTGTTTTCATCATCATTGGCATAACCTATAAACCAATCGACCCTTCCCTTTGGATTGTCACCCGTAAGGTGGCCAGTCTTGCCGCCCATTTCAATTTCTTTAAAACGCCGATCTTTAACAAGTTGGCGAAAGCTCTTTCGGGAGGTCCCCCCAAGAACCGTTTGTTCCATCATTTGTCTTATTTGCGCAGCAGATTCAGGAGTCATCACAAATCCTTTTTCCAAAGGCTCTCCTTTGTATACAACATCACCCTTGGCGTCTTTGAGTTTGTCAATGATGTAAGGAATTAACATTTTACCATCATTTACTACGGAAGCAGCAATCATCGCTCCCTGAATGGGACTAATTCTGTTTTGTTTATTGTAGCCAGAAGCCACCTCCGTCAACTCGAAATTTTTTTCAGAGGGCACACTTGCAACCCCCTTCTCGACGTCAAAATCTGCCGGAATATCTTGGTTAAACATAAATCTATTTGCAAAATCTAAAATATCGCTTGGTTCTAAAGTCTCTAAACTGAGTCTGCCAAAAGCCGTATTGATCGACCGAGCAAAAGCTTCCTTGAGAGTGATCTTTCGACTCCAACGATTTACTTTATCTGACATCACGTTTTTTTTGTAGAGAGTATAGTTACCGCCATTAAAGGTAATGGTATGATACGGAGTAATCCCTGCCTTTTCAACGGCCGCTGAAGCAGTTATGATTTTAAACAACGAGGCGGCTGGGTAGCTCGCTCTGACGGCTAAATTTGAAGCCTTGGGATTGTCTTTTTGATAACTTGATAATGCTAAAATTTTACCCGTGGTGGCGTCCATTAGAACAACAGCTCCATAATCTGGTTTGTATCTCTTAAATAGATTATCAGCTTCATTTTGCATTCGGCTATCTAAGGTGTATTCAATATTCAGATTTTCATTATTTGTACTCAATTGAAAGTCGGCGGAGGCAGGGAAATGATTATCTTTTACGAATGATGAAATTCCTTTTGAAACCAAAATACGTTGCTCTATATTTAATTTAATTTTTTTAGAAAGAATCTCGATATCAGATTCTTCAGAACTAAAGGCAGTGAGGATTACCGAAGACAGTATAATAAAAACAACAATTGAGAGTGAAAATCTAAATTTTTTAAAAATAACCATATCTTAACATTCTAACACGGATTTTTTTCATTGGACAAGTTGGACTTGGTGTTAAAATCAAATAGTTATTGAAGAATTATAGACCTAAGCCTATATAGTTACTCTATGAAAACAAAAGATCGTATTTTAGATATTTCCATAGAACTTTTTAATCGAAATGGTGTTGTGGCTGTAACTACAAACCACATTGCCAAAGAAATGAGTATTTCCCCTGGTAATTTATATTTTCACTATGATAACAAAGAAGAAATCATCCTAGAACTTTTCAAAAGAATGTGCAAAGAGACTTATCAAATTTGGCGGCCCAAAAGAAGTCTGAAGACAAGCCCCATGGAGTTTGTGGATGAAAATTTCGAAGTCTATTGGAAATATCGTTTTTTCCATAGAGAGATGTATTCCATACGTCGCAAAGATCCAAGCTTGAGTAAAATGTGGAAAATCCACGTTGAAAAGATGATGAAACACATGCGAGTTCTTTATCGTCATTGGGTTGAGCAGGGAAAAATGACAAAAGTTAAAAATGATAATGAAATGCTTTATGTTTTTGAATCTCTATTAGCCATGGCAACAACCTTTCTTCAATTTTTTGAAAGTACCGAAAAAACGACGGGAAGAAAATCCATTGATAGAGGCAAAACCCACGTCGCAAGATTGTTACTACCCTATACTATTGACAAAACAAGAGACGAGTTTGAAAACTTTATCAACTCAGAAACTATTGTTTAATATTATAAATATTCTAATGCATTTGAGCTGGAGTCTAAATTGCTAGATCTAACTTGCTAGGTTAGTTTCGGACTCATCATACCATTGGGGTGGTCATGCTAAAAGTATCAAAAAACATTGTCTTATTTTTATTCTTAATTTTGATACTTGGCGGTTCATTTTCCCAAGCCACTCAAACTACTTGTCAGAAATCCTCCAATGATATTGCTTTAATGAAATCCGCCTACCAACAATTATTGAATTCAATTCAAACTAACCAAAAACTCATTATTGATGAGCTTAATAGTATCTCTGCCGAAGCTGAATTAAATCAGGGACAAATCAGCAAAATCAAAATTCTTGAGCTAAAAAATAAATCTTTGGCCCTACAGAAGAGAAGTCAAAATTCCAGCCATTTAATTGAAAAATTAAATCAGGCCTCCAACGCATTGCTCTTAAAATTAGCATCTTGCAAAAATTTAAAATAAGATTATGACATTTGACCTTAATTTTTAATTTATATCAGCGCTCAGCATAAATAGAATATTGAATTACATGAGTATAATCATATAGTTGAATAAATTTAAGCAATTTTAAGAAATTTCTTGCAAAATTTACAATTCTCATTCTTAATAAGTCAGTTCCAATTTGGAACATAGACTCTAGAAGTTCCAAATTGTTCCGATAAGCGTAGTTTAAGAGTAATGAACTACCTCAAAAACTATAACTTGGTTAATAAGGAGGGGGAAATGGCAGGGAGTGCCGGAGTTTCACAAAGTATAATTGCTGATTGTAAAAAGCGATTATTGCAGATTAAAGCCGAGCTCTTAAATAGAGTTCGCGATGCCAAACATCAGCTTGACGGTTTAGAGACCGGAGGGGATGAAGCTGATCAAACGGTTAGAATTCTTGCCGAGCAAGAATTTGTTAATATGCAAGATCGCCTTAGAAATCAGCTTATTGAAATTGAGAGCGCATTAGCTCGAATCGAAAATGGTTCCTTCGGATTCTGCGAAGAAACAGAAGAGGCTATTGAGCCAGAAAGACTTAAAGCCATTCCTTGGACGAGATTAAGCATCGAAGGGGCCGAGATCAGAGAATCCATGAATAAAAGGTATGCCAGAGGTTAGCAGCCCTAACTTTTCAAACGCGCTCTAAAAAACAAACAGGCTTTTTTCTCATTGAAAGAAGCCTGTTTGTTTTTTATTCTCAAAGCCTATGGAGTTTGTAAATGATAAGAAATAAAATTTTATTATCAATAATTGGAATATTACTCTTATCCTTTTTTTCAATGAAATCATCCCTTGCTGCCAAAAATGAAGAACAGGTAACTAAGGGTGGCTCGATTGTCTTAACTATTGATGAGGAACCAGAATCTCTAAATCCTATTTCTGCCACTTCCGGCTACGCCCATGAAATCCAGAGTTGGATATGTGATTCTTTACTTACGAGAAATCCAGAAACTTATGAATGGGAACCTGCTTTAGCTGAAAAATGGGCTCTCTCGAACGACAGTAAAACAGCTTACTTCACTCTCAAGAGCAATTTGTTTTTTCATGATGATAAGGAATTAACATCGGAAGATGTTAAATTCTCTTTCGATATTGTTAAAAATGAAAAAATGACAAACGCGCCGATCAGAACATATTTCGAAAATATTGAATCCGTAGATGTTATCGATAAATTAAATCTTAAAATTAATTTCAAAAATAACTATTTTAAAAATTTTGATATTGTTGCAGGTCATTTCATTATTCCTAAACATATTTATAATTTACCAGAAAAAAATAAAGATTTAAATTACCAATTAACTTGTTCAGGTGCTTATAAATTACAAAAATACGAACAAGGACTTGGTATAGATCTAATTAAATTTGCCACGCATTACAGTGAAAAATCCTTAAAAAATAAAAATATTTTTAATTATTCAGAAGTTAAATATAAATTTCTGGCTGATGAAAATATAAAAATTGAAAAATTGAAAAAAAATGAAATTGATTACATTGAGTGGAGAAATTCAGAGATCTATGAAAAGCGAGCTATTGGCGACCCCTGGGGGAAGGAATTAGTTAAATATAAAGTTGAAAACAAAATACCAAAAGTTTGGAGTTATATTGGCTGGAATCTAGAAAATACTTTATTTAAAGATAAAAATATCCGATTGGCAATATCCTATCTCGCCAATCGAGAAGAAATAAATAGAAAGTTTTTTAACAATAACTCTTTGTTAGTTTCCGCTCCTATCTCTCCGGTCAGCGAATACGCACCCAATATCAAACCCATTCTTTATGATCCAAAAAAAGCTCTGGAACTTCTTACCAATGCTGGCTGGAAAGATAGCAACAAAGATGGGGTTTTGGATAAAACACTAGATGGAAAACTGGTCGAATTTAAGTTTACCCTTGTCTTTGCCAATAAGGAGTTTGAAAAGCTTTGGACTATTTTAAAAGAAGATATGCGCAAAGTGGGCATCGTAATGAATCTAAAATTTTTAGAATTTAACTCGATGCTCAAACTACTTGATGAGTCCAAATTTGATGCGATGGCGCTTTCCTGGGCTGGAGGAAGTGTTGATCCTGATCCTAAACAAGTGTGGCATTCTTCCTCTGCAACCAAAGGTAGTTCAAATTTTATTGGTTATAAAAATTTAGAAGTAGATAAACTCATTGATGAAGCACGATTTGTATCAGACAAAAAGAAAAGAATTGCTTTATTACAAAAAACCTATCGACTCATTGCTGAAGATTCTCCTTATTTGTTTATGTTCAGTGATCGCTACAGTTACTATGCAACCTCGGCAAAAATTAAAAAACTCAAACCTACTTTTAATTATAACGTTGGCTCTAATACCTGGTGGCTAGAGAAATAGGACTCTAAATTGTTAATTTATTTTATCAAAAGATTTGCTCTCGCTCTTCTTACAATTTTATCAGTTTCCTTTCTTTCTGTGGCTTTGTTATCAATTAATACCGTGACAGATTTAGATGTCTTAAAAAATAAAAACTTTATGACATCTGATTCACCTATGAACACGCCTTCCCCTTCTAACCAGATTAAAAAAGGGATTCTAATAAATTACATGCAGTGGTTAAAAAAGGCAGTTCATTTTGATTTTGGAAATAGTTTAATCTTCAATGTGGAAGTCAGCTCCTTGGTACTACAAAAAGCTTTTATCACGGCTCCTTATTTTCTAGTTTCAGTTTTTTTCATATTGTTCTTTTCTGTTATTATCACCGTTTTTAAGGTTTTTTCTTTCTCTTCATTTGCCAATCATGCCAGTAATTCAGTATTGCTTTTTCTAAATATGACCCCGATTTATATTCTGGCTATCTTCTTATTGATGTTTTTCTCAGGACATAACCATTTAAATTTATTTCCCTTGGGAGGAAGACAATCCGACAATTTTAATAGCTTAGCTTTACCTAACCAATTTATAGATAGACTCTATTTTGGATTTCTTCCTGTTTTTTGTTATGTATTAAGCCATCTTGCTGAAGTTACTTTCATTACACAAAATTCCACGACATCCATTCTTAAGAAAGAATATATTAAAACTGCCATAGCCAAAGGATTATCTAAAAAAGATATCATTGTTCATCATGTATTAAGAAATTCAATTCTGCCTCTATTGTCTTATTTAAACACTCTGGTTCTTTTACTCATTTCATCTTCACTTATTGTTGAAAATGTATTTAATATAAAAGGTCTTGGCTATTTAAGTTTTCGTGTGATCATCAATAGGGACTATAACACACTTATTTTTATTAATTTACTTACAGCTTTCTTTTTAATTGGTTTGAGATGTTTTTCAGATCTTTGTCTTCATTTTTTAGACCGCAGAATTGATTGGGGAGATTAAGAATGACAAAAGTGAGCTTAGGTTTCTTTATTTTCACAACTCTACTAAGTTTTTTTGCAGAATTATGGATAAATGACAAACCTCTTTTTCTTATTTATAATAACAAAGTATTGTTTCCAATTTTTTATCATTATTCTCCAGAAGACTTAGGAATAAAAAATGAAATCATTATTAATTATAAACAATTAGATCCCCAGAAAAATACCTTTGCTCTTTGGCCCCTTATCAGATGGAACCCAAATGAAACAGACTTGGCGCTTGATGTCTTCCCTTCACCTCCTAGCCTTCATCATTTTTTTGGAACAGACGATCGAGGAAGAGACTTATTTGCCAGAGTTATCTACGGATATCGTAATACCATGACTTATGGAATTATTTGTCTGCTTGTTTCTTCCCTTATTGGCATTTGCTTTGGAGTCTGCATGGGTTTCTACGGAGGCTATGTTGATTTATTTGGCATGCGTGTTATTGAAATCATAGAAAGTATTCCTCAATTGTTCTTAATTCTTGTTTTGATTAGTATTTTTGAACCCAGCATCTACCTCTTAGCAATTTATTTGTCCTCGCTAGGTTGGGTGAAAGTTGCCAACCTCATGCGCACTCAAATCCTTGAGCTCAAAAATCAGGAATTTATTCACGCGGCTCGTCTTCTTGGTATGAGTGATTTTCAAATTATTTTAAAACATATGTTACCTAATTCTCTCTCTTTAGTCTCTACAACTGCACCTTTTTCCATCATCAGTTTTATTACATTTTTATCAATTGTAGATTTTCTTGGAATGGGAATAGCGCCACCCACAGCGAGCTGGGGTGAAATTTTTCAACAAGCACAAACTCAATTTCTTGTGGCCCCTTGGATATTCTGGTTACCTGCTTTGTTTATGTTCATGATTTTTTCACTATTATATGGGATCAAAAAATTACTTGAAAAAAATCTTCTGTTTGAAGGCTCATCTAATTAAAAGCTAAACTATCTGGAACTTTGTTTGAAGCCATTTTTTTATAAAAATTTTCATAATGTTTTAGAATCTTCGTAGAATAGAAATGAGGCAAGTCTTTAATTTTTTCGATTTTCTTTATTCTTCCTGGTCCCGAATTATAGGCTGAGATATAGCGCGGGGGGCTGTTTTCAAAGTAACCCCTTAGTTGTCCCAAATAAGCAGTTCCAATGATAATATTTTTGACAGGATCTTTTAAAGTCTTAGATCCCTTCCATGACACGTTTATTCTCTTAGCAACTTCTTTCCCTGTCGTTGGCATTAATTGCATAAGTCCAATCTCACCAGCTAGCCCTCTGGCCTCAGGATTAAATGAGCTTTCAGCAAAAATAAGCGAAACGACAAAGAGAGGATCTATTTGGAATTTCTTGGACTCTTGAATGATACTTTTAGTTATCTCTTTGGCCTTCTGTTTATACTTTATGGGAAGTTTGGACTGAACGATATCAAACAAATAAATATGAAAAAATTTTTCTCCTTCTAACTTTGAAGCCGAGCTTTTGTGATAGCTATTTCCTAACACTTCTTTCGCATGATTTTTTCTTGATTTTTCATCTATAAATAATTTTTTATCGAACATATTGGAAATTAAAAAATTCTGAAAAAATAAGGGGATTATCGACAATAAAAAAAGCAGTGAATTTTTCATTTGTACCTCACTTTAAGACGGTACAAAGAACATGCCGATAGGAATGCCTCAGATAGACTAGGAGCTATAATGAGCTCTCAAAATGAGACAACGTCCCTGATTTATGAAACAGGAGTCCAAAATTGCCAACCTGTGAGTAAAAAAAAAGGCAGCTTAGAAACTTATTAATGATTTTTTAAAATTTAGATATATACTCCAACAGCAATCAAAAATTCCTTAAAACGTGAGTTTAAAGGACTAGAGCAAGGAGAAAAATTGAAATCACTATTTTTTTTGATCACTGTTATTTCCTTATCTGCAATTTCTGATAAAGCCCCTCATCGTCATCAAGATGCTCATGTCCATGGCGCGGCTTCCTTAAACATTGCATTAGATTCCTTAGATGGTGAGGTTGAGTTTAAAACGGCATCCGATAGTCTTTTAGGCTTCGAACATAAAGCTAAAACAGAGTTTGAACAGAAAAAATTAAAAGATCTGATCGCTAAATTTGAAGCCGAAATTTCAAAAATGATTATTTTTGATCCTTCCACCGGCTGTTCTTTTTCGAAAGAAAAAATAGGAATGACCACTCAAGGCCCCGATCATAATGAAAATCATTCTGATTTCGTTGCTGATTTTAAAATACGTTGCAAGAAAACTGTTATCGGAACTAAATTAATAATTGATTTCACATCCTTCAAAGGGCTTAGAGATTTGGATATCATTGTATTAGCTGGTGATATTCAAAAATCAGCTGAAGCAAAACAAAAAGTCATTACCATTGATTTGAAGTAATATGATTGAAATTAAAAATGTAAAATTTAAATATTCCGATAGCCTTCAATTAGTTTTGGACATACCTTCTTTTTCCATTTTTCGAGGAGAAAAAGTTTTTTTATACGGTCCCAGTGGTTGTGGAAAAACAACTCTGTTAGAAACTTTGGCGGGCGTGATAATTCCCGATTCTGGATTGGTTAATATCTCTAATGAGGATATAACTAAATTGAGTCCCTCAGCTCGAGATCGTTTTAGAGCTAACCATATAGGTTACATTTTTCAAAGTTTTAATCTTATTCCTTACCTCAGTGTTTTAGAAAACATAACTCTCCCTCTTTATTTAAGTCCTTTAAAAAGATCCAAGGTACCCAAGGAATCGGAAATTGTCATAGCGAAAGAACTTTGCTCACAGCTCGGCATTTCAGAACTTGTTGAAAAGAAAGTAACTAAGTTATCTGTTGGCCAACAACAAAGAGTTGCCGCAGCTAGAGCTATTCTTGGGCAACCAGATATTATTTTAGCCGACGAACCAACCTCTTCATTAGATTTTGATCATCGTGAAAAATTCATTAAATTATTATTTGAAATTTGTCAAAAATACAAAATTTCAGTTTTATTTGTAAGTCATGATCGTACTTTGAAAAGCTTATTTGATCGTTCCTTGAGTTTACCCGAAATTAATTTAGCAGGTCCCAAATGATTTTTATTACCCTCGCTCTAAAGTCACTCAAAAATCGATTGAACTCCACTCTGCTCACTGTATTTTCTATTTCATTGAGTGTTGCCTTATTATTAGCCGTTGAAAGAACCAAAAGAGCTGCGGAAGAGGGCTTCACCCAATCTGTGAGTCAGGTCGATTTGCTAGTTGGCGCAAGAACTGGACCTCTAAATTTGATTCTCTATACTATTTTTAATATGGGTAGCCCCTCTAACAACATCTCTTGGGAAAGTTATCAAGAAATTAAAGCAATGCCCGAAGTGGCTTGGACTATTCCCTATAGTTTAGGTGATGGACATAAGGGATTTCGAGTGGTTGCCACCGACGAAAATTTTTACCAGCACTATCATTACCGAGGAAATCAAAAAGTAGAGTTAGCGGAGGGAACCCCTGCCTTAGATATTTGGGAAGTGGTTGTGGGAGCAGAGGCTCAGCAAAAATTAAAATATAAATTAGGCGATAACGTTATCATTGCCCATGGAGTGACTCGTGGTGACGGCATTCAAATGCACGACGATAAACCTTTTACCGTCAGTGGAATATTGAAACCAACGGGAACAGCTCTGGATCAAAGTATTTACATTTCACTTTATGGAATGGAAGCCATTCATATCGATTGGAAAAACGGCGCAGCTCCCTCGGCAAAAAATGTAATTCATCAAAATCAAGTCAACAAAGAATCCATAAAAATCGGTCCCATCACTTCCTTTTTTCTACGAACAAATTCAAGAATTGAAACTTTGAAACTGCAAAGGACCATTAACAATTATGAATCTGAACCTCTCTTGGCTATTATTCCAGGTGCGACGCTTGCCGATTTATGGCGTGGGTTAAGTCATATTGAAACCATCCTTAAAATTATTTCCTTTATGGTACTAATTGTCGGCCTTGCTGCCATGATCAGTACTATTTTAGCCGGACTTAACGAAAGACGCAGAGAAATGTCGATACTTCGATCTATTGGTGCTGGCCCACTCAATATCACATTACTGCTCGTATTTGAAAGCACTCTCCTCACTTTAAGCGGCATTCTTGGTGGCATTCTCATTCAAACGGGAGGCTTTTTTGTCTTGGCTGAATGGTTAGAAACTCAATTTGGATTTTACACTTCAGGAGCTATGTTCACTCAGATTGAAATTTTCTATTTAGCAGTTATTCTTCTTAGCGGCACGCTCGTTGGTATGATACCGGCAATAAAAGCAAGCCGCTCGGCCCTCAAAGACGGCCTCGCCACTCGACTCTAAATCTTCTAGAGAATGCTTTTTTAGTGAGAGGAATTTGTGGGATCATTTTAAAATTTGTGTACAAAAGTCAGACATCGTGTGTGACCATTTTCCAGCAAAGAATACAAAATAGTAACTTCTTAAAAACTCTAGAAAATACCTACTTGAAATTTATTAAAGATTCTGAATGGTTATTTCTCTAGATCCCAGACCTCCTTGTCTTGATTGAGCTTTCTTTTTGGCCTTTGCCTTGCTTTATCAGATTTTGGGAATAAAGCTCTCTCGGCTATTGGCTCAGGTAGTTTGTAAAAAATGTAACTTAAGATGAACAATCGCATTGATTGGAATTTCTTAATGGCATTGAACGAAATTTCTTTGCTTGAAAGGAAGTTAAAGGAAGTTTATGATAAAAAATCTTTTTTTAAATAGTTTTATTATACTGCTGAGTTTTCATTTTATTGCTTTCGCTCAAAATAACTGCGTTGACTCCTACGCTAAAAGTAATAGAAACACACCTGAAAGCTATATTAGAAAAGTGCCTGGCGATTTTCTTGTATTTATGAGGTCTAACCCAGCTGCCTCCTTAGCTTGGTTTCGGGATAATGCAAAAATGGTATCAGCAAAATCAAACCCTTTTGCAAAAATAGTTTCCCATATTGGGATCATAGCGGCTGACGCCAAACCTGATAATGTAGATATTGTAAAACTCAAAAATAAATCAGATAAAACAGATAAAGCGGATATTGGTATTATTGATGTCGATGATGGTGGAACTGGAATGTTTTTAGCAGATCTTTTTCATACTTTATCCTACAATCAAGTTTGGCCCAACCGTCTTAGTTTTGAAGATGCTATCCTCTCCTATAAATTAGGACTCAAAGGAAAAGACCTCTCCAAGGTTCAATCCTTGGAGGAAATTTTAAATAAAACACCCCCCAGATCCTTTAATTATAAAAAACTCGCAGAAGATAAAGAATATTTTAAGACAAGATTAAGTTTATCTGATTTAAAAGACACGAGCTCTGAAGTCCAAGAAATATACAATAAAAATCAAAACCTCTTTGAAAATGAACTGAAAGAAATGGGTACCATTATTCATTTTGGAGTACGAATTAAGGAAAATGGAGGTAGCATGGGAGTCCCACGATTTTCCTATCTGATTAAAGAAAATGATTCTGACAATTATAAAATTATTGAGTTCAAAGCTCAAGTAGATCCTGCAGCAAGTGCTTTAAATTTAGCTCAAAGCACACCTGATAAAAGAATTAAAGAGGTCTTAACGAACTTTAGACCCAAGGAAACCAAAGGTAATATAATTAAAGTCTTAAATACCCAGACAGGATTTTATATCGTTAGAGAGAAGGTAAAACCAAACTTTGATGGCGGAGCTTTACCTGCAACCCTAGATGAAGTTCAAAATCATTTAGATTATGCAAAACACATGTTTTATTGGCTGGGAAAGTTTCATGCTAAACAAAAAGAAAAGTATGCCGAGGAGTTCAACAATAACTTTGATGAATTAAGTCCTATTTTAGAGAAAATGGTTGATGATCACGTGAACTATTTTCGAGAAATTTATAACGAGCACCAAACTCCAACTCCAACAGGGGCTATTTAGCTTACTTGGAATTAGCATGGAGCCAGAATCTTAAGACCAAGTCAGATTCATTGCTATATAGAAAAAAACCGAGTACACTTCCTAACCATGCTAGCATCGAATGATTCCTTAACTCAAAAAGCCGTTCTTGTAGGTATTCAACTTCCAAAGCTGACTCAAGGAGAGTTTGAAAGTTCTTTGCAAGAGCTAACTCGATTGGTAAATACTTTAGGTTATGAGGTTATTGGAAAAGTGGTACAACGACGTAGTTCCGATAAATCACCTAACGTACTTGGGGATGGTAAATTACTGGAATTAGCTCGCTGGACGGGTGGAAGTGGAAAGATTGCTTCTTTGGTGGAGCATAAAAAATCGAAGGCTGCCTTGAAGTGGGCTCTCGAAAAAAACTCAGAAGAGCCCGCTAGTCTGGAAGATTCAGTAAGCTCAGATAACTCAGAAAACTCAGATTTTTCAGACAACCTGATGGAGTCAGGTTCTGCCGATATCGTTATTGTTGATAGTGATCTTTCACCTTCACAGCTTAGAAATCTTGAAAGTGCCAGTGGTGTCCCCGTTCTTGACCGAACGGGAGTCATTATAGAAATATTTAGCCGCCATGCAAAGACGAAAGCAGCTAGACTTCAAGTCGAAATTGCGCGACTGACTTATGTAGCTCCTCGATTGCGAGAAACTAATAAAGGCGGTGATCGTCAAGGTGGAGGCATTGGTGGTAAAGGCTCTGGTGAAACGAGTTTGGAGCTGGATAAAAGAAAAATTCGCGATCGCATCAAGGAGTTGAAAACAGATCTTGCGGCTTTAGGAAATGAACATGAAGTCCGAAGAGCCCGCAGAGGACAGGAAATCAGCGTGGCGCTGGTTGGATACACAAACGCAGGGAAGTCTTCACTCATGCGTGCTCTTACTGGGAGTGATATTTTAATCGCTGATAAATTATTTGCAACCTTGGACACGACGATTCGTCCAATGTATCCAGAAAGCCGCCCTAAAATTCTAATTTCTGATACTGTTGGATTTATAAAAAAGCTACCCCATGATCTTGTCGCCTCTTTTAAGTCCACACTCGATGAAGCTCTGCATGCTTCCCTTTTGCTTTATGTTGTTGATGCCTCAGACGAGTCTTTTCGCTCGCAATTAGAGGTAACGCAAAAGGTTCTGGCTGAGGTTGGAGCCACAGAGATTCCTTCTCTGATGATCTTAAACAAAAGCGATCGATTAAATGATGAAATCAAAATGGCGTTGAAAAAAGAATTTCCCAATTCTATTTTTATTTCTACTCGAAATAAAGAGGATATAACAAGTCTTAGAAATAAAATTCTTAGCTATTTTGAAAATGATATGACCGACGTTGATCTTTTCGTACCCTACCTTGCCAAAGGAATTGTTGGCGAAGTAAGGGCCAAGACAAGAGTTCTTTCTGAATCCTATGATGAAAAAGGTGTTACCCTAAAAATCAGAACACATCCTGAAATCTTAACTCAATTCGAAGAGAAAATTAAAAAAACCTAGAGTATTTTTTATACCCTAATCATTCACAAAGGATACACCCATGACTTGGTTGAAATCTGAAATTAAAAAAGATTCTTTTTCTGAAATGCCATTGCCTGCCCCTGTACTATCCACCTTACAAAGGATTCAAATTAACAAACCTACTCCGATTCAAGAACAAGCCCTTCCTTTAACCCTTGCTGAAGACACACCGGATCTTATAGGAATTGCGCCAACGGGCAGCGGAAAAACCTTAGTTTATGGTTTGACCATCATGGCTAAGCTGCTTCAGGATCCTAGTACGAGAGCCTTGATACTGACCCCGAGTCGTGAAACAGCAGATCAAATTTATCAAGTAATTAATGATCTTTGCTCTGACTTAAACTTTTCAACCTGTCTGGTTGTTTCTGGAAAGGTAGACAAAAAGCAGGTAAGTCAATTGAACAAACTGCCTCGTGTTATTGTCGCCACTCCAGGAAGACTTCTTGAACATTTATCCAATAACAAATTGTTATTACAAAAAATGAGCATCTTAGTTATTGATGAAGCTGATCGAATGCTCGACGTGGGTTTTGAACCTCAACTAAAATCAATTCGATCCACAATGAGAGGTCATTTTCAAACCCTCATGTTTGGAGCCAGTTTTTCACCAAAAGCAGAAAAGTTTGCGAAAAGTTTTTTACGAGAAAATACTTTCTTAATTCAAGCTGAAGGCACTCATAAACCTGTTTCTACCCTTAAACAAATCGTGATCTTCACTCACTTTAATTCTAAAAAAGATCGCCTTCTTGAGGCTCTTAAATTAAGAAAAGGACAATGTATTGTTTTTGTAAATAATCAAGCAAACAGTGAAAGCGTACACCATCATATCGTCTCTAATGGAATCACCACAGAGGTGATTCACGGTGCCCTTTCTACAGGACACAGAGAAAGAGTTTTAAGAGATTTTCGAAGTGAAAAATTTCGAGTTCTGGTCACCACAGACCTACTAGCACGGGGGTTGGATATTCCCAATATTAAATTAATCGTCAACTTTGATCTTCCCCATGAGGCCGATGATTTTTTACATCGAATTGGAAGAACGGCTCGCGCTGGAAAGAGTGGCACGGCAATTACTCTCTTTACCCTTGCCGAAGAAGCTATTTTTAAAAAATTTCAACCCTACCTGGAACAGGCAGAAATCATTCGATAGTTTTTTAAAACTTGATTCCAGCCCGCCATATAACTCCTGGTTGGGGCTGAGGGGAATAGTCCTTTGCTTGGAAAAGGCGCAAATCCAGTTGACTGTGAAAGTAAGAATATTGAAACTGCAAGGAAACTAAACCCGAAATAAAAATGGCATTACCGGAATTTTCGATTGATTCAACAGCCAGATACTGCGTTTTCACCGAGCTGTTATAGACTCCAGTACCTATTCCCATGTATAAAAAAAACATATTTGATTGATTCTTAGTCTGAACTTGGCTCTGGCCTTGAAAAAGCGATGTCACTTGATAGAGATAATTCAAATGATATTCTTGATTTATTTCTAGAAAATTAAGAGTTTCATTGCCTGATCTTTTTTCAAACTCTGTGTGCTCTATTAATACTTGATGTGATTGGTGGCCAATTGAAAATGAAAAATTCGATAGGGGAATGAATTTGTATTCTTTAGAATTTGTTTGAACAAATCGATTTTCTAAATTTATTGGAAAAATAGAAATGGAAAAACCATAAGCGCTCTGAAGTCCACTGAAAAACAATAGAATTAATAATTGAATTAAAAACTTAATTATCACTGGCACTCTCTTCCTGTGGGGACGAAAGAGTGTAAATCTCATTCTTCATCAAACAAGATAATTTTTTTGAATTTTTTGTGTCACTATTAATCGTATCTAGAATCAATTGACACTCAGGTAACTTTGTCGGCTTAAGAAGCTGACTAAACTCTAAAATCAAATCTTGAGATGAAATTAAATTAACTTTATTTTGATTAAATTCATGCTTTACAAGCTTTTCCCCTAATTGGGTTAAATAGCTAAAAATTGATTTCATGACAATGGTTGAGGCTTCATCTGTGGATAATTTTCGCTCTTTAGAAATAACAGCAACTAACTCCTTAAAAAACAAGGCAAATCGAGTCCCTATAATGTACGAAAAGTAATTGATGTAGGCTGACTTTTCTTCCTGATCCACAAAAGTTCCCATCACTTCATTTAAAATCATATTTTGAGTCACTAATTCGGGCTTCTGCAAATCATGTTTTCTTAAGTCTAGGGTTCGTATCGATGGAATCTTGGAAATCGAATGTAAGATAAAGTTTTTATCTTGTGTATAGGTCCAACCCCAAAAGTCTGCAATTCCTTCATTTAGGCCTTTCAGCAAGAGTACATAGTAATCCTTGATATTTTGCTTTGAGAGAGATTTGATATCATTTAGCTCTAAGGATAAATTCTTTTTAAAAGAATGAGGATTCATTTTGCTATTTTCAATAAATTTGTTTTTCTCAAATTTGGGCACGGCTAAATTTAAATCAAATTTTTCTTCTGAAGTGTCTCTATTTTCTTTAAAGAATGCATTTGATTCAAGTCCCTTTTGAACCGCTTTATAAAACAAAGAATGAAAGTACTCATGGGCAAAAATTCCTCCGTTAAATGGCAATGCCAAATTGGATTCCGTGTAATCAAGATAAATGATGGCATCCATTCCCCCATCATAAATGGCATTATTTTCTTGAAATGAACTATTGGAAATTTTTGTTCCAATCACTATTTTTCTTGGTAGTGAATTGAGTTGATTTGCACCAATTTTTTGATCAATGAGGGCAAGGTTTTGAGTGTGATAATAAAGAGTCGCTAACTCCAGAGAAAAATTATTTTTAGCAACGAAGTATCCCTTTTTGTTTTTAAAAAACTGAGCTTTAGGCTGTGTTCCTTTTAAGTTATTATTCTTATTTGTGGCGTTTGTGTAAAATCGGGCATATTTTCCAGACAAGGAAATCAAATCATAAATATTAAGAAGCTCAACAACCTTAAATTCAAATGGATTTGTCTCTTCAGCTTCTATTTCAGAAATTGCTTCTTTGTTTTTCAATATTAAAACTTTAATGTTTCCATTGGCAGTCAATGCCTCCGAGTTAAAAGACCTGCCACAACCAGAAAGCAAAAAAATTGTTGATAACCCTGTGGTTAAAGTGGCACCTAGGGCGCGCCTGCTGAGCCACCAAACGACACTAGTCTCCAAATTTATAGGGCGGATTGGGATAAAAAAAAGAAACAACCTCTGAAACATCGATCGGAATATAATCTCAATCGATGGATTTAACTAGCCCCATGTAAAAATTTATCCACTGTCATCAGTTTACACAGGTTAGAATTTGCTGAATTACTTAGCAGAAATTTCCATCCTATTTCCAAGCTCTTGAATCTTTTCAATAATGTCAGCGCCAAGTTTTTCTTTAAATTGAGAATAAACCGGTTCTACCATTTTTTCTAGTTTCTTCTTCTCTGAACGACTTGGAACTGAAACATCGTAACCGCTATTTATCAACCAAGTTTTGGCATATGCATCGACCTGAATGGAATCCTCCCTTTCCTTAAGAGCTAAAATTCGAGACTCCTCCACTAAAATTTTTTGAGCTTCTGGACTTAAAGATTGAAAAAATTTTTCTCTTACAACTATGGAAGTCATAAACAAACTATGATTGGTTTCCCAGAAATAATGCATCTTATTTGGGACAATACCAAATTTTTTAAAAACTCTCGTAAAATGACTAAAATGATCTTCAGCAATCGAAATATCACCCCGTCTAAAAAAGTCTAATACAGAACTCATGTTTTCAATATTTGTTGGTGAAATTAATTTAAAACCAAAAACTTTTTGTGTTAGTTTTCTTACGCCTTCATCTTCGGGAGGGGCTTCTGGTGATTCAAAAAGAGATTTCTTTCGATAACTCAATATCCTATTTCCTGCTAAATCCTCGGCGCTCCTTATTGGCTTATTTGAAACAAAAATTCGATACCCTCCAGAATAGGTAAAGTCTAAAGATCTAATCTCTTTGTTAGAGGCCAGAAAATTATCTCTGATTCTCTGACCAATGTCGCCATCTAAAACTCTGGCTGCATGATCATGATTTTTAAATAAATACGGCATATCTAAAATTTGAAATTTATCGTCTAAGGTAGCCAAAGCGCCAATTCCTATCTGGCTCACGTCAGCTTCTCCTGCGAGCATCGTGTCCACGGCTACAGAAAAATTATTTCCATCTCGTACTTTCGGAGGAGGAAATATCAGTTCAAATTGCAATTTCCCTTGGGTTCTCTCAAAAACATTTTTTGCAAATTCCCTCGCTTGTTCAACAAGCCGGGCGTTCTCAGGGGTATGAGCGATCAGCCACTTTCCCTTTACCACCTGGGACTTTTCTTGAGAACTGTGAAAAACCCAAACACCCAGGACTGCAAAAACAAAAGTGAGTAAAAAAATTCTTAATAATCTATAATTATTTAAAAACATAAGGTTCCCCCTCTCTAAATTACAACAACCACTATGGAAATTGTCAAATAATGAGCAAAAAGAGACGCTTATTCATATCAAAAAGAGACACTTTCAATTTAGGATAAGATCGTGGTGGGGATCCAGTCTGAATTGAATAAATTACCAATTTCCATGGTTTTCTTCTCAGAGTCATCACGTAAAAAGGTTAATAATAGAGAAATCAAATCATCGGTAGTAATGATACCAACTAGTTCTTGAGCCTGATCAACAACAAGAACTGAAGAAATTTTTTCATTCAGCATCTTATGCACTACTGTTTCTAATTTGTCCCTTTTGTTCACTGTTTTGATTGGCCAATTCATGAAATCTCTCACAATAGCTTCCGGAGAAAATTGACTGTACTCGGAAGGAACGAGATGATCTTTGCTAAAATCAGACTTCATCGCCCTTAAGAGATCTCTTTCTGATAACATGCCAACGATGACTGTTTCGTCATTTCTCACTGGCAAGTGACGGATATTATGTTCTTTCATTATTTCATAGGCCCTTGCTAAAGACGCTTTCCAATCAATCGTGATTAGGTTATTTGACATTGTATCCTTGGCTAAATAACTCATTTTGTCCTCCTGTCACATGATAGTTGAATCTGCAGAATCTATTCTCCCATGGTAAGTGCTAAAAAATATGACACAGATCAGGTTGCGCTGTGTTTCAATAAATGACAGCTGCCTCCTTAGGCTATAGAAGTTGGACCGATGCACGCAATTCCTGCTTTCTTAACTGAAAAATTAAATTCTCCTCAACGTGAAGCTGTCATGACTCTGGATGGCCCCTTATTGATTCTTGCTGGGGCCGGTTCGGGCAAGACCAGAGTTTTAACACATAGGGTAGCCGCAATTGTTGCCTCTGGAAAAGCCAGTGAGGATGAAATCTTATGTGTGACTTTTACTAACAAAGCTTCCAGAGAAATGGAAAGTCGTATTTTTCAACTCTTGTCTGACATGAATGTGATCATTCACGGGGAAATGTGGATTAACACTTTTCATAGTTTTTGCGTACGCGTTTTGAAAAAACATTTAACTCTGTTGCACTATAAACCTTTTTTCACGATTTATGATTCTTCAGACCAGCTAGCTCAAATTAAAAAAGTTTGTCAGCAACTGAATATCAATGATAAGATTTTTCCTCCAAAAAGTTTTCAGTCTCGAATTAGTTTTGCCAAAATGAATGGCCTCACTCCCGAAGCTATCAGCAAAGGGAATCGCTCAACCATGGATGTAAAAACCTTAGAGGTTTTTAAACACTATGAGCAAGAAATGAAAAAAGCGAACGCATTGGATTTTGACGATCTTTTGTTAAAAACTCATGAATTGTTTGTGATGTATCCTGACTTACTTAAAGATTATCAAGAAAAATTTAAATACATTATGGTAGATGAATATCAAGACACTAACCATATTCAGTATTTAATTGTGAAAATGTTAGCTCAATCTCATAGAAATTTATGCGTGGTAGGCGATGAAGATCAGTCTATTTATAGCTGGCGCGGAGCCGATATCAAAAATATTTTAGACTTCGAACAAGATTTTAATGAAGCCAAAGTAGTTAAACTTGAAGAAAATTACAGATCCACAAATAATATCGTTCAGGCAGCTACAGCGGTTATTAAAAATAACCAACAACGAAAAGATAAAACCTTGTTTACCAACAATCATTCAGGCGACTTGATTTCTCTTCAAGAAGAACGCAATGAATATGATGAAGCCCGCTTTGTGATCAAAAGTATTCAAACGATGATCTCTGAAGGCGAAGGAACCTATCAGGATTATGCTGTTTTCTATCGAACAAATTCTCAGTCCCGAGTTCTGGAAGAGCAACTCCGAACTTTTTCAATCCCTTATCGTCTCGTGGGGGGAGTTCGCTTTTATGAACGCATGGAGATCAAAGACGTACTGGGCTATTTAAAAATAAGTCTCAATCCGGCTGATGACATGGCGGTAAAAAGAATCATCAATGTGCCGACAAGGGGAATAGGAAAAGCTACTTTTGAGAAAGTGGAAGCCCTCTCTTTTGAAAATAAAATGACACTTCTTCAAGGTATTCAAAAAGCCATTGATAGTAAAATTTTTAATTCAGGCACCACCAGTAAATTAAGGCGCTTTCTTGATCTCCTCGAGGGATTAAGAGAGGATTCCACAAATTACAAACTGAATGATTTTTATCATTTAGTTCTTGAAAAAACTGAATACCTGAAAGCTCTTAAATCCGAAGATACCACGGAGGCCGAAGCTCGTATCGACAATCTCGAAGAACTTGATAATGCAATCACTCAATTTATGAAAGAACGCGGGGATGAGGCCACTCTACAATCTTTTTTAGAAGAAATGGCTTTGGTTTCTGATGCAGATCAGCTCAATCAGGAGCTTAACTCAGTGACCTTAATGACCTTACATATTTCAAAGGGCCTAGAGTACCCCTATGTTTTTATTGTTGGCCTGGAGGAAAGTTTATTCCCGAGCTTGCGCCATGATGATAATTCTGAAGATGATATGGAAGAAGAGCGACGATTAGCCTATGTGGGGATGACCCGTGCTAGAAAGAAACTATTTTTAACCTATGCAAGAACACGAAAAATATGGGGACAGGATCAAGTCAATCCTCCTTCTCGTTTTTTAAAAGAAATCCCTAAAGAGTTGATTCAATTCAAAACCTCGACAACAAGTTCCTTTGTTCAAAAATATTCACATCGTAGCCATGGATTTTCAGAAAAACATGGATTTGTTGAAAAAGAAACTTTTTTTGAATCCAATTCTTTCGCCCACGACAAGAGAAAATCGAAAAATGTCTATTCAGATTCTGGCTTTGAAGATCAGTCCTTCCCCGATGAGGGACCTGGTAAATCTACAAGCTTTCGCAAAGGGATGCGCGTGAAACACCCTACATTTGGCACAGGTTCTGTCTTTGAAACTGAGGGGGATGGGGACATGCTCAAGGTCAGCGTTTTGTTTTCCGATCAAACAATTAAAAAATTTGTTGTTAAATATGCCAGATTAGAAATATTATAAGCTTTATCAAAATTAATTGATCAACAAAGAAGGTTTTATGAAAAATATCAGTTCAGTTTTTGTTTTTGTTTTATTATCACTATCATTAGCATTAACACCCTTTTCCTTGGCTAAAGGAAAACCCTCTGGATCAACCCAAAAGCCAGCCAGTTCTTTGATTTCACCCGTTCAAGATTCCTATTTAGCAGGATTTGACTATGAATTACAAACAGCTCTCTCTCGAAGTGAAATCAGCACTTACAAAGAAAGTTCTGCAAGTTATACTAAAGTAGAAGCGCAGGTGTCTCTATCAAAAGTCATCAAAAATAATATCCAAGCCGGTGGCGAAATACATTTGAACAACTTAAGTGGAGGTGGGTATTCATCCAATTATTTAGAAGCCATGGGATTCGGTGTTTATAACTTTGATACCGATCTTAAGGAGTCCTTGTATGCTAAGGCTGGCATTGGAATTCAAAATGTAGTTAATGATAAAGGTGGAAATGAAGCTAAAGTGGGAATTATGGTTGGCGGAGGAAAACGAATCCGTCTTCTTGAAAAATTTACCTATAATCCAGAAGCAAGGATCGTCCTCGTTGGTGGGGAAACACGAGTGAACATTCTTTTATTGAATTTTTCTTTATTATTTTAATAGATTTTTTCTGAGTATCAAAACATGAGTATCAAAAAAAGAGTGATGGATCTTTTAGCCAAAAGAGATCATTCTGAAAAAGAACTTAAGCAGAAGCTTTCCAGAGTTAAGAAATGGGACAACAGAAAAGAGAGGCTTTATTCCGACGAAGAGATTTTTTCTGTCATCAATTGGGCCAGGGACAACCGTTGGTTGCAAGAAGGTGCTTATCTTTCTGAACGTTGGGCAGAATCATTAAATCGAAAGAAAAAAGGCATTAAATACATCAATGCTTACTTAGCACAAAAAGGCTTGCCTGCTATTAAAAAAAATCCAGAGATTGAAATCGAAAAGGCCTTTCTATTACTCGAGAAAAAATTAAACAATATTTCCTTAAGAAAAAAATTGCCTCAAGCCAATGCGTCAAATGAAACTCTAATTCTTGAAAAAGAAGATAAGAATAAGTTAACCCGTTTTTTACTTTCAAGAGGATTTGATTCGGACATCATACAAAAATGTTTTTTACTTATTAAAGCTAAAAAAAACTAGCCTCTTTCAAATCGCTTCAAATCTAAAATTAATACTTCGATGGGTAGTCCGATAACATTACTCATAAGGCCCTCATGCCTTTCAATAAAACTTCCACCTATTCCTTGAGCGCCGTAGGAGCCGGCCTTGTCCATGGGATCACCTGTTGCCACATAATCCCTAATTAACTCTTCAGGTAATTGTCTAAAGTAAACAATGGTTGTCTCAATATGAGAAATTTCTAAATGAGTGACGACATCTTTAATGATGTAAGCCGTCTTGACGAAATGGTTTTTCCCAGACAGGCGTCTTAAAGTTTGTCTGGCATCCTCTTGATTTTTTGGTTTTCCCAGCAGCGCCCCCTCAAAAACAACTTCTGTATCAGCGCAAATGATCAGTGCTGAAGGACCAGTCTGGTAGCTTAAATATTTTTCTGCTTCTACCAACTTTTGTCGTGTTATATTCAAAATCTGAGCTTCAATCATCAATTTTTTGTCCACAAATTCCGATGTAGAGATGGGAAGCGTTTGAAATAAAATTCCTGCTTTTTCAAGCAATTGTGATCTTCTGGGCGATTGAGAGGCAAGAAATATTTTTTTCATAGCAACGTAAATAAACCACGAAGGATGAAATATGGGAAGCGATAATATAATGTTATTCTTAGGTGTTTTTGCTGGTGGAATTTCGATATATTTTTTTGTTTCTGCTTTTATTCAAAATAACAATGATAAAGCGCAATTAAACTGGGCGAATAATGAAACTCCTGCCATTTCAAAGAACCCAATAATCAATATGTCTCGTCCCCTGGTTCATCAATTTACCCTTCAACACGCTCTTAAAATAAAAAATCAAGATTATCGAAAAAAAATTTTAAGATTTATAAAAATTGGTGGTCTCTCTTCTGAACTCAACGAAGACGAATTTATTGGCCTGCAAATCCTTTGGGGAGTTATGTTTCCATTGTTTTTTTCCTTACTGAATTTTGCTCTTCAATTAGAGATACCCTACTTGATGATTTTCATTTTAATTCCTTTAGGATTTTATCTTCCGATCATGCATTCTCTTGGAGAAAAGAAAAAAAGAGAAGTCAGTGTTCGTGGAGATTTGCCTTTTTTTATAGACCTATTGGCTCTTTCTGTTGAGGCGGGTTTAGAATTTTTCTCTGCGATTCAAAAATTAATAGAAAAAGCCAAAGGAACTGACAGTGTTTTAGCTCAGGAATTATCCATTGTCATTCATGAAACCCAGATGGGTTCTTCTCGGGAAGAGGCCCTAAAAAAAATGGTTGATCGCTTGGAGATGACAGAAATCACTTCGTTTATCGCCGTTATCCTGGATGCTCAGGCATCAGGGGCTCCGATAGCGAGAGTATTAAAGGATCAATCAGAACAAATTAGAATGGAAAGATTTGTAAGGGCTGAAAAGGCAGGAGAGAAAGCCACACAAATGATTATGATCCCCATAATGTTTTGTATTGTCCCTGCCGTATTTATTATGATTTTAGGACCTGTGGCGCTAAGCTTTATGAAATAGGTATATATGAGTGAATTATGGAATAAGACAAAAAATCAACAATTGCTCACGGATCTGAAATCTAAAGGAGATCAATTATATGTGGTCTCTTAGAGTTCTCAACGGTCCTCAAGCTGGCCAATTTTTTACTTTAAAGCAGGGAAAAAATACCATCGGTAGGTCTTCTCGATGTGATATTCAATTGATGGCCCAGGGAGTTTCTAAAGAGCATTGTGAACTTCACCTGACTAAAAACAAAACGATTCTCATTGATTTAAACTCAAGCAACGGGACCTATGTCAATAGCACTAGAATTCAGAAATCTGAGATTAAATTCGGCGAAAAATTTTCATTGCATGATATCTATTTAGACATCATTCCAACTCCACAACCGAAAACGAATACGGCCTTTGTAACGACACGAACTCATTCTGGAAACTTGGCCGCTCAAACCTACGCAAGTCCCCGGTTAAATCAGCAATTAAACTCACATGGAGATCCACAAGCCATCCCTCAACCTCATCTGAATCTCGCATCAAGAAATGCTGAACCTGATTTTAAACAACCTCATGATTTTGATCCTCAAGAGTCATTAAGTTTTAAAGTTAAATTTGAGACCTATATGAATCAAGTGGTTTTACCCTCCGTTTACAAGTTAGCTCAACTTTTTGAATTTAAATATGTTTTGGGCGGATTTGTTGGCATTTTTATTTTTGTAGTCACCTTATTATCCCTCATCCCTATGGTGTCCATTACCAGAGATAGCATCCAAGGAGAGGCTAAAAAAAGAACGATGTCTCTGGCACGTGCCCTAGCTGAAACAAATAAGAAAGCCATTTCTGAAAATAATGGAGCTTCACTTTACACTTATTCCATAGAAAAAGAAGACGGAGTCAAAGAAGCTCTTATTGTTAACAGACACGATGGAAGTGTCATGGCACCAGCCACCAAATCAGGAAGAACCTTGGACATTCCATTTATCAATGAAGCTCTGCGATCTGGTCGTGACCTCGTTAAGAGTATCGATTACACCACCATCGCTGCGGCCTTCCCCATAGATAAGTATGATCTAGATAAGCAAGAAGCCGTTCCGGTCGCCTATGCCATTGTCATCTATGATATCTCTACCCTGGCTTTTGATGAAGGTATTGTTATTAGTTTGTTTATGCAGAATTTGGTTATTGCTATTCTCGTAGGGCTGATTTTATATTTTTTCCTCTATAAATTAATTGAATTTCCCATTGCAAGCTTGAACAGACAATTGGATTTAGCTATGAGAGAAAAAAATGAACATATTGAAAACACCTTCTTGTTTCCGCCTTTACAAGCCCTTGCTGGGAACTTATCCAGCTTAATGACAAGATACCTTCATGGGGACAACCGCCCCTCGTCCAATTTAAAAAATAAAGATTTTGAAGCTTCAATGCTCATTCAACATTTTCGGGATCCTTCTTTTGCTGTGACTCCTAACCGAAAAATCATTAACCTCAATAGCAACTTTGAATCGCTTTGTCAGAATTCTATGGAAAACTTAATGAACCAAGGAATCGACGCTATCGTAGATGCCTCTTTAAAGTTAAATATTGATAACCTGATGCAAAAAGCAACAGCTATACCCAATCAGATTCATCAGGAAGAGCTCGATATGGGCAGGGGAAGCGTTATTATCAGGTGTCATGTTATTACTGAAAATGATCAACCAAGTTATTTTTTATTCACAATAATTCCTAAAAAGGAAGATTCTTGATGGGAGAAGCTTTGAAATTAACTCCCTATGAACTTGAAATAGAAATAATTTCTGGCCCCCATTTAGGCCAAAAATTTAATTTCAAAGACAAGAGTTTAATCACTGTTGGCCGTGGTCAAGAAAACGATATTGTTTTATCAAATGATCCCAAAACAAGTCGGTTACATGCAGAAATAAAATTTTCTGATGGAAATTATTATGTTTATAACATGTCCACTAAAAACTTTATATTAATCAATGGTCTAAAAGAAGACCAAGCCCTAATTGAAGATAATACGACCCTCACTGCCGGAGATACTGAATTAAAAATATCCTCTCCCAAGGAAGACACTTTGGAACTTCCAGAACCCTTGTCAATTCAATTTAAGAATCCCCTGCAACCAATTCCCAAAACGACTTCTCCACTAAAATTAACATCTCCAATTCATTTGGCGCCTCCTTCTTCTATAAAATCGGAACCTTTACCTCGACCACATTTACAAAAATCGAATAAGAAAAAAAGTGGCAATGAACTTTATCTCATCCTTTTTGGTGTGGCTGTCCTCATCGGTATCATTTTGTTAATACCAAAAAAAAATGCAGAAGAAGTACCAACAAACAATGGTATCATAACCCCTCTCTTACAGGATGAAGTCCGTTTTAAAAAGTCCATGGAAGAATTAGAGAAAGCGAAAGAACTAAAGAAAAATAAAGACTCAAGAAAATCCATGGCCAAACAATTCTTTGTTAGTGGAATGCGCGAATATAATAATGGCCAATATCATAAGGCCATTGAATTTCTTGCTTCCGCTTTTCAAAGCGATCCAAGTTTAGAAGATGCAGCTAAGTACCATTTAAAGTCCAAACAAAATTTAGATCGACTTATTGATTTTAATTTTTCTGAAGGAAAAAAATACCGCGAAAGCAATAATTATAGAATGTGCAAAGCCGCCTTTCAAAATGTCTTATTATATATTAAAAATAATATGAAACATTCTCGATACAAAGAAGCAAAGCAATTTTATGATGAATGCGCTTCCCTTGACGAATTGGGGAGGCAATAAAAATGGCTCTCCTTAAAGTAAAAAAAAATGGAAAATATATTCATCAAATTGAATTAGACCCAGCGTTAACCTACACTGCTGGGAGGAAAGAAGGCGTTGAAATTTTACTTGGGGCCGAAAAGGCTGTATCAAGAGAACATTTTAGTTTAAAATACTCTGATGATTATTGGCATTTAGAAGTCCTTTCTAAATTTGGTGATGTGATTTACCAAAATGAAAAAGTAAAAAATATCTCTTTTTCAGAGGATACGATTTTTTTTATTCCGCCTTATGAATTTGAATTTTATAAAAATAGGTCCGTTGGTTTACCTTCGGCAACGGAGAACCCTCCAAGTCCAGAAACTGAAAACCAAAATGATGAATTTGAAAAAACCGTCGTTGGAAAGATCGAAACTATTCCACAAATTCAATTTGTCAACGAAGACCTTCACTTGCAAAAAACCATTAGTCTGACTCATCTGAAGGAATGGACTGCTGGAAGAGACCCAAACTGCGAGATTTTAATCGATGATCAGCGGGTGAGTCGAAAACAATTTAAAATCAAAAGCCTCCACTCAGAATTTTTCTTAGTGGATTTGGGAAGCGTTAATGGAACTATTTTAAATAACAAAAACATTGTCCCAAATGAAGAAGTCAAATTAAGAAGCGGGGATAAAATTCAAGTTCTTGATACCACAATGCTTTTCGAATTAAAAAACTCAAACTTTGATAAAGGCTTAATGGCCCTGCAACCAATTCCACTTGAAGAACTTAATAGTCAAGAACCCCATGTTCCATCACTCTACGAACCACAAAATCTACCAAATTTGAATTCTAGCTTTCCACCTCCAATGTCTTCTCATTATATGGATCCAAATCTTGCTTATCAATTAAATGACCCGCTAAACAATCAAGCTCAACTGAATAGCCAGATTCAAGAAGAGGATGATGAAAGTTTAAAAAAGAAGAAAATTCGCATGGTATTGATAGGTGTTGTTTTTTTAGTCTTGGCCGCCGTATTTTATACGGAAGTATTGGCTCCTCCAACTTCGACCAAGCCAAATAGATCAAATGATCCTTTTGCTAAAATGAATCCAAATGAACTCTCCCTATTAAAACAGAGAAAAGAAATTGCGAATGATTACTACTTTAAAAAGTCTTTTCGTTTAGCTCTTGATGAAACTCAAAAAATTTTAAAAAGATTCGAGGAGCTAGAGATCAATTTTAAAAAAACGAAGTTTGGGCAAGAAGTAGAGGAACTAGATAAGAAATCGGCTCTGGCTATAGAGGCGGAAAAGGAAATCATAGAATATAATACAAAGCAGGAAGAGCAAAGAAAAAATGAAGAGAAACTGACTCAGATAGCAGATCAATGTGCCACTAAATTAAAAAGCAATCCATCGATGACCATGTCGGAATACGACAATTGTATTGCTTCTGTTATTTATTTAAATCCCGCTCATCCAAAAATTCAGTCTGCCAAATTGAAAATTCAACAGGCTGAAGAAGAAAAATTAAGAAAAATGGCAGAGAATAAGGTCTATAGAGAAAATGTGTCTAAATTGAAGTGGATATACAAGAAAGCCGTTAAAACCGAGCAGGAAGGAAACTTCCTGCAAGCCATTGAAGACTACAAAGCGGTTCTCAAACAAAATCTTCCAGACCCTGAAGGTCTAAAAAAAGAATCCAATAGTAAAATCATTTCAATTGAAAAAATGATTTCCATGAAATCCATTAGCTTTGTGCAAGAAGCTGAAAAACTAGCTTCTGAAAAAAAGTACAAAGAAGCTATTCAAAGATTAAAGGCGGCACTCAAAGTGAATCCCATTGATATGACCTTAGATCAAAAAATTACTCTCTTTAAACGGGAGTTAGCAAAAGAGATTAAACCCATATGGGAAGAGGCCACCATCGAAGAGACTTATAGCCAGGTAGAATGCACTGAAAATAAATCCTGCGCTATTGAGAAATGGAAAAAAATCATTCTGATGGATGTACAAGATGGAGAATATTACATTAAGGCCTTTACTAAACTTAAAAAATACGGGGCGCACTAATGAGAATTGAAGAAAAAAACTACAATACCAAGTTAGTAAGACCTGCTCCTTTTGTTTTCCAGAGCCAAAGCTTGGATCTTTTGATTATTCTTACTTCATGGGGTGAAGGAAAAATGAAAGAGGTGATTACTAACGAAATTGAAAAATTTCTTTTTGCCGCGCAAGGAGATTTCGAAGCGACTTCTCCGTTTGAATACAATTTGGCATTAACAAAAGACAGCAACAGCTTGAGAATGGCTACCCTTATTGCTAACGATCAAATTTACCGCTCCGAAAATAATTCTGAGCTAAGAACTTGCTATGAAATACTGATCTTACTTAAAAATAAATTTCAGTTAACCTGGGTGCAAGTAGGAAATCCCAATGCGATACTCCTCAGCGATGATCCTATTCCTATTACTTTTTCGCCTCCTGCAATGAAGCCAAAAAAAGGATCTAGTCTTTCATTACCAGGACAATTCCTAGGCACTGAAATGCATTGCCATTTTCAAGTGGGAACAGTCGAAATACAAGATGGTGACAAACTGTTGCTATTTTCAGATAACAGTCTATCTCCGAGCTCTTGGCTCCTCAATAAGAAGGATAGCACTCTAGATTCTTTTGTAAAATCACAAATTAAACATCATTCAGAAAATCCATTTTGGATGGGTCTTGTTAATTTGTAGGAAAGTGCCCTAATGTTAAAATAATATAAGGCCTAATATTTTCTACCTTAAATGTGGCGATTGGAAAGTAATCCAAATTTAACTTTAAATTCTTTCGATAAAGATTTCTTATCACTTGCAAACTGGAAAGCTCACTTTGAACGAAAACTTTTAAATCTTTATTGTTAGATAATTCGGGGTCAATATAATCTAAAAATAATCTACTGGCCAAGTGGTGACAGTTTCTTTTTTTTCCAATACTAATGAACAATTTAGGATAACCATTTAAACACTCATCTTTTTTGAGATCAGGATTTTTATTTATCATCAATTCAATTTGAGCTAAATCTTTTTTTTCAATTAAACTTAAAAGTTTAAAATATTCATAAAACTCAGAACGATAGTTTTGACTATAATTTTCCTTAATTAACAAATTGAAGTCGTTTAAAACCAACTTTAAATTTTTGCTTTTTTCAAATAATTGATAGTTTTTTTCGAATAAATACTTCTCGTACCTTTTTATTCGTTCAACGAGAAATCCATTGAGGGGTTGTGGGTATTGTTCATTACTATCAGACAATCTATTAAAAAGTTGAAATTGTTTATCAAAAATAAACAGATAGTTTTCATCTATGATAGCTGCCCTAATATCACCCAACTGATTACTTTTAGCCCAGGCCGATTCGATAACAATGTAATCGCTTCTTTCTTGGTTAATTTCTTTAACTTTCTCGATGTCAAAATCTTTAAAGTTAGCAGCTTGCTCATTTATTTTTTCTCTAGATTCAGAAGATTCAGAAGATTCATAAGATTCAGATTCAGTTTTGGTTTTTTGAAATGAATTTTTAAACATTTCCCCGATATCTTTCAATGATAAAACGGTACTGACGACTTGGGGTTTGGCGTTGATAGCATTTTTTTTAACATCTTTAAAATAAAATGCAACCTGTGTGCTATCACTTTTTAGATTTAGCTGTGAGAATTCAGCATTTATATCGACATTAGGAAGACCATTGAGTCCAATTATAAATACTTTTAAATTATCCCAACTTTTCTCTGATTTTAATTTTGAAAACAAAAAAAATAATTTTTCGTCCACTTCTTCAATTTGACTATCAAAAGTTAAATTTCTCGTTTCCGCCAATTCATTTTGGGTCTCTTTAAAAGTGTACTTAAGGTCAGAAACATGAATCAAGCTAATATGTTTTTTCTTTTTTTCATTTTGCAACTGACTAAAATAAATTTCTAGATTTTCATTTAATGATCTCATGTCTTTTTCTGATGAAATATGGTCATCAAACAAGTCGAAACCTTGATGAATTCCACTTTTTCTAAAAAATGGTTGGCCTCCAGAAATAAAGCGAGTCTTATAATTTTCATTTTCCTTAGCGTCTTCGATAAAGGTTTGAAACTCCGGTGTTAAATAATTTTCAGTATTAGATCGCACCTTATGATCATAAGGATAGAGCCCCGTAAGCAAAGAAGTCAGTGCCGGTAAACCTTGAGTTGATGTGGTATAGACATGAGTAAATTTATGAAACTCATCACAAACGACTTGAAACCCAGATCTTTTTTTTTGATTTTCTTCAGTATCACAATAAATAGCTTTGGAGTTGAGATTTTCAATAAGGATAATTAGATAATTTGGATCGTTCTTATTTTTACAGGAAGATAAGACTAAAATAAATAGAATAAAAATCACCTTGACCATCATGAGACTCCCAGTGAATATTGTATTCATAGATTCATGCAATAAGGTAGGTGATTTGTGTTAACTGAAAAAATTTTTACTTTTGCTCATGTTATTGATCAAGCCGTTCTCTGGATTCTTTTATTTCTGAGCTTAGTGAGTGTTGGTATGATTTTAGAACGATTTTTCAATCTTAAAAAAGTCCACAGTGAAACTAAGAGAGTGCGTGAGCAAATTAAAAACTCAATTCAAAACCATCAAGTTGAATTTTTTGAAGATCTCGCTCGGGACCCTCTTTCTTTTGAGGGAAGGATTGCTAATTATGCTTTGAAACATATCAAAGAAAGTGGCTCTAAAGGTTTGGAAGAATTGTTTAATACCTATACCTTAAGCATCAAACCTGAGTTAGAAAAGTTTTTGAGTTTTTTAGCTACAGTTGGATCCAATGCTCCCTATATTGGACTATTAGGAACTGTTTTGGGAATCATGAAAGCGTTTAACGATCTCGCAACCTCACAGGACGCGGGTCAACAAACCGTAATGGCAGGAATTTCATTAGCTTTAGTAGCTACCGCTGCTGGACTTTTTGTAGCTATCCCCGCTGTTATTTTCTATAACTACTTTAGCCGTCAAGTTAAGTCTATTCTACAAAGCATTGAGAGTGTCAAAGAACTCGGCCTTACCTATGCCAAAAGAAAAGGTTTATAATTATGGGAATGAAATATCAAGATGAAGAACCCTTATCTGACATTAACGTTGTCCCGCTGGTTGATATCATTTTGGTTGTTTTAATTATTTTTATGGTAACAGCTCCCATGTTTATGAAGCCTTCTATCAATGTCAACCTACCAAAAGCCGCTACTGGAGATCAAACCCAGGCGAGCAAGCTGAATGTGTCAATCACTGTAGATGGACGATTAAATTTAAATGGTGTTTTTTCAAGTGAAACAAAAATTTCTGAAAAGGCTAAGGAAGAGCTAGCTAAAAATCCAGAGGTTCAGGCTGTTATTTCTGCAGACAAAGATGTTTCCCATGGCCGAGTCATCGCCGTGTTAGATATTATTAAAGCTGCAGGCGTCAAAAAATTTGCAATCTCTATTGATAAAAACAAATAGAATCTTACTTAGGACTCGCGCTAGGAGAACTTTTCTTGCAAGAGCCCTAAAAAACTGGCCTTAATACCTGTCAAAATATTGCCGAATGATTTGTCATGAAGTTCATTCTGGCAAACTTATTTATATTATCTTTCTTGGGAATTGGAATTATATACCAATTAAAAGGTCCAATGGAAAGTCCCCTTCGGTCGCCTTCTGAAACAACCTTAACACCCGAAGGAAGAGCGCCAGCTTCCATTAAAAAAAATCCTGAATTATTTCCTCGCTCGATAAACAAATTAAAAAATTTTTCCTACAGCAATGAATTAGTTATAAATTTAGCTTGCAATAATGATAGCCTCACCATTAAAACCAAAAATGAATCAGCCATTCTCACCGGAAATCATTGCTTGAAATTAGATCAGCTTAAAATAATAAATTTGTCCAACGGGTACACAGCTTCCATATTCGAAATCGCGGAAAAAAAATATAAAACCGATCTCATTCCTTTGACGGTAGGTGCTAACAAAATTTCTGTAGCTTATAAGATAACCGCCAAGAAGAAAGAACCCACGGAAAAAACAGCTTTTTTTATTATCAATCGAGACAACTAATCACCCTATTGACACGATTAGGCTCTTCTTCTATGTTACCGAAATGAACTTTAAAAAGCGTTCTGATATTCATTGGGCTAGAAAAATATGGCATATTTCAGGCGTGGTTTTAATTTTTCTTCTGTTTCAAATATTGCCAACTAATTTTTCTAAATTTCTTGTTGTTCTTGGCGCTATCTTGTTTGTCTCTATGGATATTCTTAGAAAAAATAATAAAAATGTTAACACTTTTTTTATCTACTATTTTAAACCTATCATGAGACAACACGAGATAAATCATCTGGCGGGAACTACTTATTTATTTTTAGGAGTTATGATTTTAGTGCTATTTTTTAACCCCCTAGTGGTCTCGTTGAGCCTTCTTTTTTTAGCCTTTGCTGATCCCTTCGCTAGCTATTTTGGCATTCGCTTTGGAAGGGACAAAATTTATGGAGACAAGACCATTCAAGGATTTTTTGCTGCCTTCTTAATTTGTGCCGGACTAACGATTCTTTATCTTATTTATCATGATCTTTTGTTAGATCGCGTTATTTTAGTAGCTGTTTTAGCTGGAATTATTGGAGCCTTAGCCGAGTTAGTGCCCATAGCTAAATTGGATGATAACTTGACTATTCCCATTGTAAGCGGATTAGGTTTATCAGGATTATTTTATTTATTCGGTTTTTTATAAATTATTTAGTGTAGGAGATAGAGTTTTTTCTCTAAAATCAAAATGGAATCATCGTCGCAGCAGCCTGAATTAAGTGAAAAAAAATTTGGAATGTATGTCTATATCCTTCCAAATTTAGTTACCACTTGTAATATTTTTTGTGGTTTCTTTGCCATTATTTATTCGATGAAACAAAATTACGTTTATGCTTCCTACGCTATCGTTATTGCCGCTTTATTCGACCAATTGGATGGCAGATTAGCTCGCCTCACAAGATCTACGAGTAAATTTGGAGCTGAGTATGATTCTCTCTGCGATGTGGTCAGTTTTGGCGTTGCTCCAGCGATCTTAATGTTTCAATGGGCACTCCAACCCTTTGGTCGACTTGGCTGGATGGCTTGCTTTTTATATGTCGCCTGTGGCGCAATTCGACTCGCCAGATTTAATGTTCAAGTAAATATCATTGAAAAAAATTACTTCCAGGGATTACCTATTCCCATGGCTGGTGGAATTGTCGCTTCCAGTGTTTTGGCCTTCACTGAGCTTGACTGGAGTCCCTGGGGCAATGTTTTATTGCTTGGAATTATGATTCTGCTTGCCTTTGTGATGGTCAGCAATTTTAGATACCGTAGCTTTAAAGATCTTGATTTAAAGGAACGACTCCCTTTCCATTACTTGATCATTGGGGTTGGAATTCTTTTTGTTGTCTTACTTCACCCCGAAGTCATGCTATTTGTTTTGTTTCTTTCCTATGCCACTTTGGGAGCTGTTTTTGGTTTTTTCAAATGGGGAAAAACGGTTCGAAAAATTAATGCTTCTGTTTATGCTCCTGCAAAAACAGATGAAAATGATTTGATATCCGAAGATGAATATAAATAGCTGAACGCAACTAATCAGTAAAAATGAGAAAAAATTAAGGAGTATGTGATGAAGTCATTAAAAATTGGAGTGGTTGGGGCCACGGGAATGGTTGGTCAAACCTTTATGAGTATTCTTGAAGAAAGAAAGTTTCCAATTTCTGAATTGAAACCCTTTGCTAGTGACGCTTCCTTAGGAAAAAAAATTAGCTGCCAAAATAAAGAATGGAAATGTGAGGTTTTAAAACCTGGGTGTTTTGAAGGTTTAGATCTTGTGTTTTTCTCTTCAGGGGATGATATCTCTAAAGAGTGGGCTCCTCAAGCGGCTAAATCTGGGGCTTATGCCGTTGATAACTCGGCCGCGTTCAGAATGGATGCGACGGTGGCCCTAGTGGTTCCTGAGGTCAATGGCGACTTACTTCTGAATATGAAAACTCCACAGATTATAGCCAATCCCAATTGCTCGACGATTCAATTAGTTGTTGCTCTCAAACCCTTACAAGATAAATTTGGCCTCGAAAGTGTCAAAGTAAGTTCTTATCAAGCTGTCAGCGGTGGGGGACTTCCCGCCTATGAGGAACTATTAAACCAAGTCCAAGATTATAAAAATGAAAATCCCGTGGCGAAGGTCTTCCCTCATCCGATTATCTTTAATACCATACCTCAAATTGGCTCTTTTGATGACCAAGGTTTTTGCAGTGAAGAAATCAAGATTCAAAAGGAAACTAAAAAAATCTTGCGTCAAAATGATCTTCACGTTTCTGCTTTCACGGTCAGAGTGCCCGCTTTAAACTCCCATAGCGAATCTGTTTGGATCACTCTCAAAAAAGAGACCACGAAGGCCGAGATAACTCAAACGCTGGCTGATTTTAGTGGAATTATTGTTCAAGATGATCCTAAGAATTCTGTCTACCCAACACCTAGAAATGTTTCTGGGAAAGACCCTGTGTATGTGGGTAGGATTCACCAAGATCAGGTAGATTCAAAGCTGTGGTTAATGTGGGTTGTTTCCGATAATATCAGAAAAGGTGCCGCCTTGAACGGTATTCAAATTGCCGAAAAGCTTTTTGATCTGGCCTAGACAAAAGTTTTTTTTAATGATGCCATAGACCTAGGGTGATTTTATCACAAAAATCAGTGGGTGTTATGGTCATAAAAAAATTCTTCAAGATATTATTATTATTTTTATTTTTGCAATCTAAATCAGCGGGGCTTTCAATCTCTGTAACTGGCGCCAGTAGCTCATTGCAAGATGCAACCACGGCTACTAATCTAACAATATATGCCGGCCATGCCCTCCCAGAGCAATGCAAGTCTAAAGATAATAGCTCGACTTGCAATTCTTGCACGGGACTTATGATTACCGATACCAGCAGTAGTGTGGGATCTGTCACGTTCCCATCGCCTTGTAATGAGAACAGTATTTATAGCTCTTTAGTTCTAAGTATTTCGGTCAATTCCGATAAAACAGATATTGGCAAGCTGGAAGTGGGTGCCTCGAAAACAGCGAACTATGGAGACGGAATCATCAGTGTTGGAACCAAGCCCGTCGTCAATGGAAAAAGTTATTCCTACTCCATTGATTGGGGCACGCTTGTTTCTACTTTAGATAGTGAAAGCTCCGGAGGAACAGGGAAGTTTAATATCACTGACTGCACCAGCAGTTGCGGTGGAACCCGAACTTTTTATTTTGGCCCCATCAAAGAGTCAGCTTATGTAGAAAAAATTGCAGTCACCGTCAATTTAAGCTATGTCGACTATACCCCAAGTGATAAAAAAAATGTGATCTCAAGATCTTTTGCCAATATCTGCAAGCCACGAACAACTGGTACTTTTGGCTCAGATGTTTCTTCGCCGGGATTCTGCTATTTTGAAATGATACCTGGGGATGAGAAAGCCTATATTACCAATCACATCAATGGCTGGGGTTCCGACGCCAAAGATACGGACTCAACAATTAAGTATAGTCATCTTGTCATGTATCATACTGAACAAGACACGTCTCTTTCTGTGATTGATAATTTAAAGAAAATTTCCAACGCCTCCCCTCGAGCCATGATAAAACTTACCGATAAAGAAGCCGACCCTTTGGAAGAATACAAAATCACAGATCTAGAAAATGAAAAGAGTTACTGTTTTTTACCCGCAATGAAAGATCTGACAGGAAATATTCAATACTTTTTAGACGTGCAAAGATATAATTCCACCAGCAGTGAATTAACAACGGATCAATTGAAAAATTTTTGTGCGGCCCCTTCTGAAGTCATCGGAGTCCTCGGTGATAAAAACTGTTTTATCGCCACGGCCACTTTTGGATCTGCTCTTCACCCCTATTTAAATATTCTGAGACAATTTAGAGACCAAATATTACTTAAATATTCATTTGGGAAAAAGTTTGTAAAATGGTACTACAAAAATGGCCCTCAAGGAGCCCATTGGATTGAGAAAAATGATTTTATAAAACCCTTCGTCAAGCTACTTTTAATTCCCCTAATAGGAATTGCCTATGCCCTCTTAAATCATTTTGTTATTTTAAATATTTTCATCTTGATACTCTTGGGCATGATAATTGTTTTTTTGAAAAAACAGTTTATTATTTTAAATGTAACTAAAAAACTTTCAAAATATATTTTTATATTTTTTGTATTTTCTTTATTCTTGTTTCCAATCCAGCTTAGGGCCCAAGGGCAAGATGAATTTATGGAAGTCCCAAGCTCTCCTACAAACTTGCCCACAGAAACGCCACCAGATGCTCCTCCCAACGAACCTCCCTATGTCAAATCTGAGGATCAGATTCAAGCGGATTTAATTGAAACCGATAAAATCAAATCTGCCCCAATTGAAAGCCCAACAACGAGTTCAAATCCGAAAGATCGCTTTCAAATAGCCCATCCGAATGCAGCTAAAGGTCTTTATCTCATTGATCAAAATACGGGAAAATATTATTACAAAACTGATAAAAACACTAAGAAAAACCAAACAACTTCCTTACGTTTGGGTTATATTGAACCACCACAAATTGAATCCACAACAGATGCGTCTACGTTTACTTTCGCTGATATGTATGGAGACAGTCCTGTCCCCTATTTGATTTTGGATTATGAGTGGCAACCCTTTGCCTCCTTTAGAAAAATGGGGTTTGTCTTAGGAATGGGGCTTTTTACAAGCAGCGCAGATGGTTTTTACAAAAATGATGAAGTTCAAAAAGTATACGGAAATGCAAAAGAGAGCTTTACCTTTATAGGTTTACCAATTTCCGCAGGAGGTCTTTTTCGTTTTGAGTTTGCTCACAGACAGTGGGTGGTTCCCTTTGTAAATGCAGGACTCAGCTATTTCATTTTAGGTGAAATCAGAGATGATGGAAAAAAAACTCATGTGGTAGGAACTCCTGGAGGCTACGGCGGAGGCGGCCTCATGTTTAATATCACTGCATGGGATAGGGATGTTTCTTTTACCATGGATAGGGAATATGGAATCAACAATATGTGGCTTACCGCAGAGTACAAATATGTCAAAAGTTTTAATGAAGATTTAGATATTTCATCTTCTGTAATAAATATTGGAATTTCTGTAGATTACTAGAATAATAATAATTTGGGAAATATAATGGCAATGAGGTATTCAATATGAAATCACTAAAAAATAAAACTCTATTTTTAACCGGTGGAAGCCGTGGGATTGGCTTGGCCATAGCTCAGAAAGCGGCTCAAGAGGGAGCCAATATTGTTATCGCTGCTAAAACAGTCGAAAGACATCCAAAACTTGATGGCACTATTTTTACGGCTGCAGAGTCTATTACCAAACTAGGGGGGACTGCCTTACCCCTAGAGTGCGATATCAGGGATGAACAGGCGATTAAAATGGCAGTTCAAAAAGCTGTAAATCAATTTGGTGGAATTGATATCTTAGTGCTCAATGCCAGCTCCATTTATTTAACTCCAACAGATAAGACTGAATTTAAAAGATGGAATCTAATGCATGAAGTGATTTTAAGAGGTTCTTTTTTCACCGTACAAAATTGCCTGCCCTATTTAATGAAATCTAAAGAACCACATATTTTAGCGCTCTGCCCGCCATTAAATATTCAAGCTAAATGGTTGTCTCCTTATTTAGCCTATAGCTTAGCCAAATTTGGACTTAGCCTATCCGTTACAGGTTGGGCTGAAGAGTTTAAGAATCAAATACCTGTGAATGGATTGTGGCCAAAAACGCTGATTGCCACAGCGGCTGTTTTAAATCTTTTAGGAGGAGAATCCATGATTAAAAAAAGTCGCAAGCCAGAAATTGTCGCTGAAGCAGCGAAATGGATTCTCACTGGAAACTCAGTCTCTGGGCAGATCTACCTTGATGAAGAAATTATTATGGATCAATTAAAATTAGACCCAAAAAGTTATGCCGTCGATCCTAGCCAGGAACCTGTTCTTGATATTTATGTTAATAATTAAATTTGTTGTACTTCTCAAAATGAAATTCCTATCTATATGATATTGTTGGGTTAATTGTCTTATTATAAATTCATGTTATATTTAATTGAAATTTAACGCTATTAGTCAATAATAGAAAGTGAGACTGCTATTCGAGGTTATGAGGGCTTGGAGAACTAGTTCGTGACTGGACCGTTCATTCATGATGGATCTCCTATTTTATGACTCTGAAACACTCTGGTTTTTTGTGTGGGCACCAGATTAAAAAGGGAGCCTAACGTGCGTATCACGTCACAAACTGCATCATTAAGTGCGCAAAAATATTTGGCGCAAACTCAAAAGAAATTAGAAGTATCCATGCAGCAACTTGCCAGTGGGTCACGTTTTGCAAACAGCAGCATCGATCCTGCAGGGCAAGCCATATCCGAAACATTAAAATCTCAAGCTCGTGGTTTCGAATCCGCAACGATGAATGCCCAAAATGCCTCGAGTCTTGTTCAGCAAGCTGAGGGGGCCCTGAATGAGCAAAATAATATATTGATTCGACTCAGAGAACTATCAGTTCAATCAGCAAGTGATACCTTTTCTGAAGTTGAAAGAGGTTTTTTAAATAATGAATTTGTGCAACTGACTGAAGAATTAGATCGAATTGCAAAAACCACTCGATTCGGTTCACAGAATTTGCTGGATGGAACAGAAAGAACTTATGAGTTTCACGTGGGGATTGGTAGTAAAGCTGATAACATTATCAGGTATCAGCAAGATAGCAATACCACAGCGGCTCAATTGGGCTTAGATGGATTAAGCATCGAAGATCAAAGCGGAGCTAGAGAAAGCTTGGATGCTTTGGATTCCGCTCTGGAAAAAATTGGTTCGACACGAGCAAAATTAGGCTCCGTACAAAGTCGAATGGAGTATGTGATTAACAATAACGAAAGCCAAAGAGAAAACCTTATTTTGGCTCAATCAAAAATTGCAGACACAGATGTGGCAAAAACAATTTCTGATATCAAAAGATCGCAGATCATGCAGCAATATCAAATCGCTATGCTAGCGGCTTCGAACGAATCCGATGGGCTGGCCTTGAGATTAGTCGCTTAATTCAGGACCCAGACTCGACCTTAAGCTAGTTTTTTAAAAAAAATTAATTTTTTATTTTTAAGTAGTTTCAACAAGAAGACGCTTTGCGTTGTTAATAATGCTAGACCAAGGGCTAAAGTTTTCTAGACCTAGGCCGAAGATATCTATGAACACGTTGGAGCACCTTCAGAGCAGGACCTCGATAGCAGTCGAAAAGACCTCTCCTAAGGCTGACAAGAAATAAATAAGAGACCAGTCACCTCAGATTTATTTCCTTGTCTAGCTCCTCCCAAATTAAAACTTTTTTTTGCGCTTGGTATTCTTAAGAATTTTTTAAGAAATTACTTAGAAATTTCTAAGTAATTTTCTAAGAATTTTCTTAAAAATTCAAGGCATTGTATTAGCAAAAAAAAGAATTGGTTTGGCAAAAATGGATATAAATTTAACCGGAATTTAGCTTTGAAAACAAAGGTGGTGCGATGTTTTCAAGGATTAACAACTAAATTCCATTATTTCCTAAGGAGGAACTATGGGCTTAAGAATACAAACAAACATGGCGTCGATTTCGGCACAAAAGGTCTTGTCTAAACAACAAGTCCGAGCTGAACATGCTTCCCAAGCATTAGCTGGAGGTTCTAGAATCGTTAAAGCTGGTGATGATGCCGCAGGACTCGCGATCTCTGAATCCATGCGGGCACAAGTACGAGGAATGCAAATGGCAAGAACCAATTCTTTCAATGCCGTAAGTGCCATTCAAGTCTCAGAAGGCGGACTGAATGAAGTCAGCAATATCTTAGTAAGACTCAGAGAGCTGGGCATTCAAGCAGCTTCAGACAATGTCGGTGAAAAAGAGAGGTCTTTTTTAGATTTAGAAGCAAAAAACATAATCGAAGAAGCCGACAGGATTGCAAGAACTACCACTTTTGGAGACAAGAAACTTCTTGATGGCTCTGGGGGAAAACAAACTTATCATGTTGGACCCAACGGAGGAGAAGAAAACACGATCACTTTTGATTTATCATCAAATGCAACCGCTTCAGAAATTGGCATTGATGGATTGTCCTTAGCAGATAAAGACTCCGCAAAAGACTTATTAAATGTAGTCGACGGGGCCATGCAAAAGGTCGGAGAAATGCGCGCCAATTTTGGAGCGATTCAAAATAGACTTGAAACAACAACAGCAAATTTAGACACGCAAATCGAAAATTTATCAGCAGCTAGATCCAGAATTTCAGATACAGATGTCGCAAAGGAATCCTCAGAACTAGCTTCAGCTCAAGTTTTACAAAGTGCTGCCGTGTCGGTACTCGCACAGGCCAATCAGTTCCCTAGTATTGCATTGAAACTGATTGGATAAGTTTAGATTTAAAAAAATTAAGAAATCTTAGTTCATTAAAAAAAAGATAAAATTGAAATGAGTAGTCGCCCACACACAAGCTACTCGTTAAGCCCACTCCGGGGGGCTCTCTGCCCCTCGGAGACATTTAGCGCTTAACCAAGCTTGTAGATACATTAATAAGTGCGTTGAATAACCAACATTAAGCAGCGTATTTTAAGCTAGGTTTTTGGAAGAAAGATCAAACTTTTCTTTTATTTTTTTGAAGCGATTTCATGGACTTTGTGACCTTCTTTTTATAGTCAATTTTATCAACCACAGTTGACCTGCCAACAGTATGAGTTTTCAAGTGATTCCAAACAAGTTCGTCAGAGTTTTGATCTGGCGAGTAAGGTGGCAGAAAAAATATTTCCAACTGTGACTTTACTGATTCAACAAATCCTTTTGTAACCTTTGATTAGTGAGCAAATCCACCATCAACAATTAGAAATATTTTTCTTTTCGCTCCAGCAATTAGCCTTTTCAAAAATTCTATAAAAACTGCTGAGTTGACTCCACCTTCACGCACCATAAATCTCATCAAGCCCCGCGATGATATTACCGAGATCAATGAAAAAGAAATCCGAGCACCACTACTAACTACGACTGGAGTATCGCCTTTAATTCCCCAGGTTTTTCCGGCATGATGATCCGACTTAATGTGAGCTGTATCGTCAAAATATATATCCGCTTTCTCGATCTTGGAGCGACTCTTTATCTTTGGATAAATTTCCATCAACCATTTTCTTACCATCAATTCTTGGCTTTGCATCCGGCGTCGGCCTCGACTTCAAAGCGCTCCAACCACCATCGCGATAAAGTGCAAGCCAAGTATAAATTGTTGATCGGTTGGGACCGAGAGCTTTTGAAATCGCTTCTGGACTTTCTCCAGCATGACCTCGCTTGATGGATCTGATTCGTAATTCTTCAAGAGTCTTGTGATCCAATTGTCGGGCATCATCTTTTCTCATAAAAAAGACGTTATAAATAACCTAATCAGCTTGCAAGATAATGTTGGTTATTCAACGAACTTATTAATACTGACACGTAATAACTGAATACGCCCCACCAGAAGCATAACCTGACCATCCTTCGCCAGTCTGAACCGGATACCCTTCTTCGTCAATAAAGGCTCTTTTACTAGAAAAACCAGAAGTTTCATATTTAACAGCCCTTTTAAAACCTGCGGAACGGCATGCATAAGTTGCTTGGTTCATTGTGTTCCTTTGCGGAGATTCAAAAGTATATTTAGTACCAGCAATGCTAATGGCAAAATTTCCGATATCAACATATCCGTCTGAATGTACCTGGAGTATAGCATATTGAAGCTTATTTTTAGGGATATTTGAGGCCAAGGCATCAAGCAATTCTTTTTTGGAAACAAAAACTTGTTTACCTTCTACAGTGTTAACAGAAATTAAACTGTCAGACGACTGAGCCAACGCCAAAGAATTCAAAATCAAAAAGTACATAAATATAATGCTTATAATGCTTTTCATTTCCTTTTCCTTCTATCCATTTATTAATAGATACCGTTCCAAATGTTGTGGGATTAATTTCCCATGAGTTCACCGCTCCGGTTTAAATTAGAAATTAATATAAAATATTACTTTAAGTTTTTCACCTGTAGAGATTTGAACAGCTAAGCAATAAACGTCGCTGCCCAAAAGTTTGATGTATTTTCAGCTGTTTATCCTTGAGCCATTGAAAGAAATTATTTTATTTTCTTTCAATTTTGTATTTAAATTTTATTACTTTATTTGGTTTCCATGTTTTGATTTTCCACATTTGTGGTGAAGATGGCAAGGAGGCCTTGAGAGCTTTGCTCACTGGCGCGAAACCAAAATTTATGAAAATTGAATAAGAAATTTGCCACCGAATGCTTGCCAGTTAACATTTTGATAAGTGACTTTAGTATCAACAACAAATGATTCTTGTCTCTGTAATTTTTGTCGCCTTAAGTTCTCTTCTGTAGCATTTTGGAAGGACGCTTCTATTCTTTGAATTTTTTCACGTAGTAAAGGATTTTCAAAAATGAAAGGATTCTTAGTTGGCGCTTTTCTATCCTTATTTTTCATAGCTAATAACAAATCAGCTCTATCAGACTTGGCTAAAAAGGTGAGATTTTTAAGGCTCTTTACATAGCTATCTTCGTAAGACTTTATGCACTCTTGATTTGCATGCATTAAAACTGGAAATATAATGACAGACCATCAAAATATAGAAATCCAACTCCATCAAAACCCTACCAGACTTAGACTTGACCATAGATCAGTAGATAAAAACCTTTCGTTTCTTATCTCAATACAAAAATTTCACTTCACATTTGCAAAATCTCTAGATCTTGGTCGAGTTTTTCACGGACCATAGTCGTCCTTTTCACAGATCAAAGTCTAGTTTGCAATTGACTAAGGTCTAGATTTCACTCGCAGGACTAAAGCCTTTCAAGACCTGGCCGAAGGAATTATCAAATGGTTCAACACTGACTAAAGTGCTAAGCCCAAAGGATGGAGAAAACTTTTCTCGAGTGACTGCGAAAAAAGAATTCGATGAAATCCCAAGAGCCGTACCAAGGTCGAGTCGTGCCAACGTGTTCAAACTGGCCCTGTCTTTATGTAGGTTATAAAGCTGGGCCTTAACCGCTCCTAAAATGGAGCAACTATCAGGAGGTCTTCCATGGGAATGAGAATTTCAACAAACGTAGCGTCTTTAAGCGCTCAAAAGTCGATGACAAACTCGCAAAGAGAGATACAAAAGTCATTTACTCAGTTAGCTTCGGGATCCAGAATTACGAAGTCATCAGATGATGCCGCAGGGTTGGCGATAAGTGAAAACTTAAAATCAAATATCCGAAGTATCGACCAAGCTGGAAGGAATTCTAATGATGGCATTTCCTTAATTCAAACAGCTGAAGGTGGTCTTGGTGAAATATCAAATATTCTCACAAGAATGAGAGAGCTAGGAATTCAATCGGCTTCTGATTCTGTATCAGATAAAGAAAGAAACTTACTTGATAAGGAAGTACAACAGTTAAAACAAGAAGTGCAAAGAATAGCGCAAACAACTAAATTTGGAAATCAAGAATTAATCAATGGAAATGGCAAAATGTATGAGTTTCAAGTGGGCATCAACAATGACCCTGATTCTGATAGGATTAAATTTGACTCTAGTATGTCAGATGCTACCGCTTCCAATTTAGGTATTGATGGCTTTGATTTTTCTTCAAAAGAGGGAGCTCAAGAGTCACTCTCTGTTCTTGACGAGGCCCAATCTACGGTGAATGGATTCAGAGCGAACCTTGGTGCCATCCAAAACCGTTTACAAACAACTTTTGATAACACTCAAACCATGCGTGAAAATTTATCAGCTGCGAATTCACGGATTCGTGATACTGATGTGGCTCAGGCAAGCAGCGAGTTGACAAGAAATAATATTTTACTTCAAGCTTCGGTATCTACATTGGCTCAGGCTAATCAAATACCTGGAAATGCCTTGAAATTAATTGGTTAGTTCAACAGTAGAATAATAAATATATTTTAATTTAAGTGTTTCTTATTGTAGTTTAGCTGAAAGAGCCCTCCGATACTTTTAGCGGACCAACCTACCCAGAAAGTTCACTTGAACTTTCTGGGGTCTTAAGGGAATAAGTCTTGAGTTTGAAAACTAGTGATTATGAAAACTATTTGAAAAACCCAGGTGTTTTATTTTGAGGTCGCTGGTGGAATATTGTTTCTGACCAAAATTTAGAAGCAGTGAAATCAACCAAGGTAAGGTCATCAGTAACCAAAGGTGAATTTTTGGTGATTTTTTCGATTTCATCGCGATTTGCTAATACGAACTTATGCATATCTTGGTAAGAAGAACCAATGCTCAATAAATCATTGCGTATTTTAGGCTCTTCAAAATACAACTTTCCCTCGCTGGGAAAAAGTTCTTGATTTTCATTCAGAGTGGCATTCACCCACCAAGCCCAATGCCGTTCAAACAAAATGGCATTTGGAAACTCATTTGCTAGGGTATGAATGAGCGATAATGAGGCGTCCCGTCCAGTTTTAGCAGCGTTAATCCATTGCGAGATAACACCCTTGTCTTTTAATCTTTCTCGAACTAATTGATAAAATTCTTTTGTGTATAAAAAAACGGTTCCGTCCATCAATAAATTTGGCAACTCTAGTTGAATGATATCGTATTTCTTTTTAGTTCTTAAAAGAAAGTTTCTTCCGTCTTCCACATAAAATTTTAATCGAGCATCGTTAATGACATTTTTGTTTGTCCAAAAAAAAGGTGCAGCTTCACGAACTGACTGACTCACATCCACGATATCTAATGAAATAATGGGATGAACGGCAAAAGCACTTGCCGTATTACCACATCCAAAACTAATTACCAAAATATCTTTCGCTCGTGGATTCATGGCCATTGAAGAATGTGCCAACAGTCTTGCCACTTCATTCTCTTGGGGTATTGTGCCACAGGTTCCGCGTCCATCATTAAATGCCAGCCGTAAATCTTCTGTCTGACGAAATTTATGAACTGCAACAATATCCCTTGCCGTCTCTTTATAAAAAACCAATTCCCCTAGTTGTTTAGAAAAAATACTTTGAATCACATTGTGGGGAATAAGTAAAATAACTCCTACTAAGAATAAAAATTGAACTATTTTTATTCTTCTTATCGAAACAGAAGAATTATAGCTCAACATAAAACTTAATAGAAAAATTCCCAAGGACATGTAAATGACTATTTTTTGCAATCCTAAATAATCCAAAAGAAAAAATGTCGTCAAAATCGTTCCCACAACTGAACCAAAGCTATTTACAGCAAAAAGTAATCCCGAAGACTCACCCATAGATAAACCGCCCTCTTCGAGTTCCCGATTAAGAAAAGCAAATATTCCTCCAAGAAAAATGGTACAAGGAACAACAAGAAAACAACTAAAAACAAAACTTAATACTAAGTCACTTGAATAAGGAAAGAGTTTTCCCAACAATTTAAAATCAATCGAGGTTAAAAAATAAAATGAAATTAAAATAAAGAGAGCTAATTTGGCCGTCAAAAGGGAAGCTATTTCATAGTTTTTCCAACGCCAACGTCTAAACACTTTAGTAAAAACCTCACCGAACAAATAACTTCCTATGGCATTCCCTAATAATATAACCGTTAAAATTATAGAAAATGAATAAACAGCTCCACCGATATAAAAAACAAAAAGGCGGAACCAAACAACTTCGACGGACATGACCAACACACCGAGGAAAAAATAAAAAAATAGCAGCTTGTTGGACCTACCATTCGAAATGACACTTTTTTGCGGCAACGAGATCTTTGATTTTTGGAAATGAAATAATATTAATACAGCCGTTAAAATATTTATTCCCGCCGTAAAGAAAAAAGTATTTTTTAATCCTAAGTTTTCAATTAAATAAAACCCACATAGGAAACACCCTACTGAGGCCCCCAGTAAATGTAAAAAATAGGCAATGCCTATCTTATTCGCTTTGATATTATTTTTATATTTCATAGAGAATAACTCTGTACATATAGGAAAAGAAAGCCCCATCATCAATGTTGATGGCAAAAGAAATAAGAATGATAATAAAAACTGAAAAAAAACTTGATAAGTACTTGCAAATATATCATCGGAATAGAGCCTATAAAGACTAAACAACAAGGGTTTTGCATAAACAACTAATACAGATAGTAATCCAATGGCTATTTCTATAAGTGCATAGAAAATGGGGGTACACCTATTCCATTTTATCAACCTAGGTACCAACAAACTCCCGATGGCCATTCCGCTAAAAAAAGAACTCACAACAACAGTCATGGCAGGTAAACTCAAACCCATTACAGGAATGAAAAACTTAGTAAAAGTAACTTGATAAATTAAAGACGAGCACCCCGAGAGAAAAAAAATCGCTTTCCAATAAAATGAATTTTGAAATCTAATCATTATGGATAGTTTTATCAGAGTTTTTTGAAATAAGCCACCAGTTCTGAACTCGCTGCTCAAATGAGCTTGCTTAAAATTCTTTTTGCAGCTTCAACCCCTCGGTACTGGGCCTCTTCGAAGATGGAAATACCACTCATATCAGAATGAGCGAATTCAATTCCTTTAAAAGGCTTCAAAAAATCTTTTCTTTTTGGGCTCCATAAATAGTTAATTCCAGGACTCACCATTCCGTGTCCCCAAATCCAAACATCCACGTTTAAAACAGTCCTTGAAATTCCTGGATGCATTTTTTCAAGATCAGGAATAATTATATCTAACCAGTCTTGGTAGCTTTTTTGATAGGCGGCTATCCGCTCTTCTTTTGGCGGTTTTTCATCAAGAGGCAAATAATAGGTAATGACCTTTTCTTTGCGATTAAATTTTAAATCCTGGTGATTTGCTACGATGTATCCCAAGGACTTACTATAAAAGCTGACATTATCCCACGACAACGGCGCCCCTTGGGACAACGGAAATTCTTTTATAGTCATATTGGCTATCGCCCATGGAGCATATTCAAGAGTTCTATCACTTGAATAATCTTTAATTATTTTATTTGCAGTAAATCGTGGCCCACAAAAAATAACATTCTTGACAAAATAACGCGTACAAGAATTATCCTGAGTATTCAAAACATCAACGGAGTAGCCCTGTGACAAACACTCGATAGAAAACACCAGGGAGTTTCTTCGAATGTGATCACCAATAATTTCTTTAAATTTTGAAACTAAAAACCCATTCCCCTCAGGCCAAGTCAAAACAGATTGAGCGTCTGCATTTGCCCCAACTCCTGCACGGGAGGCAAAATAATGAAGGCCCGCCCAAGCTGAAACTTTGTTGTGAGGCCTTCCATAGTCATCACGACAACAATAATTCACATACCAATTAAGATAGGAAGAATTCCAACCTTTCTCTCTCATGAATTCAGACATGGAAATGAGATCTAACTTTAAATATTCAGGATCTTGAGAACTCGAATCTAAAGGAATGCTAAAAACATATTTTTTATCAACCCCTTTTTTCTTTTTCAAGGACTCGATAAAAGTAAAAAACTCATCATACTGCCTTTTATCATCGTGTTGAATTCCATGTTGAGGAACAAGACCCTCCTGCCACTCGCCTTGAAAAAACAATCGCTCCTGAGCATCCGAGCATAAATAATACTCATTAAAAATAGGAAGACCTTTCTGATATCCCTGAATAATTCCTATCTCCTCAAAAAACTCGCGAACATAATGCGCCTCTGGCCCAGGCAAAGGCACATAATGGGCTCCCCAAGGATATTTACTAATCGAATTCGAACCACTCATTGAATTCCCACCAACATCGGAATCCATTTCAAAAAGAACGAAGTCTTTAAAGTTGTTCTTTTTAAACCACCAAGCAGCTGATAACCCCGAGATACCACCACCCACAATCACCGTATCCAGAGTCTTCGTTTCTGTTGGGATGGCTTTCACTCCTGACTGTAAAAGATGTCCAGTTTTTGAATTTGCCCCTACTAAGGAACCTGAAAAAAAATACTTATTCGATTTAAAAAAACGAAAATAACTCCAAAAACCAGTTATCATCGTTGTCAAACTGAAACCCATCACCTTGATAAAGTTTCTTCGCGAAAGGTTTCTCGCGCTTCTTAGCGCACCACTTCCAGATAGGTCATAAAATTTAGTGGGCATAACTGGCCCATTCCTCTTCGAAATACCGAACTAAGATTTGATTATTGAGCTTATTTATATCATGTGAAACCGCAACCATATCCTGAGGAAAAATCAAAAGAGTCTTTGCTACCTCCAAATTTAAAAACCTAAGATCTTCCGGAAATTTATCTGGCATCTTAAACTCATGATTTGAAATCAGTATATAACCCCAATCACCGAAGGCAGGAACATACACATGATAAGGTGTTGTTTTAAATCCAACTGACTTAAGAGTGTTGTCGACACACCAAAATGATTTTTTAGCTACATAAGGCGAAGTGCTTTGAATCACTCCAACTCCAAAATCAGACAGCGCTGACTTTAAAAGTCTATAAAATGAATTAGTGTAAAGTTTACCCACCGAAAAGTTACTGGGATCTGGAAAGTCGACAGCAATGAAGTCAAATTTTTGCGTGTTATTTTTTAACCAAACAAAGGCGTCGTCATTAATGACTTTCACTTTCGGAGAATTAATAGAGTTGAGATTTAACTTTGTAAGCGCCTCATTCCTCTTAAACAAGTCGGTCATCTCTGCGTCTAAATCAACCAAACTAATTTCTTCAACGGAAGGGTATTTTAAAATTTCCCTAACCGCCAGGCCATCACCTCCACCAAGGACCAATACTTTTTTAGGCTCGGGCAAAGAAGCAAGCCCCATATGAACTAAAGCCTCATGATACCGATACTCATCTTTTGAGCTAAACTGAAGATTGCCATTTAAGAACAATCGAAAATCATCATCGGACTTTGTTAATACAATTCTTTGATACCTAGAAGTCTTTGAGTAGATGACTTTGTCTTGATAACTTGCCGCCTCAGAAAAACTAACAATACGCTCAGAATAGATAAATCCAAGCACCAAGCTGATGAGCGCTATCAAGGCTGAACCTTTGAGAAGTCGCACCCATGGAATTTCGTCTTTAAAAAGATAAAGTGTCCAAATCGCCACCAAAATATTAAATATGCCGAACAAAAATGCTGACCTTACAAGACCAAGATGAGGTACTAAATAAAGTGGAAAAAGTAGAGAGGCTAAAAGGGCTCCCACATAATCAAAAGTGAAAACTTTGGATACAAGGTCTTTGAATTCAAAATGAGCTTGCATGATTCTCATAAGAATAGGAATTTCGAAGCCAACGAGAATTCCCGTTATCGACACCATCCCGTAGAGTAAAATTCTGAACGACGTGATGTACTCAAAAGATATAAACAGAATTGCCCCCGAAAATCCACCTACAACTCCTATCAATAATTCTACTTGTACAAATTTTCCAATAAGGTTCTTATCAATATACTTAGATAAAAACGAGCCAATCCCCATTGAAAAAAGATAGACTCCTATGATGGTAGAAAACTGAGTGACAGAATCACCAAGCAAATAGGAAGCCAGGGCGCCAGCTATGAGCTCATAGACCAGACCACAAGTGGCAATAACAAAAACAGAGAATAGTAGCAAATAAGACATGGCTTAAAATCTAACTATGAATAGCAGCGGCAATAATCTGTGCGATTGCAAGAGTCATTGCCGCCGTTACGATTGCCAAAGCGATATTGTGCTCTTCAACAATTTCCTTCCAAAGATTTCCTGGGGTTAGTTTGTCAAAAAGGACAAAGGAAACTGACAAAACAAAAATCCCAATAGCTGAGAAAACAAGTGCCGCGACAATATATTTGATGTTGATGAGTTGCTGTAATGGTTCAACCATTTAATCCTCCTGTAATTATTTATGATATACGTTATGTCCACGTGGACCCCATTTGCCAGACTTTATGGAATCAACCACGGTCCAGCCTGAATAAGTAGCATAGGAAAAAAACAAACAGATTCCTGTCCCATAAACAATAAAAAAAAATTTCACTGGTCATCCTCGCTATTTTGAATGTAGTTTCCCCATTTATTTTGATAGTAGGGAGAAAAGTCACTCTGGGCCCATCGGTTCATTTCAAAACTCCGATTTCGCCAAAAGGTAAAGAACGGAAAGAAAGAAATAAGAATTACAGCCAAAAGAAAATTCGACCAAGTGATGACATCTTGTTTTACAATAACATTTAGTGGGATTTTAGAAATGCCATTTGTTGAATTTATTCCTATATTAAAATGGTATTTTCCAGCTGGCACTGAAGATAAAATCAATGATGAACTCTGGCTCCCCTCACTCCAGGAGCCATCACTGTCGTAGCCAGAATAGTATTCCACTCCCTGCTCAAATTCTTCGGTTTCACCATTTTCATCATTCACCAAATCACCCTGTATCTCAATCCAATTATTTTGTACTGGCGCTGAAAAGGTTACTTCCAGATTTGACATTCTTTGACTTAACTCAAAAGGAGGTGTCACTTTTAATTTTTCAGTATCCGTTGAACTGTATGTGAATTGACCAGAATAGACCGTTTTATTTTTTGAAAGAACCATTGATCCAAATTGAATCAACATGAGGATACCTAAAAAAATTCCCCAGTATTTGCTGGTATATTTTGACGTCTCAATTACTGTTGATGGCTGATTTGGAGCGACTCCGGATTGAAGTGGCATCGACACCATTATTTGAAACGCAGATTTGATCTCGTTCGCATCAAGATACTCTCCAAGAGACCAAACAATTTCATTGCTGCTTTTTTCTGATGATAAAATCTCTGGGGGAGAAACGTAGTCTTCAACCTCTACCTCCTCACCTTGCTTTACTTGCCAATAAAATTCACCAATAACATAAATAACCTTAGCTAAGCCCTTATGAAATAACTGATAGCGTTTGTTGTAAAGTTTTGCTAGCTGTCTATTTTCAACGGTGGAATCAACTTCTGGTTGAGATTTTGTGGTGATAACATAATTCCAATGACCATCAAATTCAGTAAGCCAACGAAATCCCTTCATAGGATTGAAAAGTAAATACTCACTCCAAGTATAATCTGAGGAAACGTCAGATCTTTCAACATAACCAATAACTTCCCACAAAACTCCTCGAAGTTTTCCTCTTTGCCCCAGTGGAATGATCTGATCTCTAATACCTTTTTTTGAAGTTTTTTCGATGACTTTATAATTTTCGCTTGAAGAATCAATAATCGCTGCACAAGAACTACAGACCGCCGTAACCGATTGGCCCGCTGCCCGGAGCACGACACCTGCACCGCAAGAGGGACAATTAAATACCTTCACGACGGCTGGCTTGGGCTCAATATTAGGTTTCAATTCCTCACCAGCCACTAAGTTCCCTTAAGTTCATGAATTTTAAATTATCAAAATCAATATACTTTCCAAAAAATAATCGATTTCCATCTGATGAATAATCAATATTGGCAAACTGTTCATTTTTTCCAACCAGATCAACGCTTGTTGATTTTCGTCCTTGAATACTCAGCAATGGCAATTCGCCTTGACTTGCAATGCAGGCAACTTCACGAATATCCTCTACAGCAAAATTTATTTCATGAATTCGAATTGGCTCAGCCACCTTTAAACTCGACAAATCGGGAATTTTTATTTTTTCAAAAACTTGAAAACTCACCATATAAAATCCTTGAGCCTCAGCAAGCCAACCCTCTTTGCCATTATCAAAATGCAGGTACCATTCATTCCAAGCCCCATTTTCCCAACCAATTCGCTGACGACCGACAATCTCAAAATTTGATTTTTCAAAAACACCTGTCGTTCCGAGTTTCAAAGGACTCAGGTCCTGTGGCATTTCACTCATTTTACCCAAGCTTTCGATATCCTTATCGTGCCTGACAAGCGTCGAGTTACAAAACGAACATACGCCAAAAGTTGAAGACCGAGATTTAAATACAATTTCTGCACCACAAGCAGGACAAGATAATTTCATCTAGAAAATTAGTATCATTGCGACTTTATTTTGACAATTGAAGTCTTTAAGACTTTCGTTAGATTCCGAAAATCTAGCAATAAAATAGTCAAAGGTTTTGTAAATACAAAAGGCCAAAAAAAACAATTGGTCTTGAATCAACATAAGGAAATTGCTTATTCTTTAATCTGCGAAAAAATGAAATAATAGAAAATGAAAGGAATTCATCATGTTTCAAAGACGAATTTTAGCCATATTGATTTTGGCCTTGGGGATGATCTATCAAGCATCGTGTAGTAAAAGTTCTGATGGTGGCAGTGCTGCAGGTGAAGTCATCTCTTTGTACAAAGCGGCTTTTCCCGAAGAGGCGGCCATATCTTCACCTACCGCTCAGAAAAGCGCCTCTGCAAGCACCTTGATTAAAACGGAAAGTGATTTTAATACCCTTGCTGATGCAGGGGATACTGCTGACAAGAAAAAAGAAGCCCTTACCACTCTCTTAGATGGAGCTACTTCTGAAGCCTGTTCTGTTAATATAAATCTTTACAGTTCTGGAAATGCCAATTGCTATGGTCCCAATCTTCAATTGTCTGGAACACATCCCGATACAAGTTTATCACCGAATCCTTCGAGCTTGCCGGGAGGCGATTTGGGCTTATGGGACGCAGCTGAATCTAGCGGAGAGGCTTGTTCAGCCGCTGAGCTAAATAGCCGTATGAAAGGGGTTGCTTCGCAAATAGATACAGCTTTTTTTACGGTAGCTAGCATGTTGTGTGCAGCTAAAACAGCTGGTCTGTCAGCTCCTGCGAATGCTGGAGAGTCCATCACGGTGACGACAGCTTTAAATGGAAAGGTAAAAATAAATAATGAACTTGCCACAGTGACTTCCGCTACTTTGGCGCGAGGATCAGATACAAACGGTAAACCGGTTTATCTTTCAACAATCAATGCCACGGTAGGAACAAAGACGGTATTTATTCGGCTAAAACACGTGCCTGCTGGCGTTCAAGACGAAACCACATTTACGGGCAAAGTTTCTGTTTCGATTGCTGATTCAAATCAAGATTCTGGTTTTGCAGGAAATTGCTCAGGTTCAAGTTCTGGACAAGTGGATGGCAGCTCTATCATTTATGAAAAAACAGCTTCTGGAAATATGAAATACATTCTGAAGAGTGCGAACTTTTGTGGCAGTTCTGCAAACCCTTTTGTCAGCTCCACAAATTACAGTGTCGATTTAACAAAAACTTACAGTTCAAATAATGGTGGGTGGGGAAATAATGCCAATATCCTTTTAGCAGATTTCACACCGTCTTCAGGAGTTGGAACTTACCAATATGCTTGGCAGGCAGGTAAAGGGGATTCACATACTCGAGTTTTAAATGTAAAAATCACAGATGCAAGCAATGCCGTGGCCTATTTTGGTTTTGGTCCAAATACAGTTAGCACTTCGTCTCTTGGTTCAATTTCAGGTATGATTTGCAATTGGGCAGGACCTGGTGGAAATCATAACGGGGTGACAAAGGTACAAAAACAAGTTTTAACTCGTAGTTCAACTTATTTTACGGCTTCTTCAAGTAGCATTGTCTATGACCCTGTAAATAGCTGTGAGTCATCTTCTGGAAGCTTTAGTTATAATAAAACAGGGCAATCGGCTGTTGTCGACAATTCAACAACTTCGAGTTTAGTTGATCTTTCTGATTGGAGTTCTGCTATCACCAATGTCTCGGCCCCTGCTGAAATTGATTAAGGCTGAAAGGATCAGATTAAAATTTAAATATATATTTATTTAATTTGAAATAAGTTGATTTGGATTTTGTAGAAGTCAAATGAAAGTATTATCCCCGTCAAAGTCCTGAATACGGTAGAATCTAAAAAGGGAGTACTCCAAAATGATTTAACCTATCAAGATAAATCATTTATAATGATGGAGAACTCCCTAAAACGAAATAAATTAGTTACCCTCAATAAGAAGTAAAGGCAAAATGCCACAAAGAAGCAATGAGGCAACAACAAACGCAGAAAGAATGGCTATCAATTATCGACTTTGGGCTAGACTTAAGATTTCTACTTTAGCTTCCTCATTTTTCCACCGACATGAGAGCTGAACTAGAAATCTTAGATGAGGGGGGGCATTATGCTTCAATTTATTATGGTCTATTCCTTTGTTTTTCTCGCTGCGTTTTCTGCTAAGGCTGACGAAAAAGGCAAGGATAGGTCGGTCGTTAAAAACAAATGTAAGATCGTAAATGCCCACATGAAAATCGAAAACTACGAAGGCAGTGAAATAACCTATACCGAAGTTGTTTATTCTTGTGAAAGAGAAACGAAGAAAATAAACTGTCATGGTAAAGAACCCATTAATTTGGAATTGTGTATGAAAAAACCATTTTCTCTTGAAGAATGGCATAAGCGTAAAGACGAAAAATTATTAAAGAAAATGGAGGAAAATCAAAAGTTCAATAGAGAAATCCATGGACCTTCGAGATGAATGCCGTATCTATTAAAAAATGATTAAAATTTATTGCATAAAATTTAAGAAGAAAAATTAAATATGTATTTATAGGAACACAAACAAAGAAGACTGTTTAATGGAAAAAACTACTTAAATCTAAACGTCTACGCCTAAGGTTTTAATCACAGTTTAAGCGAAGACAAAAAATCTTTTATATTTTGATTTTTTCTTGTGGTAATAATCTGATTCTCTTCTACTGAAAGATTAGGAAAGACTTCTTCTAAAAATTGAAGAACCTCCTGATTTGAAATTTTAGATTTATTGTAAGTTAAATCTGAAAAATTAAGTGATCTGGTTTTATTTCTATAAAATTCCAGATAGGCTTTTCTAATAAACATTATTTTCTTATCTAAAGAATTTAATCTTTGTAAATTTTTTCTACTTTTCTTTTTTAAATAAGAGATGACCTCTAAACGGTTCCAACTGAGGGCTTGGCCCTGATTTGATTCACTTTCAAAAAAGAATTCAAGGCTATTGAAAAATGTTACCAAGTTTTTAAGCTCATTTTGTCTTAATAAAGAAATGTTAGAAAATTTTATAGAAACATGATTTAATGAGGAATCTTTTAAAGAAGTAATTTCTACATTTGAAAATTCTAATAAATTTATCAGCTTAAGTTTTCTTTCGACAAATGATTTCGAAATTTCTCTTGAAATCATTCCTGTAAATTCGAATTTTACAAAATTCTCATTTTTTTCAACGACACTAGTTCCCAACAAAGGAGTATAAAACTTTAAGAAAACTGAGGCTGAATTTAACCATTCGACAAAATTCGCGGAAGTTGGTGTAACTGTATTGTTGCCTCCTGCATCCTCGAAATATCTGCTTTTTATTGCATGTTCAACTAAAGATTTTGAAAGCTTGATTGTTTCCTGATTTGGAAAATTTAGTCTCTTGAAGTTATTCCATTTGGTTATAAATTCGACAATATCAGGCGATAAATTAGAACTAGAGTTTTTAGCAGCTAGTCGTTTCATTTCATTACTTAAAGAAAATAATTTATCTCCCAAAATATAATTATTGACTGCAGTTGAATTTATGATTTTCTTGTGAACAGTCTCTATCTCAAGTCTTATGCTGGATAAAATTTTAAAAGAATCATTGATTTTCTTTCCAAAAACTAAATCCAAATAAACATCTTCAGGGGGGAATTCATTATTATGACTTAAAATCGAATATTTCCATTTACTACTAGAATTATAGTTTTCTGTTTTTACACTAAAAAATTTAGTTCGATCATTGCCATTATTATCGACATACGTTACTTTAATAAACCGTTCGACTAGAGCAGCATTAATGTCTGAAAATTCAGTCTGAATTTTCTTTAAGGTCGAACTTCCAATCCCTGCTGACGCATCAACAAACTCAACTCTAATTGAACCAATATCTGTAACCAGTCCAGATTCTAATAATGTTTTTTTTAAAAAACTCCAGTTCTTAAATTGGTCAATTTCAAAACTGCCTAGATAACTATCAAGACAAGCATGTTGACTGAACACCTCAATAGAAATTAAGAATACAATTATCAAGAACTTAAGAAATGATATCATATTTATTTGCCCTTATCTTTCAAATTATATCAGGATTCATTTTAAAAAACCGTTGCAAGGATATGCCATCAAAATTCAAGCAATTTTATGTATAAGCTTTAGTCATTGTAATTTAAAAATGTGGTAATTTGCCTCTTTCTTCTTTTTGTGGGGATAGGGGTTTAATTGGATTCAGGGTCATACTTCCATTGCAGGGCAAAACGGCTGTTTAGGTAGCCAACTTTTTGCATTATTTTAAGCTTAAAATACTC